>JAILJC010000096.1 GCA_024694965.1 Lachnospiraceae bacterium
TTCCAAAGGACACGTGTAAGTACGTTGGACGTATCGGGTTTTGATACGAGCAGCGCCCAGTTTATGAATGACATGTTTGAAGGCAACAGTAACCTGGAGAGTATTGACGTCAGCGGTTTCGATACTTTGGGCGTCGAAACAATGCAGGACATGTTTGCAGGATGCCCCAAGCTTACAACGCTTGATGTCCGCGGTTTTGATTTCAGGCATCTTAATGATCGGTATAAAAATGATGATTACAGGTGCAATGCGCGTGGTTTTATAGGGACGACCACGGCTATGAATGATGCGGGAGTTGTAACCCTTTATCTCCCTGTAAATGCAATGGAGGGGCATGACTTTACCGAAACGGAACACTACAGCCTTGATGACAAACTAAAGGACGTATACTATGCCGGTACTAAAGAGCAGTGGGATGCTCTCGGTAATACTATGCCTGCAGGTGTGACCATGCACTATGGCGAGACTGTTGCCGTTACGGGCATAAAGCTTAATAAGACGGCGGAAACCGTAAAGGCAGGCGACAGGTTTAAATTAAGGCCTAATATTCTTCCCGGAACCGCAACAAATAAGGAGTTTGCTTACTATGTATCCGAAGCAGACCAGGCAATTATAAATGTCTATGAAAGCGGTGACAGGTACGGATATGACAACGCCTTATGGGTAAGCGGTGTGAAAGCCGGCACGGCAACGGTGACCGTAAGTACGGTTGAAGGCAACTACAGTGCGACCTGTACTGTAACGGTAACCGGATCTGCGACACCGGATCCCGATCCTACGCCGACACCTACGCCCACTCCGGATCCGAAGCCCATACCCGATGACAAGGTTCCTATGAACAAGGTTAAGATAAACGGGTTCAAGAAGTCAATGCCTTATGCCGGCGGTGCTGCAATAGTGCAGAATACTGAACTTACATGTAAAGTCGGAAAAGACCCGGTTAAGCTTGTTGAAGGTACGGATTACAAGGTTACCTACCAAAACAATTATGATCTTGGAACTGCTACAGTTATATATGAGGGCATAACGGATGATAGTGGGAACTATACCGGGATCTGCGGCGGAAGCGTAACAAAGACCTTTAAGATAAACGGAAAATATACACTTTCGAGCAACTATACGGTAACCCTGGCGAGTGATTCTTATGCTTTTACAAATGAAGCGATAAAGCCCGGTGTGACCGTTACTGCGACGATCGTAAACAACAGCGGTGTGGCTGAGTGCAGGACGCTTGTTCAGGGCAAGGATTATTCGGTAAGCTATAAGAATAATAAGGCAGTTGCCGCTGCTGATGCGAAGAATCCGAAGAACGGCAAGGATATCGCCCCTCAGGTGATCATAAAGGGTAAGGGCAATTACGTGTTTGCCGATACACCCGATATGAAGAAGGGTGTTGTTAAGAGGTTTGCCATAACAAGATGTAACCTTAATGACCTGATCGTTACCATAAGTGACGTTCCGTATAACAAGACCGGCGGCAAGTATGCGAATACGAAGGTTAAGTTTTATAATAAGAAGGATTTCAGGGATATGAAGCTTAAGCTTAATAAGGATTATACGATCCTGTGTATCCCCGAGGACGGATCGGAAGCCCCTCCGGCGGGTACTAAGGTTCAGGTGATCATCAGCGCAGCGCTTGACCGCGAAGGAAATCCGACGGGAAATTATGAGGGCAGCATCGGCGAGTCGGACGAGATCTTTTACAGGATAGTCGACAAAAATACCGAAACGGATGTTTCAACGGCGAAAGTGATCGTTAATCCGGATGAAAGCGGAAAGGCACAGCCTTGCGCATATACGGGAAGCCCGGTAACTCCTGCCATAAAGGTTACCGTAGGAAGCGGCAAGAACCTCAAGGTGCTTACGGATGCTGATTACGAGATAGTTGGATATTACAACAATGTAAGCCCGGGCAAGAAGGCAGTTGTGCTTATAAAGGGTAAGGGAACCTACTATAGCACCAAGGCCGTGAAATTCACTATTGCTAAGCCAAGTAAATAAAAGTCAAGAAACAAATATCAAGATACAAACCTTATAACTTGACATTTGACGCCGATATAACTTGACAAATGACAATACCTGCGGTACAAATGAAATGTACATATATGTTTCATTTGCCGCAGGTATTTTTTGTGCGCAGGGTTTTGCCGCGCAGTCCAAATGCCCGCAGAAAGGAAGCAGGAATGAAGTATATCGATGTTCACGAGGCTGCCGTTAAATGGGATATGACCGAAAGGCGCATCACGATGCTGTGCCGTGACGGCAAGATAACCGGCGCCAAAAAGGAAGGAAAGCTGTGGCTCATCCCCTCTGGTACGAAGCGTCCGTACGACGGCAGGACAAAAGAGGCAAAGAGCGGTAACGGTAATCCCGCAAAAAAGGAGAAAAAGACTATGGGTAAGTATTTCGGTACGGACGGGTTCCGTGGAAAGGCGGGCGTGGTACTCACGGCCGAGCATGCATTCAAAACCGGACAGTTCTTGGGCTGGTACTACAGCAAGGAAAAACCGGCTAAGATCGTTATCGGAAAGGACACAAGGCGTTCTTCCTATATGTATGAGAACGCTCTTGCCGCAGGCATCACGTCTACGGGCGGCAACTGCTATCTGCTGCACGTTACGACGACTCCCTGCGTAAGCTATATCACAAGGACGGAAGGCTTTGACTGCGGCATCATGATATCCGCAAGCCATAACCCCTTCTATGACAACGGGATCAAGCTCTTAAACGGCGAAGGCGAGAAGATGGAGGACGATGTCCAGGATATGGTCGAGCGTTATATTGACGGTGAGATCGACGATGTAAAGTTCGCAACGGATGACAAGATAGGCCAGACGATCGACTTTTACTCGGGAAGGAACCGCTACATAGGTTACCTCACCTCGATAGCTCCCGTATCATTTGAGAATCGCAAGGTCGCACTTGATTGCGCGAACGGAAGCGCGTGGATGATCGGACGCGCCGTGTTTGATGCACTGGGAGCCAAGAATTACGTTATGAACAATACACCGGACGGCGTCAACATCAACTTAAACGCAGGTTCCACACATATCGAAGGGCTGCAGAAGTATGTCCGCGATAATAAGGTGGACGTGGGCTTTGCCTTTGACGGTGATGCCGACAGGTGTCTTGCGGTCGATGAATACGGCGATGTCGTAAACGGCGATACGATAATGTATATCTGCGCAAAGCATTTTAAGAGCAAGGGAATGCTGCCGAGCAATACGGTAGTTACCACCGTAATGTCCAATTTCGGTCTTTATAAGGCTTTTGACAATATCGGCATCGACTACGAGAAGACCAAGGTCGGCGACAGATATGTATATGAAAATATGAAGGAAAACAACCACATGCTCGGAGGTGAGCAGTCGGGCCACGTCATCTTCAGGAAATACGCTCATACGGGTGACGGACTTGTTACGGCTATCATGCTTATGACAGTCATGGTCGAGACCCAGCTTCCGCTTTCGGTGCTCGCTTCCGAAGTTAAGATGTATCCCCAGGTACTTAAGAACGTTGAGGTTGACGACAAGGAAAAGACGCTTGACGATCCCGCGGTTAAACAGGCAGTAAAGGATACGGAAGCCTACCTTGGCAATGACGGCCGCGTGCTCCTTCGTGCATCTGGTACAGAGCCCGTACTCAGGGTAATGTCGGAGGCCGCAACCTACAAGGATTGTGAGAAGTGTGTTGATGAGATCATAGCCGCGATGAAAACATCCGGTCATTTACAGAAGATAAGGGGGTAGTGATATGGATTGCAAAATTACCGATTTATACGACCTGTCCCACACAAAGGCAGCGGACTATCTTAAACAGTTCACATACCCGTGGGAGGCACTTGAGGGAATCAAGGCCCTGATCCTTGAGATCGGTGCAGCGCTCCCTGCGGATGAATACGATCATCCCGAAGAGGATGTGTGGATCGCAAAGGATGCGAAGCGCTATCCGAACAACTATATAGCGGGTCCCTGCATAATAGGGCACGGTACCGAGGTGCGTCCCGGAGCGTTTGTCAGGGGTTCGGCGCTTGTCGGCGATAACTGTGTTGTCGGCAACTCAACAGAGCTTAAGAATGTTATCCTGTTTGATAATGTGCAGGTTCCTCATTACAATTATGTGGGTGATTCTATCCTGGGTTACAAGGCTCATATGGGCGCGGGCTCGATAACGAGTAACGTTAAGTCGGACAAGAAGCTCGTTGTGATAAAGGGTGCCGACGAAAAGATCGAGACCGGCCGCAAGAAGGTGGGCGCAATGCTTGGCGACAGGGTTGAAGTT
>JAILJC010000110.1 GCA_024694965.1 Lachnospiraceae bacterium
GATAACGACAGGCCTTATGTAGCCGATGCCGAGTATGCCTTAAGCCGGGCGCTGTATGCGTACGATAACGGATCGACCATGACCTTTGACCGCATACTTTCCCATGATCTGGCTGTCTACTACATGTATTGCACCGATGACAAGAGCATGATCATAACTACCGACAGCAGCAGCAAAGTTTATATATGGAATGTTGAGGACTGGTCATTAAAGCTCAGTATCGATCCTGCGGTCAATGACTCCGGCTTTTACACTAATGTAAAGGGCGCGGATGCGGATGACACCGGAGTTTATGTCGCCGTATCCGATGCGGTGACCAAGTATGACTACGACGGAAACGTTAAGTTCAAAAAAGAGTTTGAAGGCACCGTGGAAAAGGTGGAAACATTTGAAAATGACGGAACCGTTGCGGTCATCTGCAGGGAAAACATAAGCATACTTGATGCGGACAGCGGACAGATAAGGAAAACATTTGAAAATACCAGCGGAAGTGACTATATAGAACGCGGAAAATACGACACTGAAATAAAGCGCCTTATCACGCCCCACTATAACTCCGATGTGTTAAAGACCTGCATTTCCGTTCTCGATCCGGTTAATGAGGAGCTTATCGATATAGATCTTTCGGAAGCTTATTATCTTGACTGCTGCGTAACACCCGACGGCAATATCGCGGCGATAAGCTGCAACCCCGATGCCTTAAAAGAAGGGGTCAACCACGTTGTCGTCGATCTTGTAACGACCACCGGTGAGAGGTTATGGTCCTCGGATATCGATGCTCACGTGAGGAACAGCCTTTCCTTCAGCACCATAATAAAGGCTCATAAATACCAGGATGAAAATACATATAAAAAAGATATCGTCATCACCATTGACTCGGAAGCTTTTACTCTTGATGAAGAAACAGGACAGTTACGGGCATCATTTTCCCTTCCGGGAGATGCATTTGCCTTATCGGTAAGGGCAGCAAACTCCTTTGGACAGGTAGGATACAGGGAAGGCGGCATAGATCTTATCGATTTTGCAAGTGGCCGTATAGTCCAGGAATACGCGATAGAGACCGAAGAAGGCATAAAAGGGTGGCTTGTATTAAAAGACAAGATCATATATTCTTCATTCCTTTCACCTGACCTGCACGTGCTCACCTGGCATTCGGCACCGGATATAGAGGATCATGCCAAATTTGAAGAAAGTATCTTTCCCAAGGCTGTATCTTCCGACGGATCGTATTATGCGGTAAGTCCGCAGGGTGATTTTGAATCCCTGGTCTTTGTGGATAAAGACGGCAGGGAACTGTACTCTTTTGACGGTGAAGAAATAATAAGATCGATAAGGCTCCGTCCCGGAAAGGCTTACTTCTCTGATATGACAGGATTGCATACAGTCGATCTTAATGAAAAAAAAGAAACCCTGATAAACATCGAAGACTACGGCTTTAACTACCATTCGGACAGCGATTATGTCACACCGGACGGCTCAATAGCGGCATTCTGGAGTTCAAAGGATATGATAGTGTTTGATTCTGCCGACGGGCACAGTATCTGCAGCTATACGGCCGACGGTCTTATCAACAAGGTATTTGTTTTAAATGACGGCAGCAAAGCATTCGTGCTTCAGAACAATGAAAGCATGTATGTCATAAATACCGCGAACGGCAGCAGAACCGATCTTCCGGATGATTACCGGCTCGCCGCGGGAAGCTATGATAAGATATGCGCCGCAATAAGTCCCGACGATAAATACATTGCTCTGTGCTGCATGGATGGAATATTGAGGGTGGCTGATGCACAAACATACGAAACCGTTGCCGCCATACCGCTTAAGTCATACTTAAAATCCTATGTATCGTTTACCGACGACGGGACACATTTAGTGATGCAGGGTGATGATTACCGCATACGTATCCTCGATATGGCTGGGAAAAAGATAGTATGTACGATGGACAGCCCGGCCACTATAGATCATATCGTATGCGATGAAGACAGCGGACTTATGGCCATTTGTCAGGGTTACGGGCTGTACCTGCTTGAGACAAAGGGATACGGCTGTGTAGCATATGCAAGCCGCGGACTTTTATATCTTAAGTCAAATGATTCCATACTTCTGAGCACTGACCGCAAAACCGTCGAAAGGACCTTTTACAAGGATTACAAAGCTCTTATCAAAGAAGCACAAAAACAATTCCCGGGCGCAAAGTTGAGCGACGAGGAAAAGATCAAATATAACATTAACTGAAACATGCGCAGCCTTTAGGGGACCTTAACCGCGAAAGGAGATCATATGAAGAAAAAGCCGGTTGTATTGCTGTGCATTGCTGTCATTGCATGGCTTGTGATCCCAAACAGAATAATGGCTTCTGATACCGACAGCAGGACGGTCCGTGTCGGATACTATGAAAATGAGGTATTTCAGGAAGGCGCCCGGCCGGACACTGTCAAGACCGGATATGCCTATGAATACTATCAGAAGCTTTCCGAGTACAGCGGATGGCAGTACGAGTATGTTTACGGTGAGTTCGGCGATCTGTATCAGATGCTCCTTGACGGCGATATCGATTTTCTCGCGGGCCTTGCATGGAAGGAAGAGCGGGCTGATCTTATCGGTTATCCCGATGCCCCGATGGGAAACGAAACCTATAATCTTGTAAAGCACGAAACCGATGCTGATAAAACGTCTTCAGGATGCGGGCTTTACGGTAATACCCGTTAAGGATATGCCCGAGGTCATCCTTGCCCACCGTTATGAATCTAACCTTATCATTTATTATCCTTCGGGAGATATCGACCACATCAAGCTTGTAAGCACGATGCTTACGGAAATGTGCCGTGATGATAACAAGACCCTGTGCTTAACGGGCGACCCCATCGACATAGATGCTGCGCGCAAGGTTCATGACAGCAACTATATAACCACCGTATATCCGCGTCCGGTCGACTTAAACAAGATGACGGCGGATATGCTTAAGTATTCCGATATCCAGGTTGAATACAAACGCAGGAAAAACATACTTGTTATAGATGACGATATCGATTTTCTTACGATAATCGACAGATGGCTGTCGGAGGACTACTGTGTTGACTGTGTCCGCTCCGGAATGGACGCGCTTTCCTACCTTGAAAAGTCAAGGCCGGACCTTATACTTCTTGACTACCAGATGCCCGTGATGAACGGATACCAGGTAATGGAAAGGATACGCCTAAATCCCCGCAACGATGGCATACCCATCATCTTTTTAACGGGCAAGAACTACAGGGAAAGCGTAATGAAGATATTAGAGCGCAGGCCCGACGGTTATCTCCTTAAATCAATGCCGAGGGACGCCCTGCTTGATTCACTTGACAGGTTCTTCGCCGGTACCATACTTACGACTTAACTATCCTTTTTTAAGGTTTCATTCATGCTCCCGCGGCGGTATCCGCACATATCAAGCGCAACAAACTTAAAGCCGATCTCCTTAAAGCGCTTATATACGGCCTCACGGATCTCATCTCCTGCAAGCCTCGGAATATCCTTTGGGGGTACTTCGATCCTTGCGATGTCTCCGTGTATCCTCACACGTTCCTCACAGAACCCGTTCTCTATAAGAAACTGCTCGGCAAGCTCTATCATGTGAAGCTTCTCTTTCGTGATCTCTTCCCCGTAAACGAACCTTGATGCAAGGCAGGCATACGCCGGCTTATTAAATGTGGGCAGTCCCATTGCTTTTGAAAGCTCCCTTATATCCGCTTTATAAAGCCCGGCTTCCCTTAAGGGACTCTTTACCGAAAGCTCTTCTATCGCGCGAAGTCCCGGCCGGTAATCCGAAAGATCGTCCATGTTGGAGCCTTCGGCCACGTTTGATATACCGTTTTCTAATGCGATGCGCTTTATTTCAGAAAAGATACCGCGCTTGCAGAAATAGCACCTTTCGGGACCGTTGTTCCTGTATTCCTCTTCTTTCATCGGATCCACAGAGCAGACCACCTGACGTATCCCGTATTTTTCACAGAATTCCCTTGCCTCGTCAAGCTCACGCCCGGGAATGGATGCATCGGAATTTGTTACGGCTATCACATTATCTCCCAGTACTTCGCGTGCGGCATAAAGAAGGAAGGCAGAATCAACCCCTCCCGAAAAACCCACCGCAAGAGACTTAATTTCTTTTAAATTTCTTTCAAGGCAGTCAAGTTTATTTCTTAGTTCTTCGCTGACAGGTTCTTTTGTTTTTATCATGATATCTCCCTTAGATGCCTGCAGTCATTTGCCAGTTCAAGACATGGCAGAGTTCCCGCGCCCGCACTATTATCCATACGCAGTATTGTTATCCCGGTAAAATCCATATGCAGCACTGCGCATACATACGGAAAGGGAAGATTAAGGATATGGCCTATCGCCGCACTTGAAGACCCGCCGTGGCAGAAAAGCGCAACGGTATGATGCTTATCTTCTTCGGCGGTATGATCATAATACATGCCCTTCCTTACATATCCGTAATCCGCAAGCCATTTATCCGTTTCGCTTTCCACGAAGCTTACACAGTCTGTGACTCTGTTCCCCGTAAAATATGAAAGGTTTCTCCAATCGGGCCTGTTAAGATCGATCCCCTGCCTTGCCATTTCATCCGCGATATCCCAGGGATGCCCGTCGGCAAATACCGGTTTATCATCTATGCTGCCCCAGCTTATCTCACGCATGAAATCAAGGGTTTTAACCGGAAGCCCAAGAACCTTAGATGCGGCCTCGGCTGTCTTAAGCGCCCGTCCCAGGGGTGATGACCATATTTCCTCTATCCCTTCATCCCTAAGCCTTTCTGCTGCCAGATCAGCCTGCTTAAGTCCCGCTGCGGTAAGGCTGTCATCCTCATAACACGGTTCTCCGTGCCTTACAAATATTATCCTCATACTATCTCACCGTAATCCATATCCATTGCCAATGAAAAAACCAAATCAGGATATGCTTCCTTAAGCTCCGTTAGGATATTTTTAAAGACTTCCTGTCTGCTTTCCGCATCAAAGCTTATAACAATATCAAACCGGACCGTGTTATCCTTTTTATTGAAATAGAATCCATGCATCTGCTTTACATGCTCGTGTTTAAGGACCTTTTTACTTATCTCGTCTCTAAGCTCCGCGACCTCATCGTTTTTGAGATTTACGGAATAGATACCGACTGCCGTCAGGATCACATTATGCTTTTTATATACCTCAATCATGATCTCCCTTGTAAGCTCATCCACTCTGCTTAAGGTACAGTCATCCGCCAGTTCTATATGAACAGAACCGTTGTATGTATCGGGGCCGTAATTATGAAGGATCAGATCATAAGCACCGTTCACCTCGGGAAACGAAGCTACCGTACGCTTTATATCCTGCATCAGCTTTACATCTCCCGGCTCTCCGAGCAACTTTGAAACCGTTTCGGAAAGCATCTCAAAACCGGCCTTTATTATAACGAGCGAGATGACTGCTCCGAGATATGCTTCAAGCGATAATCCCGTAAATGTAAAAACGAGGGCAGCGATCAGAGTAGCCGAAGATATAACGGAGTCAAGGAGTGCATCTTTTCCGGAATTTACAAGCGAATCGGAATTAACCTTTTCGCCCATCGACTTTGTAAACAGCCCAAGGCCTATCTTTACAAAAACTGCGATACCGACCAGCAAAAGGGAAATGAACGAATACGCCGGAACCTTGGGATCTAAGATCTTCTTAACGGATTCTTCAAGGGATGTAAGACCGGCATAAAGCACGATGATCGCGACAACAAGTGCGCTTAAATATTCTATCCTCCCATATCCGAAAGGATGCTTTTTATCCGCTTCCCGCCCGGCAAGTTTTGTTCCGACTATCGTGATCACGGAGCTTAAAGCATCGGAAAGATTGTTCACCGCATCAAGCACGATCGCAATTGAATTGGAGAAGATCCCTATAAGTGCTTTCACGACCGCGAGCAGAACATTTGCGGTAATCCCGATAACACTGGTCCTTACGATCATCTTACCCCGGCTGTTTTCCTCATCATATTTCATCATAATGATATTATCCTCTCTTTTCTTCAGTTATTTCATATCTTCCCTGTAACGGCTGGCGTTCATATCATAGTACTTCCTGAATGCCGATGAAAAATGTTCAACGGATGAATACCCAAGTTCATCCGCGATCTGCGTAATGGTGTTTTCCTTCGTCTTAAGCATGATGGCCGCAGCGCTCATCTTCGCCTCCGTTTTCTTACTCTGGAAATTCATACCGTAGTGCTCCATAAGAAGCCTCTGCGTCTGCCTCGTACTTAAGCTTAGGCGGTCTGCAAGCGATGTAAGAGTCAGTGTCGCATATTCGTAAAGAAAAGCTTCCTCTATGGTTAGGAACTGATCATCATTTGATTTAAGCCCCCTGATATCGGGATCGCCTTTTTTATCGGAATAATCCCTTACACAGGAAATGATGATCTGCTTTATCAGCGATTCCACTACCGCCCTGTACCCGATGTTTAATTCCTTAAGCTCCAAAAACAGCGACTTCATCAGCGCATGTATCCCGTAACGGTCCTTCCCGTACCAGAAATCCGTCATACGGAATATCTTAAGGGGAGACAGGGCCTTTTTTTCCTTACCCGTATCGGCGGACAGCTTAAGATAGACGCAGTATTCCGACAGCGGATCATTGGGATCCGGTATCATCGAATGTCTTATATGCGGTCCGGTTATATAAAGCGTCCCCGGGCCCGTGTCATATTCCGTACCGCTGACCGTGACTCTGCCATGCCCCGATGAGATATAGTGGACCTCATAGCTGTTGTCGGAATGGGCGTGCATAGGGATGGATCTTTTGAAACGTTCATAGACGATATTGCCCACAAACACGGATTCCCCTTCCATCATGAACACTATGTTGCGGTCCTGATATGCGATCTTTTCACTGCTGTTTAAAGCATCATTTTCGCGAGTGTTCTTCATGCGATTATAATAACACATAATATTCGATAATGCGACATTTATCATTCGAAACTGTCATCAAAATCTCTTATCGGAAAAGGCTCCCAAACGTATAATTTTCTCAGGATCCGTTATTTTTCTGTTTGAAAGGAGAAGGTGTTATGGTAGTAAAAATGAGAGGTGCGATCCTGCCCGGTAATTCAACGGTTGAACTTAAGGATTTTGAGGTCCCGAAGCCCGGGTTCGGACAGGTACTCATCCGCACAAAAGCAACGACGATATGCGGCAACGACATAAGATGCATATACAGAAAGCATACCGGAAAGGGTGCCGAGGGTTACATCCCGGGAATGATCGCGGGACACGAACCCAGCGGTCTTATCATTGAAGAAGGCGAAGGACTCAAGCGCTTCAAAAAAGGCGACAGAGTCATCGTCTATCACATTTCGGGCTGCGGCGTGTGCAACGACTGCAGAAGGGGTTACTACATTTCCTGTACAAGTAAATTTCGTGCGGCTTACGGCTGGCAGAGAAACGGCGGAATGGGCGAATACATACTAGCAGACGAGAAGGACCTTCTATCAGGCCGATAAGGACGATCCCTGGGAATATATATGGGTACATATCGGCGGGCCCAAGATACCCCTTATATTGAAGGAAGCGGGACTTACTCCGGAGCATCCCGTGTACACCCCTCTCGAGCATTCGAAGAAGATCGAAGACCTGGCCATGGATATACTGAAGCATTATAAAAGGCAGTATTACTGTGTGGGTACCGTATATAAGATCTGCGATTACATGATCGAGAATTCCTCCGCAAGGGAGAAAAAGGAACAGAATAATTCCCTTTTATATGTGAAGAACGTAATAAACTACATACAGCTTAAGTATTCCGAACCGATAAAGATAGATAACATCGCCATGGCTCTCGGCCTTAACAGGAGTTACTTAACCAGGCTCTTTAAGGAGGCCACAGGCTATTCCCTTCAGGAGTATCTGCTGACATACAGGATGAAAATGGCCGTCAAGCTGCTTGCCGACGAATCGATAAGTGTTAATCAGGTGGCGGCAAATGTCGGATATAATGATACCTTTACCTTTTCGAAGGCATTTAAGCGCCATTTCGGAAAGTCACCTTCCGACTACAGGAAGGCCTGATCAATCTTTTAAAAGGAATTCGACCATCCTGTTTTTATAATCCGGAGCCGTATCAAAGGCTGCATGACCGTAGCCTTTATACATATACAGCTCAAAGTCCGCCCTGTAATCGAGGTTTTCAGCGATCTCCATTGTTGCATCACTGTCAAGGACAGGGTCTTCAAAAACACCCAGCGCAAGGACCGGACATTCTATCTTTTTCAGTTCATCTGAAACATCATAGTCCCTTATGGACTTTGCAAGTATAACGAACCTTTCAAGTTCTTTGTCGGTCACGTTTTTTGCCATAACGGCGAAAATATCTTTATATTGCTCATAAACATCCGGAGGATATATCTCTTTGCCATATTCGTGGCACAGGCCGTCACGGTCCTTCTTTTGTGCCAGCTTAATCCATCTGTCGATAACTTCTCTCTGCCCGGGTTTCACATGAGGCGACGTTGATCCAAGGACTACTTTCTTTACAAGCTCAGGGTATCTTATTGCAATGGCCATTGCGATCATCCCGCCCTGGGATGCGCCGAAAAGATATATGTCATTCAGTCCCATTTCCTTCATGACTGCTGCGGTATCATCAGCCATATCATAGATCGAATAATCGTCGGGAATGTCTTTTCTCCTGTCAAATACATAGGTTGTAAAATCATCCTTCATTAATGAATACGCATTCTCTATGGCATCCTTTGCTCCCATTACGCTCTGAATGCTAAGACCCGGCAGGATAACAAATACCCTGCTGCCGCTACCGAACCTGCAATATTCCATTTCAATCCCGTTCTTTTGTACAACACCTTTTGTTGCCATCATTACCCTCCGCTTTCATCCCTTTGCTACGATCCCGCAGCCGGCCGGAATCAATAAATGATATATTTGAATATCTCCTTCCAGGTATACCATGTGTACCCCTTGTATTTGTACAGGGGCTTTATAACCTTTCGCGGATCCAGATAATATGTGGATGCGTCCCCCGGCTTTGTTATCATCCATGAATCATTATGTATGGCTCCGTGCGGGAAGTAATAAGAAAGGCATTTTTCCACCCATATATCGATCTCTGCCGGAATACTGTTATTGGTATCCAGCAGCTTTACACATTCCTCGGTAACCATATTTCTGGATTGGAGCTGTATATGATTCTGAAGCTCCTTTTTACTGTACAGCAGCGATTTTTCTTTTTTCTTCGCCATTACTTCTTTTACGGACGGCTGTTCGAAATCAGGCAGACTATGGCTCTTTAAATCCCTTTCGAACACTTCCCATGCTTCTTCATAAGCCTCGATTTCCCCCTCCATATACAGCCTGCTGCCATGTGTCGAGGATAACCTGTCGAGCATGTACCGGGTCAGCTTCATTCCCGTATCGGTCAGATCCTCCGGTTCATCCATTGACATATCGAATAAATACACTTCATCATCCGGCGCTACGAGCGCATAACTGCCGCCACAGTCTTCAATAACAAATTTACCCCTGGTCGCCGGATAATTTTTATTAAAATATTTGGTCTGTGCGACCAGGCTAGAACTTAACGGATCCACTTTGCCGATACCGTAAAAGCTTACCTCTCCGTATATGATATACCCGTAATCCAGTATGTACCTCTTAAGTTCCGTTCCGAAAGATATATCAAGCTCTTTTGCCTTCTGTACTATTTCTTCGGTTGTCATGATATCCCCGAACAGCCCTAAAAGAAAGCTGCGGATATTCTTCTCCACCGGCTTAATGTCATCAGCGTTTATACGCTGTCTGGCAACTTCCACATCATGCGTTCTTATAAATTCATCAAGTCCCATCATCGTCGCCTCCGTAAGCATGTTCCGGATCTGTTTTCTTTTGGGGAACGTCCATCAGTATCCTATTTCCTTAAATACCTGATCCATAAGTTCCGCATTTTTTATGGAAAAATCGGAGCTCACATGCGGACTCTCACCGTTTAGGATACATCTTCCCAGTTGTGCCGTTTCAAGGGAATAATTCTGCGGCACGGATATTTTCCTCTCGATCACACCATTGTCAGTAAATATATTATAACTTATATCTCCGGCCTGATTATATTCAACATCAGATCTTATGCATCCCTTACTTCCATGGATATACAGCCTGTCAAACCTGGCATTCGTATCCTTGCCAAGGATCATTCCCACATTAAACGAGGCCCTTACACCATTCTCGAAACGGATGATCGCAGAAGTCATAAGATCCACACCGAGATCTGAATACTCGGCTGATGCTTTTACAAAAGCAGGCTTTGAATCTATCATCGACAGGATCATTGTTGTGCAGTAACATCCAAGATCATACATTGCACCGCCGCCCTGATCCTTATAAAGCCTTATATCCTCTTTATATCCCTGCGTTACAAAGGCTGATTCTATATAGTCCACATCTCCTATGATCCCGTCCGCAAGATCCTTCTTAAGGCTCTGTATATAGGGAGTATGAAGATATGCATATGCCTCCATAAGAAATACATTGTTTTCCCTTGCAGTATCAAACATTTCCCTTGCATCAGACGCATTAAGAGCAAGCGGTTTTTCGCACAGTACATGTTTGCCCTTATTAAGCGCCGCTTTCACCCACTTAAGATGAAGATTATTCGGAAGCGGTATGTATACTGCCTGAACATCGGGATCTTCGATCAATGCATCATAACCGGTATATGCTTTTTTAAAACCGAATTCTTCCCTGAAAGCTTCCGCTTTTTCCGCATTCCGTCCGGCAATAGCGTACAACTCGCAGTTGTCTGCAAGTTTCATTCCGGGGATCGTGCATCCTCTTGCAATATTCGCCGTCCCAAGTACACCCCATTTAACCTTTTCCATGCTTTACCTCCTATACATTGTTGAGCCTGTGTTGCATTTACCTTCATCCTGTATATCATTTTAACACAAACGGCGCTTCTTATAACTATGATTTATTAATATCATTTTTTGACATATGTTATAATCTGTTCTGGAGTACTTATGGGCAGGTTTATCAAATGATCCACATGACGGCAAAAGGGGACGTGACATGACAGATTTGTATCGCTCAAGCGAAGTAACACTTATCACGACAGACGGAAGCAGATCCGAAACCGGGGCTGTTCTTCTTAATGAGCATGAACTCAGAATCATTGTAAATGAACAATCAGTGATGAAACTTATATGCACCGGACAGCATCTTAACGAACTGGTAACAGGAAGGCTTCTGACAAGCGGATTCATTGAAAGTGCGGAGGATATAAATAAGATCCTTTTTAATGAACATAAAACGGAAGCCTGTGTTTTTTTGAACAATGATATCGATCCTGACACGGTTAAAAACCGCAGAGTACTCAGGACGCTCCCCGCTCCGGATTATAAGCACGAGTGGATATTTGCAATGGCGAAACAGTTTGAAAAGGGAACCAGGCTTCATGATATGACTTCATGTACGCATTCATGCATGCTTGCACGGTGCGGGAAAATACTGTTCACCTGTGAAGACATCGGAAGACACAATGCCATGGATAAGGCAATAGGCTATGGATTAAGCTCAGGTATTCCGCTTTCGGAATGCATCCTGTATACATCGGGCAGGATCCCCGTGGATATGGCCGAAAAATCAATCGCCGCAGGGGTAGCAGTTCTTGCGTCAAAGTCAATTCCAACGGCGGATGCCGTGGATCTTGCCAAAAAATACGGGCTGGTGATAATTGGCAACGCCCGCCCGGACAGTATGAAACTATTTACTTAGCTTCGCATTCTTCCCTAAACCGTTTCTTCACAGAAAGAAATTGGCTACCGGCGTGTATATCATACCGTTTTTACCCCTATCGGAGCGCATAAGGGAAATGTATTCCACATCCATGGCTGCGGGAAACGGGCAGTCTGTCGGGAGTGCCTTGTCATATTCTATCTTTCTGGCAAGGGTTATATGGGGAACAAACTTCTTTCTGTCAAATGGAATACCGTTATCGGCCAGGGCTTTCCGAATCCGTTTCACATTTTCGGTAAGTCCTTTATCTTCTTTAATGCCTATCCAATAAAGGTCCTTAAAACATCCAAATCCATCGAGCGCAAGTTTCATGGGTTCAAACAGCACATCATCAAGAGCATCCGAAACATGTTCCGGATGACTATACTCTCCGATGAACGCAAGTGTAAGATGCATGTTCTCCCGGGTTGTGAAATTGCCTTTCATTCCCTGAAGCTTAACGCGCTTTTGTATCATGCACAATTCATCTTTTATTCTGTCTTCAAGCTCTATTGCAATAAATAACCTCATTTTATCTGTGATCAACGCACCTTCATTCAAATATACATATATTGGAATTATACCACATTTTATCCAGCCATACTATGAACCGCCATGCCGTCATCATGATCATTTTGAACTATCCCTACAGGTATCATGTTCCTTATCCTGTTATATTTATTAACATAATCGACGACATTCTGCCCAAAGAGAATGTTCCTGGCCTCAATGTCCGTCAATCCATACAACTTCCTAAGTTCCTCCCCTATCTCCCGTACTTTTCCCGAATACTGATTTCCGTTCTCAGCCCTGTAGATCCTGGATCTGGCGGCATATTCCCTTGCCACATCAAGTGTCAGCCAAAGACCTTTGTGATCTCTGTTCTGCCTGTATACTTCTTTATATGGTTTCAATCTGATCGTGGTCCCGTTTACTTCCCGCATTCCTGCCTCCTTCCGCACCAAAGCGTGCAACTGCCTATATTCAGGTGATCCTTTCAGAACCTGATCACAGTATAACGCATTTATTCCGTATACCTGTCCGCATTATGGGACATTTTCCGTAAATATATAAAAAATACAAAAAGGTATTGACTCTTACGTTACGTAATAGTTTATGCTATTATCATCACGAGGGAGGAATCAGCCATGATGACAGTAAATGAAGTGAGCAGACTGAGCGGCGTTACCATAAGGACGCTGCAGTATTATGACAAGATCGGACTCTTGAAGCCGGCCGAATATACCGAGTCCGGATACAGGCTGTATGACGATACGGCATTGGAAAAGCTCCAGCAGATATTACTGTTTAAAGAACTTGAATTTCCTTTAAAAGAGATCAAAGAGATAACGGAAAGCTCTGACTTTGACAGAAATAAAGCCCTGAAACAACAGATAGAGCTGTTGACTCTTAAGAAAGAGCATCTTGAAAAACTTATTGATTTCGCTCGCGGACTATACAGGAAAGGAGGAAAAACAATGGATTTTTCAGCATTTGATACAAGCAGGATCGATGAATATGCAAAAAAAGCCAAAGAACAGTGGGGCTCAACTCCCGAATACATGGAGTACGAGAAAAAGACCGCCGGCAGATCAAAAG
Source organism: Lachnospiraceae bacterium (assembly GCA_024694965.1). GTDB lineage: Bacteria > Bacillota > Clostridia > Lachnospirales > Lachnospiraceae > UBA2868. Next base: position 13,382 of record JAILJC010000110.1, read on the forward strand.
AAGATCAGGCAGCCATTACCAATGAGTTCATGAAGATATTTGAGTGTTTTGGAAGTATCAGGGACAGTGACCCGGCTTCGAAAGAGGCGCAGGAACTTGTTAAAAAACTTAAGGATTTCATATCCGAGCACTACTATACATGCTCCGACGAGGTACTGCTGGGTCTTGGTAAAGGCTACGCAGCCGGAGGTGAATTTACCGAAAATATCGATAAGGCAGGCGGTAAAGGAACCGCAATATTTACCGATAAAGCTATCCGGATATTCTGTAAGAAGTAGATTAAAGGGAGGGTGTCACCCTCCCTTTTTACTTTCCGGCCTTACTCCATGCGGCAACAAGAACTCCTCTTATCGAATCGAATGCCTTTATTCCGTTATCCGGCATATAGTCGGAAGAAACCCTTATCATCTCTCCCTTATCCATAAACTTTACGACATATATCCTTCCGGTCAGTCCCGACACATTTTTCCACTTTCTCATCTTATAATTTTTTACCTGTTTCATACAGTCATCCAATACAGAGACCGGTACTAAACGATAATACATCGTTTCCTCCGAATCTTCCTGCTTGCTATATGAGGCAAGGATCAATTGATCATCATCATATTTATAAAGCACATATTCTTCAGAATCATTTCCTCCTACTGTTGCCACGGCTGCCTCATAGTAATCAAACACCATGTTTTCATCTGTTATACTGTCCTCAACCGAAAGCGTATTGTCAGGCCTGTTGGCCTCGGGAGCACTTTCCATATTTTCTCCTTTTCCACATCCGGATAAGCCTATAGCAAGCAACATACCGATCATTAAAAGTTTTCTGTTCAACTCTCTTTCTCCTGTTTCCCTTTGGGCATATACTGTACTGCTATCCTGTTTTCAGGTGCCGGATCGGCAAGATACAAAACAAGTAAAAACAGCCATTCAAGCGGTTTCATTATGAAATATACCACATCTGCGGCTGCCTTTGTCTTTATATGCCGCGCTATCGGATATCCATGGGTATCATAAAACTTTCTTATCACCCTGTGCATGTTTGGGGTCTTTTCCTCGAGAAGCTGCTCAAAAGCATTTGCTACAAGGAGTTGTCTGTTAACCACGATCCTGTGCCCGTGTCTTTCGCCCATCCTAATGGGTCTGACCACCTTGTCATGACCTCCCGCTGCAACCGTACACAGATAATGCTCATCATACTGTACATTAGGCGGAGCCTGCATCTTTGAAAGGTTCCACTGTGCGGTTTCGGTCCATGCCCTTATAACATGATCCGGATACTGCCCGAACAAAGACAGAACGCCAAGGATCACGCCAAGGAGCGGGATCATGGCTATTATCGCTGCTACCGGCCACGAAAGGGAATTGGCAAGGATCTTATTAAGCGCAGCTATAAATCCCTTTCCCGCATAAAGCTCTTCACCGTGTTCCTCGACCTGATTCCATTCATATATCTTTCTTATGATAAGCCTTGCGGCCATGCTTATTAAGCAGAACGGAAGTTCCATAAGGGGAAGCATCTCAAACAGGGGAATGCTGTATGCAGGATAGGCAAGGCCTTCAAATCGGGTAACCTTAAATATCTGGACCACAAACAATATTATCTGCGAAATACCGATATACATCGCTCCAATGCATAATACCGTTATAAGCGGCGGTGTGGCTGACATTTTTCTTGTAAAGAGCACGATATATCCTATGACGCCAATTACCAGCAATGTTACGATCGCAGGCAGTGCCCCGGTCCATACGGGCTGATGTACCTCAGTGTTATGCAGCTGTTCGCTCCACAAAGCGTTCCATTGTATTCCCGATATATTTAGCAGTGAACCATAAAAAAATGAAAGCGCCGTTCCTACGAGAACCGTAGCAAGATCCATCATTCCGAACAGCTTTGCTTCAGATGTACCCGGCAGCTGCTTTGAAGGATATTTTACGGCCCTGAAAAAAGCTACGATATTGAATATCAAAAGGTAGACAGGATATATCAGGCACATTAAGAGCATGCAAATATAAAGAGCATCTTTGGGATCAAACAGTCCTGCCACACAGCCGGCCGCAATGCTCAACAAAGCCGGGCCGAAAGCCAGGATCAGTACCCGTCTTTTTCTGTTTTCAAATAAAGCCTTTATCTTTTCCCGCATTTCAACCCCGGATACTAGAAATTCCCGCCGTTCCAACCCCAGTCGGTTGTTGCCGAATACTTGATATACATATGATCCGGAGCTATACCCAGTACATCCCCGAATATCTTCGTTATCTCTTCCGTCATCTTCTGAAATGCCGCTTTATTCGGACCTCCGAACAGCCTTACCTCTATATAGGCAGTCGGCTGACTGTTATCACCCCTGAAATACAGATGATACTCATCCTCAAATCCCGTCATGAGCCAGTTCTCACTCTTACCGGGGATTAAGGATATAGCCTGTCCGAGCCTTGTTTTAAGCTCCTTTTCCTGCTCCTCCGTAATCTTAACGCTTACCTTTGAATCAATAAATGGCATGATCGTACCTCCTTCACCTGAGAATCTCATCAATAGTTGATACAGTACTGAAAGACCCTTTGTTTGCCGAGATTATCTCCCGCATTTTCTGAAGTTCAAAATAGCTCACATAACAGATAAGGGTCTTATTCTCTCCGGATATCACACCATATGAATCCAGTACTGTACATGTTTTATTAAGTTCTTCTTTGATCTGTTTTATAATATCATCCGGGGACTTGGTTATGATCGCTATTCCGGCGGTTCCGTAATCGATGGCATCATTCGGTATCAGTATGCATATAACGGAAAAACTTGCCATAAGAGCACCGGCGATGATCGCCAGATATGACAAGATACTCTTTGCCAGTTTTCTTATCATAAGTTACTCCTCCGCCATTCTTCCGCTCCGTTTTTAAGCCGTGATAATCCGTCCGCCAGGACACTCTTCGGGCAGGCAATATTCAGCCTTAAGAAATTTTTACCCTGTTCTCCGAAGATACTTCCGGGAGACAGGAACAATCCCGTCTTTGATCTTAAAAATGTTCCGAATTTGGAAACATCTCCTTTAAGACCCGATATATCAAGCCATATAAGATAAGTTGCTTCACCCCTAACTGCCTTTATCTGCGGTATCTC
>JAILJC010000140.1 GCA_024694965.1 Lachnospiraceae bacterium
ATTCCTTTTGTAACTCTGTTCATCAATCTTTTCTCCTTCATCTCACTTAAACAATCCAAGTGATTCCCAATCCCAGTCGTAATTGCCTGCCGCATCCATCATGACGCCTGTCTTTGTATCATAGATGCGGTAGTTGTACCAGGTTTCTTCCTCATAATCGATAGACTCTCCGATCCACAGGTTGTCGCGTACTTCCTTTTTATCATAGCTGTCTTCGGCATATTCTTCCGATACCATATAGATATTTACGAGCATGTTCTGTTTGGTATCTTCCTTATATGCGTTAAAGCAGTAGAGTTCTCTTCCTGTCCGGACATTGCCTTCCTTGTCAAGGTATTCCATATCGGGATCAAGTATCTCGAACCCTTCCTTCTCAAGGATCGATGCCAGCCTGTTAAGCACAGGCGTCTCCCTGAAATCATATGTTTTACTGTAAGGTCTGCCCTCGTCACTGTATTCAACATCATCGGGAAGTTTTAATTCTTCCTTACCGTAATTCTCAAGGTTCTCTTCTTCTGTCATATCAAGCAGGATATTACCCGGCACGGATACGGGCGCTCCGACCTTCTCTTCATCATTCTCTTTTTCATTAACTTTTATATTGATCTCTCTATTGCCGGTTACTGCTTCGTTTGTTACCTTGATCTGTTCTTTGCTGCTGACATCCTCGCTCTTGCTCTGGGCCTTTGTAGACAGGGCTACCGTCATTCCGAGCGCAAATACAACAACAGCTGCTGCAACTATCTTTGACACCTTTTTATAACTTACAAGATTCTTTATCCTCATTTTGATTTCCCTTCCATTATGATTATCTCCGGCAAATGCGGCATATAATCCCCTGTTCGCGGTCCCTCTTTCGAGCGCATGCCTTACTATGGAAGTACAGTACTCCTTCTTGATCCTGTCACCCATGCAGTCTATGACCGCCTCATCGCAGCGCATCTCAATGTCTGCGCACATCTTCGTAAACGCGATCCAGACAAGCGGGTTGAACCAGTGGATGCATACGGTGAGCATTCCCACTATCCTGGTGATATGATCCAGGTTTTTAATGTGGGTGCGTTCATGCTGCAGGATGTATGATTTTTCCTGCTCAGACAGTCCTGCCTGCATATAGATCCTGGGTCTTATTATCCCAAGAACAAAAGAGGTATCGACCGCATCCGAAACATAGTAGTCCCCGTAAGGGTCCATGTCGGCCCGCTTTAAGACCTTAAACATGTTGACAGTCTTTATCGTCAGATAGGTAAGGATCACCATTATCCCCAAAAGCCATATAATTGCCACGATCGTTTTCGGATCGATGGACCTGTGTGCAAGCACCGGAGCTTTATTGATCCCTTCCTTCATCATAAGCTGAAGGTTTACGGGCTTTCCCGTAACCGCGTTGGGTACTGCATTTTCCACTTCGTTTACTGTTCCGTCAGCATTATCCTTAAGCCTTGCGAAGTTCATTATGCTGAAAGTCGTTTTAAAGTTCAGCGGGCATAACAGCCTCAGTCCCGGGATGATCCAGAATAAACAGGTTATCCTCTTGGGAAGGCTGCTAAAACACATCCTTAAGATGAATACCGCTATTATCGCAATGCTTCCGTAAATGCTCATTTGTATTACATGTTGAAAAATATTTTCCATAAAAGTCACCTATGTCCGAACATTGTTTATTGTTTGTCTGCCATATGAGTCTCAATAAGACTTATGAGCTCGTCTGCTTCATTCTTGCTCAGCTTGCCGTTGCCGAGAAAAGCATTGACAAAGGCGGGAAGTGATCCGCCGAAGCTTCTCTTTACCACATGTTCGCTCTCATGAGACTGTATATCGCTCTTCGGTACGATAACGGAAACGAGTGAATCCACATTTTTCACTATGTTCTTATCGCACAGCTTCTTAAGCATCGTGTAAGTCGTGGACTTCTTCCAAGATAGTCTCTCCTCACACAGCTTTACCAGCTTGCCTGATTCAACCGGGGCGCTGTCCCATATTATATCCATCATCCTGTATTCACTCTCGCTCAACAACAAGTCATCCATAACGTGCTTTGGCTCCTCCTTTTTATACCAAATTTTTGGTTTATAGCTATAGACCAATTTTAGTCTATAACCATAGACCGGATTTGTCAACATATTTTTTTTGTACTTTTCCTTAATGGGTCCTTTCTCCGCCCGCAACTTCATATGCCGTATATTCATGGTCAAATTCATACCCCAGCTTTTCTGCCAGATGAACTGAGTTTATATTTTGGGCATCCCAGCTCGGATATAATCCTTCATCAAGGCATCGTAAGATAAGCGCCGCAGAAACAATAGTCGCCAGACCCTTCCTGCGCTCTTCCGGTGCCGTCTCAACCTCAATCTCAATGCCTTCGTTGTATCTGGTATAAGAAGACGCTCCGGCTACGATCCGCCCGGACCTCATAATAACCATTCCTCTGCCGATTTTCAAATAATTATCTTTACTGTCAAAAACCGATACGAAATCCCGTGTCATCGGATCAGTCAGACACAGATCATAGACATCTTTATCGATTTCTTTTAGTTCGTATCCTTCCGGCAGTTTCTTTACCATGCTCCTTAATAAGGATATATCAAATTTTGTGTCTTTTTTGATAGCATACCGTGTCATCTTCTTGGCCGCAGGGAAGCACGCTTCAATACATGCTTCCCATTCTTTATTCTGCGGTGTCATGATCACAAACCCCTTCGGTTTTGCCATAACAAGCTCTTTATCCGGCTCTCCGGCATAGAACGCAAAGCATCCTACATAAGCCATAGCTGATACAGGAGATTCCGGATCGGTAACAAATATTTTACCCATGACTTTTTGAAGGCATGAATAGATCAGGGTTTCATTCCACCCTTCGAAAATATGCTTAACTTTAGATGTATCTGTAAGTTCGTATATCATTCCGTCTAATCTCATATTCTTACTCAAATAACCCTATTAGCTCATCCAGGCTGTCAACAATATAATCCGGCCTTTTACTCTCATCATCTATGTTCTGATATATTGCATAACCCTGGCGTACCCATACCGTTTTCATTCCCAATTTCTTTGCCGGAGCAATATCATTATCCAGTCTGTCTCCAACCATAACCGCTTCGGCAGGCTCACATCCGGCCTTATTAAGGGCCATAGTAAATATCTTCGGATCAGGCTTTGCACACCCCGCTTCCGCTGATGCCATAACAACATCAAAATATTGTCCGATACCCCAATTATCGATTCTTTCTTGTGCTCCTAATGTCTGGTTTGCAATAATTCCAAGTTTGTACTTACTGTGCAGGACGGAGATCACGCTATGAGATGCTTCATACAGTTTTTCCAGACTGTTATCCCAATCCGGCAAAATAACATTATAAGCTTTGGCAGCTGTTCTGATAGGTGTCGGGCTTGATTTTGCTTCCTCGTAAACCCTGTTAATAAACTCCGAAGGTTCAATGTTTAATTGTTTGATCGCAAATTCACACCGGCTTTTATATACATCAGTTTCATCAACCAGTGTTGCGCCAAGATCAAAAAAAATCCATTTCATACAAATATCTTATCCTAATCTTTTCGTTATCTTTCTTTCCTCAATTCATTCCAACCGCATATCAAATGCCTTTTTGGTGTTTCCGTCAAATCCTTTGTTTTCGTAAAACCGGTGTGCATCCGCTCGCGAGTTCCCGCTTTGAAGGATAACTTTATAGCAGCCCTTTTCCTTCGCGTATGATATAGCCATATCCATAACTTTAGAGGCCAATCCCCTGTTTCTGTAATCTTTATCTGTTACTACATTTTCAATAAAGCAGATCCCTCGATTGTTTCTTGTAAGATTAGGTATATATACTGCATAGCAGGTAGATACTACCTTTCCGTTATCAATCGCTCCAAAATAACGGATATCCTGATTATCCTCAATTTCCTGCCACACGATCTTACTGTCTTCCATAGATGAAGAATCATCCGGTTGAAGCTGTTTGTACAATTCGAGCAGTGACTCTAAATCCTGTTCTGTCAGTATTCTGAACTCCATTTAAATCCTCCACATCTTTTATTGGCTTTCTAATCTGGCAAATTACAACGCATCCTTTGGGCAGGCTCTTTTACACTCCATACAAAGAATACATTCCGTTCCGTTTTCACGTTTTCTTGAATTATCCGTGATCTTTACATTCATAGGACATATCCGTTCGCATTTCCCGCAGGAAATACACTTACTCTTGTCACACTTTATCCTGGCCAACGAAAAATAGCTCATCGGTTTTAAAAATATCGTGATCGGACAGATATATTTACAGAAAGCCCGATTATCCTTAAATACATAAGCAAGCGCAATGCCAATGCCATAATACAGCAGGTTCCCGATAATGAATGCCCAAAACATGATCTTCTCTATGTTTCCGACATGGCTAAAAAACAGTGCTGCCACAAATACAAGAGAAGCCGCGAATGTTATATATCTTATCCACCCGATGTTTTTTCTATCCCCCTTGGGCGTCTTGTAAGGAAGAAAATCCAGCACCATAGCCGTCCAGCAGGCGAATCCGCACCATCCTCTGCCGAATAACAACGGTCCGAATATCTTGGCTACCGCATAATGTATGGTTGCCGCCTCAAACACACCGGTAAACAGATAGTACCAAAAGCCCTCTATCTGCATATTTTCATTGCATATAAGACCCAGATATATCAGCATATATGATCCTACAAGCAACTGCACGATACGTCTTGCATACGGATATTTCCTTATAAAGAGAAACAGCCCCAGCGAAATTGATATTCCTATGTAACTGAAATTAAAAAGATAGAACAGGTTATCCTTTGCAAGCCATAGTGTAACCGCCACTGTTTCAAATATAAGCAGCATCATAGCCGGCAATGTATATTTCTTCATTACTTATCTCCTTTGCATCCACGGTGGTCATTCCGGAATCTATAAGAGCTGCTTTCGATGTTCCGCAAAAAAGGAAGAATCTGACATGTCCGTCCTCAATCCTCCATGTACTGTCGTTTATCTTTATTATCTCGGCCATAATTTCCTCCTTCTTTGTTTTTTCCTTAGATCTGATTATAACTTCTTCTGAAACCAAAGAAGATCATACCATCTGTCAAATTTCTTCCCTACTGCCTTCATATGGGCAACCTGTGAATATCCCCTGCTTAAATGAAAATCCTTGCTGTCATTAGCAAGGTACTCATCTTCATTTTCACAGAAAGCTACTCCGGCCAGCAGATTGACAATACCCCGTTTCTTTAGTTCTTCTTCCAGTGAATCATACAGCAAAGACCCTATTCCCTGTCTGCGGTATTCTTTGTCCACATATATCGATGTAGTCACCGTCCAATCATAAGCTTTACGGGAACTATACTTTCCGGCATAAGCATAACCGATTATCTTATCGCCACACACACATACCAGATATGGATACTTTTCTTTTATTTTCTTTATCCTGTGCGCGAACTCTTCCACAGAAGGGACCTCATATTCAAAAGATACGGCTGTATCGGTCACATAATAAGAATATATCTCTGTCAACCGAGCCGCATCGCTCACCATCGCTTCTCTTATAATAAATTCTTTATTCATCTTTACTTTTATATTCCTCCAGGACATGGCATAAGGGGTACCGCTTGCGATGGATTCCTTATGCCGGTTCATTGTTTTCATATTTCACTTTCCCTTACCAGCTCATCAAGTATACTGACTGCACTTCTGATAATTTCCGGACATAGGGTCTTAAAAAGATTCTTTTCCATTAATTTTTCACGTTCATCCGGTTTTGAAAGATCATAACCCAACAGCTCTCTGCACACAACACTGCCGTTCCTGTCGATAAACCTGTTCATATACTCTTCAGCCATTGCATATGCTTTTGCCTTGGTTTCAGCATCATCGCTTTCAGAGTGTCCATACAAAAGTCCAAGCACCATAAGCGCACCGGACACAGCTCCGCACATTTCACCTTTTCTTGCGCCACCGCCGAAATTGGTTGCAATTCTTAGTGCCAGTTTCTCATCTATACCATGTTCGATCGCGTATGTCGTAAAAACTCCCTGTGAACAATTGAAATTATTAGAATAGTATTCAACTGCCTTTTCTTCATGAATATTAGCCATATTATTCATCCTCCCCTTTAAACGGACATCTGCTTCCGATGCACTGGTTATTCATTCCGGAGTGGATACAGGTAACCTCCGGTTTTATCATATTAACTCCGAAATGTTCATTAACAAAATCAATCGCAGCCAAAATAGCCAGATACGAATCTCTCTTACAGCATCTTGGACCCGCTATCTTTCCTATCTCTCCGAGCGCCTTTGATGTCATAAGATTTGATAATCCCCACGATTCGCCTGAAAACGGACTTGCCTTAGTGATAATTGAAACAAACATTCCCGTACTTATCCCGGCCCCACAAGCACCCCATAAACCGCAGGCGCCACCCGGTACACTTTTTCCCCTGCTCTGCATCTCTATCAGTGCTTCGTTAAGATCCAATTCTCCACCTGCATTTTTATAAGCCGTAAGCAGCGCCGAACCCACCATAACATGATGCTCAGGTCCGTGCATATGGCAAAACGGCTCAGCCATCATCATTCTGATGATCTCGATCGGATCCTCTGATTCAGTGGTTAAGCATAATCCTATGATTGTATCAATACATTCATCCTTCATGTTCATCTCCTAACGATAAACTTCGCTATTTTAAATTCAACACTCCTGCACAAATATTCCGGTCAATCTCGGGACATGGAACCTGTTTGTAAAAAGATCGCACTTGCAAAGGAACGCATAGAAAACATGGCGTCCCTGACCGGACATTGATTCATAATTGCCCTGTCCCTTTGCAAGGATCACATCCGACTCATCAAGTGCCTTCTTAGCTTCCCCGGGCATCATATCATAGATAGTACCGGCGATTGCATCGCCATTTGAGATAACCTCCGCAACTCGGTCAATCCCAACATAATGCGCATCCTCCACAGTAGCATCATTCAGGACTTCCATACCTCGCACCAACACCCTGACTGTAAGGTTCGGGAATCTTTTCTTTAACTGTTCGATCATCAGCTTATCCAGTACTATCTCTCCACAGTTATCACATACAAGAAGAAATGATCTTCCTGCCTCACATTCCCTTATGAATGCCTCATAGACCCGGATATCATCTTCACGCATTTCACTATTGTTAAACAATGTCATGAACTCATGCTCATCCACATGATCCATTGCGCCAAAATCTATATAATTTCCGATCCGGGACATAATAAGCGCCCTGGCCAGCGGATCCGGTGATTTTTCGATTTCCCTGCGCAGGTCATTCTCAATCTTCAGGACCAGATCATTATATTTTTTCTTGATATCCTTATAATCTGCTCCCTTGCCAAAGTATTTCTCATGAACTTTATTAAACAGATAGACCATGTAAGGACTGGTATCATCCTCGCTTCTGTTATCAAGCAATTCCTTTATCGCAGCAAGATACTCAGCATTATCTGTCTTATTAAGTTGTCTGTCATACAAACATTTTGCGCAGCTCTCTGATATACGCATAAATCATTTCTCCTTCTTTTCCCGGTAATCCTTTGATCCTTATTATGGAATCTCTAAAACTTCAGTAGATGTTTTTTCACGGAACCTGACATCATGCTCCACAAGCAGCATGGTCGGAGAATACTCCGATATCAGCTTCTCTATCTGCATTCTTGAAAAAACATCTATATAATTCAGCGGCTCATCCCATATATACAGATGTGCGGGTGTTATAAGGCTTGC
>JAILJC010000149.1 GCA_024694965.1 Lachnospiraceae bacterium
CTGTCCGTTTCATAAAGCGTTACCTTTTCCTCGTTAAGATATTTATAGATGAGCAGAAAATGTCCTTCCTCCATATTAAGAGGAAGGAACATGCGCTTCACCTGTTCCTTTGATATCTTTTCGCCCTGGCTCCTTGCAAACGAGCGCAGCTTTATCATGCTTTTCCTGAATTGCTGTTCGTCCATTTATCTACCTGCTATTTGACGTGATCATGTGTAAACAGATGATCCTGACAGTATTCGTAATTGCCGTTGCACTTTGAGCAGAACCGAAACTCAAGGTTATCCCCGTCCTTTTCCGTCCTGCCGCAGATCGCGCACTTATGCTTTGTGATCGAATTCTGTCTTCTGACCTCGTTCTTAAATGTCTGCCTTCGCCTTATCTCTTTCGGAGATACCCTCTTGTAATTCCTCGTGCTTAAATAAAAGATCGCAAAATTGAGCAGGGAGGCTATTACAACAACCTTTATCTCCCAGGTGCCTGTAAAGAAATCATATAAAACGAGCACAACATCAAGAATGGCGAGCCATTTTATCTTTATCGGAATGATAAAATACAACATCAGCTGCATATCGGGATACTCGGCCGCGAATGCAAGGAAGATTGAAAGATTGATATAATATGTACTGAAATACAGAGCAATGAACGAACCTAACAGCTCGGCCGAATAAATGTCGGTGTAGCCTGCAAGGTTATAGCATGCAAACAGAATGAATGCCCCTATGACCGTAAAAAGCATTCCGCCGAAAATATAGACATTAAACCTGAATGTCCCCCATGTGCGTTCAAGAGATGTTCCAAGGGAATAATAAAGCAGGAGCATAATTATCGTAAAAATGCCCAGTGAGGATGGGGGTACGATTATCCAGGTGATCAGACGCCATATCTGCCCGTGAAGGATCATGTACGGATCGAGCGAAATAAAGGTTATAAGGCCCTTCGCCGAGCTCCCGGCCAGGCGGTCCATAAGAGTCAGGCCATAACCTATAACATAACCGAATATTATATATTTTGACAGGTTTGGGATCGCATATTTTCCGAACCTGCGCTCTAATTTGTTTAAAAAGTTGTTCATTTCATTGATTCCTTATGTATATATTCATATAAGTTTATCATTTACACATAAAAAAGTAAACATCGCCTCATTGAAACGTCACTTCGTTCATTAGTATTATATGTATTAATATCAATTGAAGTTTTCTTAAATATGTAGTAGTATTATCGGAGCGTCTAGAAATAAAGCAGGCATATGTATCGCACATGATACATGTTAAGGCATATATATGGGTAATAACAGAAATAACAATGAATTATATACACTCGGCATAGATATCGGTTCAACGACCGTAAAGGTGGCTGTCCTTGATGCGGAGCACAATCTCCTCTTCTCGGACTACAGGCGTCATTTCGCAAATATCCGCGAAACTTTAAAGGACCTTGTCTCCGATGCTTTCAAGAAGACCGGCGACTTAAACGTGCATCCCATGATAACCGGTTCGGGCGGACTGACTCTTGCCAATCACTTGGAAATCCCGTTCGTTCAGGAAGTTATAGCCGTTTCCACAGCTCTTAAGGATTACAGTGACAAAGTAGACGTTGCCATAGAGCTTGGAGGCGAAGATGCAAAGATCATATATTTTGAAGGCGGAAATGTCGAACAGCGTATGAACGGTATATGCGCAGGCGGTACCGGTTCTTTCATCGACCAGATGGCATCGCTTTTGCAGACAGATGCATCCGGTCTCAACGAATACGCAAAAAACTATAAATCTCTTTATACCATAGCCGCCCGCTGCGGTGTATTTGCCAAGTCGGACATTCAGCCTCTCATTAATGAGGGAGCCACTCGCGAGGATTTATCCGCATCTATCTTCCAGGCAGTTGTAAACCAGACGATATCCGGCCTTGCATGCGGCAAACCCATAAGAGGACATGTTGCATTTCTAGGCGGTCCCCTGCATTTTCTGTCCGAATTAAAGGCAGCTTTTATACGAACATTAAAGCTTGATGACGAGCATACCATAGCTCCTGATAATTCACATCTGTTTGCGGCCATAGGTTCCGCTCTTAACTATAAAGAGGACCGGCAGATAAAGTTAAGTGCTCTTAATGAAAAGCTCAATTCCGATATCCATATGGAATTTGAAGTTGCGAGGATGGATCCTCTGTTTTCTTCAGCCGAAGAATATGATGCCTTTGAAGAGCGCCACAATTCACATTGTGTTACCACTGCAGAACTTAAGGATTACAGGGGTAACTGTTTCTTAGGCATCGATGCCGGATCGACTACCACAAAAGCAGCTTTAGTCTCTGACGACGGATCATTATTATATTCGTTTTACAGTAACAATAACGGCAATCCGCTTGCCACGACCATACGCGCCGTAAAGGAGATATACTCACTCCTTCCAAAGCACGCAAGGATAGTCCATTCATGCTCGACAGGATATGGCGAAGCGCTCATAAAGGCCGCACTCATGCTCGATGACGGCGAAGTTGAAACAGTTGCACACTACTATGCCGCCGCATTCTTTGAGCCTGAAGTCGATTGCATTTTGGACATCGGCGGCCAGGATATGAAGTGCATTAAGATCAAGAATAAGAATGTGGATTCCGTTCTTCTTAATGAGGCCTGTTCATCAGGCTGTGGTTCTTTCATCGAAACCTTTGCAAAATCACTTAATTATTCTGTGACCGACTTTGCAAAGGCTGCCCTTTTTGCCGAGCATCCCATTGACCTCGGAACACGTTGTACGGTATTCATGAATTCAAAGGTTAAGCAGGCCCAGAAGGAAGGCGCGGGTGTTGATGACATATCCGCAGGTCTTGCATATTCCGTAATAAAAAATGCGCTCTTTAAGGTTATCAAGGTTTCCGATGCTTCATCTCTCGGAAAAAAGATAGTCGTTCAGGGTGGTACTTTCTATAACGACGCAGTTCTGAGGAGCTTTGAAAAGATTGCGGGCTGCGAAGCGATACGTCCTGATATAGCAGGCATTATGGGGGCTTTCGGAGCCGCCCTTATCGCCCGCGAACGTTACGAAGATGTAAAAGACACGACCATGCTGTCGATTGAAAAGATAAACTCGCTTGAGTTTACGACTTCCATGGCCAAATGTAAGGGATGTACAAATAACTGCCGTCTTACGATCAACAAATTCACCGGCGGACGTCAGTATATTTCCGGTAACCGCTGCGAACGCGGACTCGGAAAACAGAAAAATGAGAATAACCTTCCAAATCTGTTTGAATACAAGGAACGTAAGATATTCGGATATGAACCTTTGGAGATAACCGTAGCTGACAGGGGCATTGTCGGAATTCCCAGAGTACTTAATATGTACGAAAACTATCCCTTCTGGTTCACGTTCTTTACAAAGCTTAAATACAGGGTGATCCTCTCACCCCGTTCATCACATAAGATATATGAGCTCGGTATAGAATCAATCCCCAGTGAATCCGAATGCTATCCCGCAAAGCTCGCGCACGGGCATGTGGAATGGCTGATTAAGCAGGGGATAAACTATATCTTCTATCCCGCGCTATTCTATGAACGCAAGGAACATGCCGGGGCTACCAATCACTACAACTGCCCCATCGTTACTTCATACAGCGAAAACATCCGTAACAATATGGATGAGATCATAGGCGGACAGATCAGGTTCCACAATCCGTTTTTAAGCTTTGAAAGCTTAAAGATAGCGTCCACCGAACTTATAAATGCATTTCCGGAAATCCCAAGCGACGAAGTGTACGCTGCGGCTAAGGCCGGCTGGGAGGAAATGGAGCGCGTCCGCAAGGACATCATGGATAAAGGTGAAGAAACGCTTAAATACCTTGAGGAAACAGGCCGACACGGTATTATCCTAGCGGGACGTCCTTATCATGTCGATCCCGAGATAAACCACGGTATCCCCGAGATGATCAATTCCTATGGCATGGCAGTGCTTACGGAGGATTCAGTTTCTCACTTAAATCCCTGCGAGCGCCCTCTTCTTGTGTCGGATCAGTGGATGTATCATTCAAGGCTTTATGCAGCCGCCAATTTTGTAAAAACCCGTGATGATGTCGACCTTGTACAGTTAAACTCATTCGGCTGCGGACTCGATGCGGTTACAACCGACCAGGTCAATGATATCTTAAGCGGCTCCGATAAGATCTACACGTGCTTAAAGATAGACGAGGTAAACAACCTCGGCGCCGCAAGAATAAGAATACGGTCGTTATTAAGCGCTATCAACCTCAAGAAAAAGCATGGTGCAAAGAGGACCGTCAATTCATCTGCGTACAAGCGTGTTATTTTTACAAAGGACATGGCAAAGAATTACACGATACTCTGTCCCAACATGTCGCCGATCCACTTTGATATAATGGAGAAGGCATTTAACTCCTGCGGCTATAACCTTGTTATTCCGAACAATTCCAACAAGGCCGCTGTAGATGTTGGGCTTAAATACGTAAACAATGACGCATGCTATCCTTCATTGATAGTTGTTGGGCAGCTGATGGATGCCATCCTGTCAGGCAAATATGATACCAACAGGCTGGCAGTCATCATGAGCCAGACCGGTGGAGGATGCCGCGCCACTAACTATATATCTTTTATACGACGGGCGTTACGTAATGCGGGATATGAACACATCCCCGTTATTTCATTAAATCTGGCCAAGATAGAGACCAATCCCGGCTTTAAGATAGACCTTAAGCTTGCACAGAGGCTTGCCTATGCAGCGATATTCGGTGACATATTCATGCGGTGCCTTTACAGGATGCGCCCCTATGAACTTGAAAAAGGCTCGGCGGACAAAGTCCATGCAATGTGGGTTGAACGCTGCCGTGATTTTGTTGTGCAGAAAAACCAGAGCTTTTCTACCTTTGGCAGGATGTGCCGAGAGATAATCGCTGATTTTGATGCCATACCGATAGATGAAAACTTAAGGAAACCCCGTGTGGGAGTTGTAGGGGAAATACTCGTTAAATACTCTCCCACCGCAAACAACGATCTTGTTAACCTTATCGAGAGCGAAGGAGCCGAAGCTGTCGTACCCGACCTTATTGATTTCATGCAGTACTGCTTCTATAACCAGATATATAAGGCTGAGCACCTTGGAAAATCA
>JAILJC010000160.1 GCA_024694965.1 Lachnospiraceae bacterium
GTATAACCGGAAGCCGTGCACTTGTTTAACATGAGCGCGGCTTCTTTTTCGTTGTTTGCATAGTAAAGGGAAACGGACGGGTAGGATTTCATACGGTGGTTTCCCGTACACCTCATCATACAGCAGATATAGGAAGAAAGCTCACTGTTCATACGGATGCGGTTTGTAAGGCGGTATTTTATGAACCCTTCCATACCGTCAATGACTTCGCCCATATCCTGCGGACGCTCGTAAGGAGATATGATGGCCTCGTAATCATAGGATATTATGACCGGAATATCATTAGCCTTACCGTACCCCGTGACGTTCTCAAGCATTTCACGGCTCATTCGGTGTCCTTCATCCACAAGGATGCAGCTGTACTCTTTAAGCTCCGGAAGCTTATCCGCTTCAGCACAGGAGTAAAAATCGATCCTCTTAAGCCTTGTGTCAAGCATCTTCATCTCATCGGGGAAAGAACCGAAGTGAAGTACGCATACCTTTTTCTGCGAGGAAGTAAGCTCCATCGCAAGGTCGTATAAGAGCAGGGTCTTGCCTGTGCCGGGAAGTCCCATGAAACCCTGCATGAGGCCCCTTTGTTCCCTGTTTGCAAAGTGGTTCCTTATGGCGGCAAGGATCTGCTTTTTTATATCCTTCTGCTGGGAAGTTAAGAAGTAATTGCCCTTAAGGAAACGGTCCGGATCGGTAAGCGGTGAGATAAGGTACTGATCCTCCCTGAAAAACTGTTCAATGTTATCTTCGACGCAATCACTAAGCCCTGCTATATCGGCAATAAGGGTTTCCCATGATTCTTCAAAAAGGTTCCCGCTGTTGCTTAAGCGCAGCAGCTTATCCTCGTTGCTTAAGTAAGTGTATGAACGGATGCTCCTGTTAAGCGATGCAAGGTAATTGCGGTTTAGCATGAGCTGGTATTTAATGCGTTCGGGACTGACATTGTGGCTTTTAAGCTCGATGTTTATGACAGTATCCTCATTTATCTTTAAAAGGTCGAATTCCTTGCCGAGCTTGGGTATCGTAAATGAGTAATAGAAATTAAGGGGAGATATGTCGTTAAGCCCGCTTATGAGGTGTTCGGTAAGCGAGGTAAGCCCCTGTATCTCCCATTCCTTTATCTTAAGGTAATACGGGCGCCCTGACATCTGGCGCTCAAGCCTTGCAAGCTGCGCCGGATCGGATATCCTTGTCAGATTGTAGATGTTTACAGCCTTCATATGCTCAATACCTCTTCATAATCATATCACTGCGGGGTTTTGAAATAAAGGGGTTAAGTTTTTCTAAGGGTGTCCGATAAATATAGTAAGCAAGGAAGCATAATGATGGAGAAGGAGTCTCTGTTGTTGTGCTTCATTTTTTGTGAAATTTCCTTGAAATTTCCTCTTTAAAATCATATGGTTTTAGTTTATAATGATTTAGTATACATAAGATGGGATAATTATGTTAACGAATAAAACCATAGGATCGAAAGGGGAAACATAGATGGTTTATACAGATATAGGAATCGACCTGGGAACTGCCAGCATACTGGTATACATCCACGGCAAGGGCGTAGTTTTGAAGGAGCCCTCGGTAGTTGCTTTCGACAGGGATACAAATAAGATAAAGGCCATAGGCGAAGAGGCAAGGCTGATGCTCGGGCGTACACCCGGCAATATAGTTGCGGTAAGGCCGCTCAGGCAGGGAGTTATTTCGGATTATACCGTTACCGAGAAGATGCTTAAGTACTTCATCCAGAAGGCGATAGGAAGGAAGACCTTCCGTAAGCCGAGGATCAGCGTATGTGTACCCAGCGGAGTAACCGAAGTTGAGAAGAAGGCCGTTGAGGATGCTACATACCAGGCAGGCGCAAGGGACGTTGAGATCATAGAGGAGCCGATAGCGGCAGCGATCGGTGCGGGAATAGATATCAGCAAGCCCTGCGGGAACATGATAGTAGATATAGGCGGAGGAACTTCCGACATAGCCGTTATTTCACTTGGCGGTACGGTCGTAAGCAATTCCGTTAAGATCGCGGGAGATGATTTTGACGAAGCGATCGTAAGATATATGAGAAAGAAACACAATCTTCTGATAGGTGAGAGAACGGCGGAGGACCTTAAGATAAAGATAGGTACCGCGTTCAAACAGCCCGAAGTGGATTACCTGGAGGTCAGGGGACGTAACCTTGTTACCGGACTTCCAAGGACCGTCAAGGTATCAAGCGAGGAGACTGAGGAAGCCCTCCGTGAGACAACGGCACAGATAGTCGAGGCGATACACAGCGTACTTGAGCGCACGCCTCCGGAACTGGCAGCCGATATCGCGGACCGTGGCATTGTCTTGACAGGCGGCGGAAGTCTTCTTCGGGGGTTGGAAGATCTGATAGCTTACAAGACAGGTATAAATACGGTTACCGCGGATGATCCGATGACTGCAGTGGCGATAGGAACGGGTAAATACGTTGAGCTGCTCGCAGGATATGATGCGGAACTGGGGTAACCGCTCATAAAGCTCCTTAAAGGGCAGTAAGGGGAGGTAAAATATGCTTAAGGGATTATACACGGCCAGCACCGGAATGGTAAACGAGCAGCGAAGGGTGGACGTATTGTCAAACAATATGGCCAACTCGGCTACCACAGGATTTAAGAAGGAGGGAACAACATCCCAGGCCTTCAAGGATGTGCTGGCATATAAGATAAAGGACACTTCTGAACCTTATTACGCAAGGTATGAGGGCGTGATGAACATGGGAGTAAAGATCGGTGAGAATTACACCGACTACTCTCAGGGTTCGTTCCATGAGACCGGCAATACTTTTGATCTCGCACTTTCCGGCAAGGGATTCTTCGCGATCGAATTTACATCCAAAACATATAAGAACAGGGGAAGCGAAACAACCGTCAAGTATACAAGGGACGGAACGTTTACGCTTAACAAGGATGGCGAGCTTGTAACAAAGGACGGTGATTATCTCCTTGACAAGGGCGGCAATCATATCAAGCTCGATCCCCTGCAGCAGTACTCGATAGACAGGAACGGTAATATCAGGAACCAGGCAACGAACGAGCTGCTCGCTCAGATCCAGGTGACTGATTTTGAAAATTATGATTATCTTGAAAAATACGGAGAGACACTCTTCCAGCCTGTTGATGGCGCCACACAGATCCCGGCCGAGGCTCAGGTATACTCGGGTTACCTTGAGGCAGCCAACGTGCAGGTAGTTCAGGAAATGGTCGACCTCATTGCTTTTACAAGGGCATATGAATCGAACCAGAAGATAATCCAGGCATATGACTCTACGCTCCAGGTAGCAGTCAATGATCTTGGAAAGGTATGATAGTTAGTTAGTTTTTAAGGAGGTTACGGTATGGTCAGGACATTATGGACAGCGGCATCGGGAATGATAGGTCAGCAGATAAACGTTGACACGATAGCCAACAATCTTGCTAACGTAAATACAGTGGGTTATAAGACAGAATCAAACGAATTCAAGTCGCTCCTGTATCAGAACATACAGACAAGGACAACGACCGCAAACGGCGAGCGTAAGCCCATAGGCGCTCAGGTGGGCCTTGGTGTGAGGAATGCGTCGATCACATCGCATTTTACGCAGGGTGCTTTCCTTGAATCGGAAAATCCCACATCATTCGCAATAGGCGGTGCCGGATTCTTCGCACTTCAGGGTGAGAACGGTCAGACGTATTACACAAGGAACGGTAATTTCATTTTTGCTCTGGGTCCCGATAATACGCTCATCCTTTCAAATTCGGACGGACTTCCCGTACTTAACACAAACGGGGAACCGATCCAGATAAATGCCGATGAATACATGGCCGACAGGATCACGGTCACCACGGACGGCCAGCTGTGCTATCCGGATGAAGCAAACAATCCGCAGCCTATCGAAGGAATGATCATAGGACTGTTCCAGTTCCAGAATCCTTCGGGACTTAAGAAGGAAGGCGATGCACTGTATTCGGTAACAGCAGCTTCCGGCCCGGCGATAAACGAAGCGGAAAACGATAATGTTGAGAAATCGGAAGTACGCCAGGGCTACCTTGAAGGTTCCAATGTACAGGTTGCCGATGAGATGGTAAACCTGATCATCGCACAGAGGGCATATGAGTTTAACTCAAAGGCTATCCAGGCAGCCGATACGATGATGCAGGAAGCAAACGAATTGAGGAGATAGTAAACAGTACTGTTTATGGGACTGATTAAACGGATGCGGTTCGGAGGAGAATCATGGATATAGGATCTGTAAATGCCGGATTTGTGAATACTGTGGCCGATAATGCAAGGACTGCCACGGACGATATGTCAAGGAAGCTTAAGTCCGATATGTCGACGGCGACCGATCAGGAACTGATGGATGCCTGCAAGGAATTTGAATCGTATTTTATCGAGCAGGTATTTAAGAACATGAAGAAGGCCATGGTCCCCAAGGATGAGAGCCTTGACGGTTCGACCTCGATGCTCAAGGATTACTACGAGGATGAACTGTGGAGCAAATATGCAAAAGAAGCCGCGGGCCAGTCAACGAACGGCCTTGCGCAGATGTTGTATGAGCAGATGAAGAGAAACTACGGTACGACGGATCCCGCTTCCATTGATGTGGCACAACAGGCAGCAGCCCCGGCAGGGGATCCCACGGAAGTAGATGAAGTTGCTCAGGCAAATGCGGTAACGGCAGCGGTGAGTGAGGAAGAATAAACGGAAACATTAAAAGGCTACATAGAACATATCATTTACAAAAACGATGAGAACGGTTATACCGTTCTCAATCTTGTGTCCGGAGAGGAAGACGTAACCTGCGTCGGCTTTTTCAGGTATGCCGACGAGGGTGAAAATGTCGTACTCACGGGTGACTTTACCGAGCATGCCGTATACGGACGGCAGTTCAAGGTAGAATCATATGAAGTCGCCGAACCGGAGGACACCCTTTCAATAATCAGATATTTGGGCTCGGGCGCGATAAAGGGCATCGGGCAGGCTCTTGCCGCAAGGATCGTGAAGGAATTTGGTGAGGATACCTTCAGGGTCATTGAGGAGGAACCCGAACGCCTTGTGGCCGTAAAGGGCATAAGCGACAGAAAAGCCAGGGAGATCGCCATCCAGGTCATCGACAAAAGGGATATGCGCAGGATCATGGTATTCCTGCAGCAGTACGGCATATCCGGTTCGCTTGCGATGAAGATATACAAGCGCTACGGGAACGATGCCTACAGGGTGATAAACGAGAATCCCTACATGCTCGCCGATGACATAAACGGAGTGGGCTTTAAGATCGCAGACGAGATCGCTTCGAGGGTCGGCATACACGCCGATTCCGATTTCCGCATAAGGAGTGCGCTTTTGTACATACTGACCCTTGCCACCGGTGAGGGACACTGCTATCTTCCGAAGGAGGAGATCATAGCGCGTGCGGTGGAGCTGCTTAACGTTCCGAAAGAGGGCGTGGAGGTACAGCTTAACAACTTGGCAATGGAACAGCGGCTTTACATCAAATATATGGGTGAGACTGCCGCGGTATATGCGCGCAGCTTCTATTTCATGGAGGTCAACTGCGCAAGAAGGTTAAAGGACCTAAGCATCAGCGTGCCGGAAGATGAAGATGAGATAAGGGATAAGATACGAAGGCTTGAAAAGAGCGAGAAGATAGAGCTTGAGGAGCTTCAGAGGGAAGCGGTACTTGGTGCCGTAAAGAACGGCGTTACGGTCATTACGGGAGGTCCCGGTACAGGTAAGACAACGATCATAAACATGATGATCCGGTACTTTGAAACCGGGCAGCTTGATATCCTGCTCGCCGCACCTACCGGGCGGGCGGCAAAGCGCATGACGGAGGCGACGGGCTGTGAAGCTTCTACGATACAGAGGATGCTCCATCTTAATGTGTCCGATGAGAAGGACATGGGATATTATTATGAATTCAATGAGGATAATCCGCTCGAGGCAGATGTGGTCATAATCGATGAGATGTCGATGGTAGACCTGCCCTTATTCAATGCACTGTTAAAGGCGGTGCCCGTAGGAGCAAGGCTTATCCTCGTAGGTGATATAAACCAGCTTCCGAGCGTGGGCCCCGGCTCGGTGCTTAAGGATGTGATCGCATCGGGATGCTGCCCCGTTGTCTATCTTAAAAAGATATTCAGGCAGTCGGAACTTTCGGATATCATCCTTAACGCCCACCGTATAAATGAAGGCAGCTATCCGGAGCTTAACAACAAGAGCAGGGATTTCTTCTTCCTTGAACGCGATAATGTCGATATCATCCTTAATAACATAGTAAGCCTTGTAAGGGATAAGCTCCCCTCGTATGTAAACGCTTCTCCGCTTGAGCTCCAGGTGCTGACCCCGATGAAAAAGGGAAGACTTGGAGTCGAGACGTTAAATCCCATTCTGCAAAGGTACCTAAACCCGCCCGATCCGTCAAAGAAGGAACACGAGAGCGGGGGCGTGATCCTGCGTGAGGGCGACAAGGTCATGCAGATAAAGAACAACTACAGCCTTGAATGGGAGATAACCGGTAAATTCGGCCTGGTCATAGACAAGGGACTGGGAGTTTTTAACGGTGACATGGGAACGATAATAAGCATAGACCACTTCAACGAGTGCATGGTGGTCGAGTATGACGGCATGAGGAGGGTGACTTATCCCTTCGACGGTCTTGACGAGCTGGAGCATGCATATGCCGTCACCATACATAAGGCGCAGGGTAGCGAGTATCCGGCGGTGATAATCCCGATCCTTTCGGGGCCGCGGCTTTTGTTTAACAGGAACCTGTTGTATACGGGCGTGACAAGGGCTAAGGACTGCGTGGTGCTCCTTGGAAGCCGCAGACAGATAAACGCGATGGTCGACAATACCGATGAGCACTTAAGGTATACGGGACTGACGCAGCAGATGATAAATATTTGGGAGGACAGGATTTGACGATAAACGGATTGGCACAAAGGGTACTGGATGTGGTATATCCGCGGCGGTGTCCGGTGTGCGATGATGCTATTGACTCTGTTGGTCAATATATTTGCAGGGACTGCGAAGCCGCATTTGAAGCGGTCCGCGAGCCCTACTGCCTAAAGTGCGGGAAGCCTGTGCTTGACGATCCTGACAGGTTCTGCAAAGGCTGCGCCAAAGGCCGTCATGTTTTTGACAGGGGCAGAGCAGCATTTAAGTATGACACGCAGCTTAAGGAGAGCATCTACCGCTATAAATACGGCGGGAGGAGGGAATACACCGGTTATTACACGGCGGCGATGACGGATATACTGGGTGAGTGGATAAAGTCACTTAAACCGGATACCCTAATACCGGTCCCCCTGCACAAAAGCAGGCTTAAAGAAAGGGGATACAACCAGGCCGGACTCCTTGCCGAGGGGCTTTCAGAGTCACTGAAAATCCCCGTAAGAAGCGATGTCCTTATAAGAAACGGCAAAACCGAGGTACAGAAGAGCCTAAGCGCCAATGAGCGGCAAAATAATTTGAAAAAGGCTTTAAAAATAAGCTCCGATGTTGTAAAATTAAAGAACGTAGTGTTGATCGACGACATCTACACCACCGGAAGCACGATGGATGCGGCGGCTTCCTGCCTTAAGGAAGCGGGTGTCAGTGAAGTATATTTTGCTGTGCTTGGGGTGGCAGATAA
>JAILJC010000162.1 GCA_024694965.1 Lachnospiraceae bacterium
GATGATACACGGAGCGGAGTTTTTCAAGACCGCGGGCGTGCCGAGGCTTAATATCCCGCCGCTTGTATTTTCGGACGGCCCGATGGGCGTAAGGCTTGACTTCCATCCCGACAGCTGGGACAGGCTCGATCATTCTGACGACTACTGCACATACCTGCCCTGTAACAGTGCGCTTGCGGCAACGTTTAACCGTGAGCTGGCATTTGATACGGGAAGCGTGCTCGGCGAGGAGGCAAGGGGCCGCGGCAAGGATGTTATCTTGGGCCCCGGCGTCAACATCAAGCGTTCACCTCTGTGCGGACGTAACTTTGAATACTTCAGTGAGGACCCCTATCTTGCCAAGGAGCTGGCGGTTGAATACATAAAGGGCGTGCAGCAGTGGGATGTGGCTGCCTGCGTTAAGCATTTCCTTGCAAACAACCAGGAAGTGGGAAGGCTTGAGGTCGATACGATAGTTGATGAGGAAGTACTGCGCCAGATTTACATGCCGGCGTTCTACGATGCCCTTATCCGCGGCGGTTCCTATTCGATCATGGGCTCCTACAACAGGATAAACGGCAAGTTCGGTTCCCAGCATCCTTACTATCTCAACGAAGTCGTAAGGGATGAGTGGGGATATGACGGTCTCATCGTTTCCGACTGGGGTGCCGTACATGACAGTAAGGAGGCGGCCGAGTCCGAACTCGATGTCGAGATGTCGGTAACGCCTGATTTTGACGATTATTACATGGCTAACCCGCTTAAGAAGCTCGTTGAGAGCGGCGAGGTAAGCGAGGAGCTTATAGATAAGAAGGTAGAGCACTGCCTGATCCTGATGAACAGGCTCAACATGCTCGACGGGGAGCGCAAACCCGGTACCTACAATACATGGGAGCACCAGCAGAAGGCACTTAAAGTGGCGGAAGAATCAGTCGTCCTTCTTAAGAATGACAAGGATCTGCTTCCTCTTGATAAGAAGATAAAGAAGCTTTTAGTGATCGGCGAGAACGCCGACAGGCTCCATGCCTTGGGCGGCGGAAGCGCGGAGATCAAGGCACTGTATGAGATATCACCTCTTATGGGAATAAAGAAGCTGCTCGGCGGCAATACCGAAGTTAAGTATGTTAAGGGTTATTCGCGCGATATCTTCAGGGGCAATCTTGATGAGAAGTGGCAGGAGCGAAGCCTTGACTTATCGGAGATCATCCATGTAGAAAACGACGAAGAGGCCGAAAGGAAGATGAATGAGCTTCGGGAGTCACTGCGTAAGGAAGCACTTGAGGCCGCTAAGGAATACGAGCATGTCATCTTTGTGGGCGGTTCCGATCATGTTCCGGGCCACGACAGCGAGGGTGATGACAGGGCGGATCTGAAGCTCCCTTATGAGCAGGATATCCTTATCAAGGAGCTCCTTAAGATAAGGCCCGACATGGTGATCGTGTTAACGGCCGGCAGCGTTCATGACATGACTGAGTGGATCGATGATGCGCATGCCATCGTATGGGGATGGTACGGCGGATGCGAAGGCGGTACGGCTGTCGCTGAAGTGCTGTTCGGAGATATAAATCCTTCGGGAAGGCTGCCCGAGACATTCTACTCAGATCTTTCGCAGTGCTCGGCGCATGCGATCGGCGAGTACGGCAGCAGGGACAGGGTAGAGTACAAGGACGGCATCTATGTCGGCTACCGTTATGTGGATAAGTTTGGCGTGACACCGCAGTTCCCGTTCGGATACGGACTCTCATATACGACATTTGAGTGCGAGCAGGGTACGATAGACATGGAAGCTTCAGCCTATAACTGCAGCGTTAAGAACACCGGCAGCAGGGAAGGAAAGGTATCGGTGCTTGTATATATGAAGGGCATGAGCAGTGAAAGAATCCTGACGGATTCTTCCGATGCCTCAAAGCCGGCGGGCTCTCATACCCTAAAGGGCATGAGCAGTGACGAGCCGGTCAAGGTCCTTGTCGGATTTGAAAAAGTCACCTTAAAGCCGGGTGAGAAGAAGCTTGTAAGAGTCGATATCACGGACGGCGTGATAGACGGCCGCGATTATTTTGCGGTTGTGTAAGGACCGACGGACAATGCGATCAAGTGTCCGTGCGTGATCCGGCTGCACGGTGAATGAAATAATCCTTGACATAAGAATAATGATATGATATTTTGAACAAGGTCGTTTTGACCATGCCGAAGACAGCAGGTGCCGTAAGGCGTAAGCGTATCGCCTGCCGAGGAGAATCAGAGAGTTATGGATATATAACCTCTTTCCGTTCTTCGGGAAGAGGTTTTTTTACTGCCCCCGATTTTATATCAGGGGACCCCGCCGGCTTTCGCCCAGCGTGCGTAGGAACGTCCGGTGAACGTTCCGGAGCTGAGGCATCAAAGAAATCCGGCAGGATTTCCTCTTTATTCGGTATATCAATTAAAAAGGAGGTAAAGAAATGGCTAAGGTTGAACTCAAGAAACCTGTTATTGATGAGATTGCCGGTAATATCGACGGAGCACAGTCTGTCGTACTGGTTGACTACCGCGGCCTTACTGTTGAGCAGGATACACAGCTCAGGAAGCAGTTAAGGGAAGCAGGCATCACTTACAAGGTTTACAAGAACACGATGATGAACTTCGCATTCAAGGGTACCGATTTTGAGTCGCTTACTTCTCTTCTTGAGGGACCCAGTGCGGTTGCTATCAGCAAGGAAGATGCAACGGCTCCTGCAAGGGTACTTTCGAAGTTCGCCAAGGCAGCACCTGCCCTTGAACTTAAGGGTGGAGTTGTTGAAGGTGTTTTATATGACGCTAAGGGTATCGGTCAGATCGCAAGCATCCCTTCAAGGGAGGAACTTCTTTCCAAGCTGCTTGGTTCTATCCAGTCACCTATTGCGAACTTCGCACGCGTTATGAACCAGCTTGCTGAAAAGGGCGGCGCATCCGAGTGTGAAGCACCTGCAAAGGAAGAAGCACCGGCTGAGGAGGCAGCTCCCGCAGAAGCAGAGGCACCCGCAGCAGAGGCAGCTCCCGCAGAAGCAGAAGCACCCGCAGCAGAGGAAGCTAAGGCTGAAGAGGCTCCCGCTGAGGAAGCTCCCGCAGCTGAAGAAGCAAAAACAGAAGAAGCAGCAGAATAAATATTATTAACGGAGGTAAATAAAATGGCTAAGTTATCAACAGCAGAAATCATTGATGCTATTAAAGAGTTAACCGTACTTGAGCTTAACGATCTCGTTAAGGCATGTGAAGAGGAGTTTGGCGTATCTGCAGCAGCAGGCGTTGTAGTTGCAGCAGCAGCAGGCGGTGACGCAGGCGCAGCAGCAGGCGAGGAGAAGACCGAGTTTGATGTAGAGCTTACAGATGTAGGTCCTAACAAGGTTAAGGTTATCAAGGTTGTTCGTGAAGCAACCGGTCTTGGACTTAAGGAAGCTAAGGATCTTGTTGATTCTGCTCCTAAGATGGTTAAAGAGCAGGCCAGCAAGGAAGAGGCTGAGGACATCAAGGCTAAGCTTGAGGCTGAAGGCGCTAAGGTTACACTTAAGTAATCAGATCCTTAACACAGCTTCATAAGAAGCAAAATTAAATAAAAAAATATCTTGACTTAATACAAGAGCTTGTGGTATCATGGACAATGCGTTATTGTGGAATCACAGGCTCTTGTTTTAGTGTCACAAGGGTTGCGGTGGGGTGATTTTTCCAGTAAAATCGGGCTTCCCGCGGCATAACGACTAAAATTTTACGGGGTGAATACGTCAATGGAAAAGAACAGGATACGTCCGGTGTCCGCCGGCAAGAGTTCGCGTATGAGCTTTTCCAAGAGGAAAGAAGTCTTGGAGATGCCCAATCTTATTGAGGTCCAGAAGGATTCCTACAAATGGTTTCTGGAAGAGGGTCTTAGGGAAGTATTCGACGACATATCACCGATCACGGATTACAGCGATCATTTGAGCCTTGAGTTTGTTGATTTTGTGCTCTGCGAAGATGATGTTAAGTATTCCATTGAGGAGTGTAAGGAGCGCGATGCCACCTATGCCGCCCCCCTTAAGGTCAAGGTCAGGCTGTATAACAAACAGGATGACAAGATCATCGAGCATGAGATATTCATGGGCGATCTTCCGCTTATGACCGCTACCGGTACCTTCGTTATTAACGGTGCTGAGCGTGTTATCGTAAGTCAGCTCGTTCGTTCACCCGGCATTTATTATGCTATAAGTCATGATAAATTCGGTAAGAAGCTGTTCTCATCGACCGTAATCCCCAACAGAGGCGCATGGCTGGAATACGAAACCGATTCCAACGATGTGTTCTTCGTGCGCGTGGATAGAACCAGGAAGGTTCCCGTTACCGTGCTTATCCGTTCACTCGGAATAGGAACAAATGAGGAGATCCTTGACTTATTCGGTGACGAGCCCAAGATCCTTGCTTCATTCGGTAAGGATTCGGCCACCAATTATCAGGAAGGTCTTCTTGAATTATATAGGAAGATACGTCCCGGCGAGCCTCTCACGGTTGAGAGTGCCGAGAGCCTTATAAACCTTATGTTCTTCGACGCAAGGAGGTATGACCTTGCGAAGGTCGGACGTTATAAATTCAACAAAAAACTGGCGTTCAGGAACCGTATCCGCCATCATATTCTTGCCGAGGATGTTATCGACGTTAACACCGGCGAGATACTGGCTGAGGCAGGCACCAAGGTTGATGCCGAGCTTGCCGACAGGATACAGAATGCGGCAGTTCCTTTTGTATATATTAAAACTGAGGAGAGGAATGTTAAGATCCTTTCCAACATGATGGTTGACATAACTAATTTTGTTGACTGCAATCCCCGCGAACTCGGTATCACGGAGCTCGTTTATTATCCAGTGTTAAGGCAGATCCTCGATGAGTATTCGGAGGATGCCGAAGCACTCGGCGAAGCCATCCACCGCAGCGTGCATGAGCTTATCCCGAAGCACATTACAAAGGAAGATATCATTGCTTCCATTAACTATAATATCCATCTTGAGTACGGCATCGGCAAGGATGATGATATCGATCACCTTGGCAACCGTCGTATAAGGGCCGTGGGAGAACTTTTGCAGAATCAGTACCGCATAGGTCTTTCAAGGCTCGAAAGGGTAGTCCGCGAAAGGATGACCACTCAGGATCTTGAGGGTATATCACCTCAGCAGCTCATTAACATCAAGCCCGTAACGGCCGCTGTTAAGGAGTTCTTCGGTTCATCACAGCTGTCCCAGTTCATGGATCAGAACAATCCTCTGGGTGAGCTTACACATAAGCGTCGTCTGTCGGCCTTAGGTCCCGGCGGTCTGTCAAGGGATCGTGCCGGATTCGAGGTCCGCGACGTACATTATTCGCACTACGGCAGGATGTGTCCCATTGAGACACCTGAAGGACCCAACATCGGTCTTATCAACTCACTTGCTTGTTATGCACGCATCAACGAGTACGGTTTCGTTGAGGCACCTTACAGGAAGATAGATCATTCCGATCCCGAGAATCCGGTGGTAACGGATGAGGTCGTATACATGACGGCCGACGAGGAGGATAACTACCATGTTGCTCAGGCTAACGAGCCCCTGGATGATGAAGGACACTTCATCAGGAACACGGTATCGGGCCGTTACAGGGAGGAGACACAGGAGTACGATAAGTCCATGTTTGAGTTCATGGATGTATCGCCCAAGATGGTGTTCTCGGTAGCTACGGCACTCATTCCTTTCCTCGAGAACGACGATGCAAACCGTGCCCTCATGGGTTCGAACATGCAGCGTCAGGCGGTTCCGCTTCTTATAACCGAGGAGCCCGTTGTAGGAACAGGTATGGAGCCCAAGGCAGCAGTCGATTCCGGCGTTTGTGTTATCGCAAAGAAGTCGGGAACGGTAGACCGTGCGGTTTCGGATGAGATATCCATGACCTATGATGACGGTACTAAGGAAACTTACCACCTTACCAAGTTCATGCGAAGCAACCAGAGCAACTGCTACAACCAGAAGCCCATCGTTGTTAAGGGTGAGCATGTTGAGGCAGGACAGGTTATCGCCGACGGTCCTTCGACCCATAACGGTGAGATGGCACTCGGTAAGAATCCCCTTATCGCATTCATGACATGGGAAGGCTACAACTACGAGGACGCCGTTCTTTTGAGTGAGCGTCTCGTTCAGGAAGATATATATACTTCGGTACACATCGAGGAGCATGAGGCTGAAGCCAGGGATACAAAGCTTGGTCCCGAGGAGATCACCCGTGACGTTCCCGGTGTCGGTGAGGAAGCACTTAAGGACCTTGATGAGCGCGGCATCATAAGGATAGGCGCTGAGGTCCGTGCAGGTGATATCCTTGTAGGTAAGGTAACACCCAAGGGTGAGACCGAGCTTACCGCCGAGGAGAGGCTGCTTCGTGCGATCTTCGGTGAGAAGGCAAGGGAAGTAAGGGACACCAGCCTTAAGGTTCCTCACGGTGAATACGGTATCGTTGTTGATGCCAAGATATTTACAAGGGATAACGGAGACGAGCTTCCTCCGGGAGTTAACGAATCCGTACGTATATACATTGCGCAGAAGAGAAAGATCTCGGTCGGCGATAAGATGGCAGGCCGTCACGGTAACAAGGGTGTTGTTTCGCGCGTGCTTCCGGTTGAGGATATGCCTTATCTTCCCAACGGACGTCCCGTCGACATCGTTCTTAACCCGCTGGGCGTTCCTTCGCGTATGAATATCGGTCAGGTCCTTGAGATCCATCTCTCACTCGCAGCCAAGGCTCTCGGCTTCAACGTTGCGACTCCCGTCTTTGACGGAGCAAACGAGGATGACATCCAGGATACACTGGACCTTGCAAATGATTACGTAAATCTTGAGTGGAAGGAATTCGAGAAGAAGCATAAAGCCGAACTCCTCCCCGAAGTATTTGAATATCTGTCGGAGAACAGGGACCATCGTGCGCTGTGGAAGGGCGTTCCGATAAGCCGCGACGGTAAGGTCCGCCTGCGTGACGGACGTACCGGCGAGTACTTCGACAATCCGGTAACGATCGGACACATGCATTATCTTAAGCTCCATCACCTGGTTGATGATAAGATCCATGCACGTTCGACCGGTCCTTACTCACTGGTAACACAGCAGCCTCTCGGCGGTAAAGCCCAGTTCGGCGGCCAGCGTTTCGGTGAGATGGAAGTGTGGGCCCTTGAGGCATACGGCGCTTCCTACACACTCCAGGAGATCCTGACGGTTAAGTCCGATGATGTTGTGGGCCGTGTTAAGACCTACGAAGCCATCATCAAGGGCGAGAACATACCGGAGGCAGGAATACCCGAATCCTTCAAGGTTCTTTTAAGGGAGCTTCAGTCGCTCGGACTTGATATGAGGGTCCTTCGCGATGACAATACAGAGGTTGAGATAGTCGAGTCCACGGACTACGCAGACACTGACCTCCGTTCGGTAATAGAAGGTGATTCCCGTAATTACAAGAATGAAGAATCATTCGCGGGCAAGGGTTATACAACCCAGGAGTTCGATGAGAACGAAGAACTCGTTGCAGTCGAAGAGGAAGTTTACGAGGAAGACGATTTCGTAGATGATGACTACAGCGATAATAGATCATAAGGGGGACCGCTTGCGGTGGATTCCTTATGATGCCTTAGCGGCGAGGATTCGTCATAAGGGGGTACCACAAAGTGGGGGATTCCTTATGACATACGTATTCAAAAGAAATACGGAGTATTTCTTACATAATATTTTGGAGGGAAAACAATGCCGGATATGAATAAAGAAGGATACCAGCCCATAACCTTTGACGCGATAAAGATCGGACTGGCTTCACCCGAAAGAATAAGGGAATGGTCAAGGGGCGAGGTTAAAAAGCCCGAGACCATTAATTACAGGACATTAAAGCCCGAGAAGGACGGCCTGTTCTGTGAGAAGATATTTGGACCCAGCAAGGACTGGGAATGTCACTGCGGTAAGTATAAGAAGATACGTTATAAGGGCGTTATCTGCGACCGCTGCGGAGTTGAGGTTACAAAGGCCAATGTCCGCCGTGAGCGTATGGGTCATATCGAACTGGCTGCGCCCGTATCGCATATATGGTATTTCAAGGGTATCCCCAGCCGTATGGGTCTGATCCTTGACTTATCACCCAGGACACTTGAAAAGGTTTTGTACTTTGCAAATTATATAGTTCTTGATCCCGCTGATACCGAGCTTAAGTATAAGCAGGTACTTTCCGAGAAGGAGTATCAGGATGCAAGGGCTGCATACGGTACCAAGTTCCGCGTAGGAATGGGTGCCGAGGCCGTTAAGGAACTCCTTATGGCCATCGACCTTGATGCCGAGAGCGTTGAGCTTAAGGAAGCGCTCAAGGATTCAACGGGCCAGAAGAGGGCCAAGATCATAAAGAGGCTTGAGGTTGTTGAAGCCTTCCGTGGTTCGGGCAACAAGCCCGAATGGATGATCATGGATGCTATCCCGGTTATCCCGCCCGATCTTCGTCCCATGGTACAGCTTGACGGCGGACGTTTCGCTACATCCGACCTTAACGACCTGTACAGGAGGATAATAAACAGAAATAACCGTCTTAAGAGGCTCCTTGAGCTCGGTGCGCCCGATATCATCGTACGTAACGAGAAGAGGATGCTTCAGGAAGCGGTTGATGCACTTATCGATAACGGCAGGCGCGGACGTCCCGTAACGGGACCCGGCAACAGGGCTCTTAAGTCCCTTTCGGATATGCTTAAGGGTAAGTCAGGACGTTTCAGGCAGAACCTGCTTGGTAAGCGTGTCGATTATTCGGGCCGTTCGGTTATCGTCGTTGGTCCCGAGCTTAAGATATATCAGTGCGGTCTTCCGAAGGAAATGGCCATCGAGCTGTTCAAGCCCTTCGTTATGAAGGAGCTGGTTGCCAACGGAACCTCACACAATATAAAGAATGCGAAGAAGATGGTTGAAAGGCTCCGTCCCGAGGTATGGGATGTGCTCGAGGAGGTCATCAAGGAGCATCCCGTAATGCTCAACCGTGCACCTACACTGCACAGGCTCGGTATCCAGGCGTTTGAGCCCATTCTTGTCGAAGGTAAGGCTATAAAGCTTCATCCGCTTGTATGTACCGCTTACAATGCCGACTTCGACGGTGACCAGATGGCTGTCCATCTTCCGTTGTCGGTGGAGGCTCAGGCCGAGTGCCGGTTCCTGCTCCTTTCACCCAACAACCTGCTTAAGCCTTCGGACGGCGGTCCCGTGGCTGTTCCTTCGCAGGATATGGTACTTGGTATCTACTACCTTACCATGAATAAATACAAAGATTACGCCTCAGATCCCGACTTTAACGAGGAAGTTACGCTTGAATACGCAAGCGTAGACGAGGCGGTAAAGGCATACAACGATTATCAGGCAGCACTTACAAAGGGTAAGAAGGCACCCAAGGGCGAGCCGCTTACCAGGGACACATACTTAAGGGTTTGTGTAGATGCCGACCGTGACAGGTGGGTAACCTGCCGCTTCGTTGATCTGCTCGGACGTTATTATCATTCGATGAACCAGGCACTGCTTGCATACGAGAATGGTGAGATCACCCTCCATCAGAGGATCAATGTCCGCATGGAGAAGGAGCTTTCCGACGGCAGCATGGTATCCGGTATCATCAATACAACGCTCGGACGTCTTATATTCAACGAGATACTTCCGCAGGATCTTGGCTTCGTTAAGCGTGACGAGAAGGATCCCGCAAGCATGCTCGCACTTGAGATCGACTTCCACGTAGGCAAGAAGCATCTTAAGCAGATTCTTGAGAAGGTCATCAACAACTACGGTGCAACAAGGACTGCCGAAGTGCTCGACCACATCAAGGCAATGGGTTACAAGTATTCAACCCAGGCTGCCATGACGGTTTCGATCTCGGATATGACGGTGCCCGCTAAGAAGGCAGAGATGCTTGCACAGGCACAGTCGACGGTTGATACGATCACACGTAACTACAAGAGGGGTCTTATCACAGACGAGGAGCGTTACAAGGGCGTTATCCAGGCATGGCATGAGACCGATGAAGCGCTTACAAAGGTGCTTCTTGACGGACTTGATAAATACAACAACATCTTCATGATGGCTGATTCCGGAGCCCGTGGTTCCAATCAGCAGATCAAGCAGCTTGCAGGTATGCGTGGACTTATGGCGGATACGACGGGACGTACGATCGAGCTTCCCATCAAGTCAAACTTCCGTGAAGGTCTTGACGTTCTTGAGTATTTCATGTCGGCTCACGGTGCACGTAAGGGTCTGTCCGATACGGCTCTTCGTACGGCTGACTCGGGTTACCTTACAAGGCGTCTTGTAGACGTATCACAGGAACTCATCATCCGCGAGCAGGATTGCTGTGAAGGCGTTGACGAGCTTCCCGGTATGTACGTAAGGGCGTTCAAGGACGGCAAGGAAACGATAGAGCAGCTTAAGGACAGGATCCTTGGCCGCTATGCATGCGAGGATATAAAGAATGCCAAGGGCGAAGTCCTTGTTAAGAAGAATCATATGATCAACCCCAGGCGTGCAGAGCGCGTGCTTGAAGAGGGCGTTGACAGCAAGGGTGTACTGTTCACCGCAATAGGTGAGGACGGCAAGCAGTTATCGGAAGGCGTAAAGATCCGTACGATACTTACCTGCCGCTGCCACAACGGCATATGCTCCAAGTGCTACGGTGCAAACATGGCAACAGGTGAAGCCGTTCAGGTCGGTGAGGCCGTAGGTATCATTGCGGCACAGTCGATCGGTGAGCCCGGTACACAGCTTACGATGCGTACATTCCATACCGGTGGTGTTGCCGGTGACGATATCACACAGGGTCTTCCCCGTGTAGAGGAGTTGTTTGAGGCCAGGAAGCCCAAGGGTCTTGCCATCATATCCGAGATAGCGGGTCGTGCCGTTATCAAGGATACGAAGAAGAAGAAGGAAGTCGTAGTCACCAACGAGGAAACAGGTGAGATCAAGACTTACCTTATCCCTTACGGATCACGTACCAAGATAACCGAGGATCCCGAAGGACAGATGATCGAGGCCGGCGACGAGCTTACCGACGGTAGCGTTAACCCGCATGACATCCTTAAGATCAAGGGTATCAGGGCGGTGCAGGATTACATGCTCCGTGAGGTACAGCGTGTGTACAGGCTTCAGGGTGTTGAGATCAACGATAAGCATATCGAGGTTATCGTGCGTCAGATGCTTAAGAAGGTCCGCATCGAGAATAACGGCGATTCGGATTTCCTTCCCGGCACACTTGTAGATGCACTCGATCTTGATGATATTAATGCGGCACTTGTTGCCGAGGGTAAGGAGCCTGCTGAAGGAAGCCAGATAATCCTTGGTATCACAAAGGCATCGCTTGCCACCAATTCGTTCATGTCGGCTGCATCCTTCCAGGAGACTACGAAGGTGCTTACCGAAGCTGCTATAAAGGGCAAGGTTGATCCGCTTATCGGACTTAAGGAAAATGTCATCATAGGTAAGCTCATTCCGGCAGGTACCGGTATGAGGAGATACCGTGACACCATGCTCGATACTTCCATAGCGGATGCTTCGAAGGTTGAGGCTGCCGCTCCCGCCGACGAGGATGCGGAGTTCATCGATGATGAGGAACTTATCGATGACGAGGAACTCATTGAGGATGAAGAACTTCTCGATGAGGAGATCGATGCCGAAGCGGAAGCAGAGGAAGGATCAGAAGAATAAAAAGTTTATGTAAGGGGCAAGCCATGCGGGCTTGCCCCTTTTTTTGAACAAAATTCGGACATGGAGACGGAGGTTTAGCATGCCGGAACGCATCATTTATCATATAGACGTTAATTCTGCGTTTCTTTCCTGGACGGCCTGTGATCTTTTGCAAAAAAAGCTGATTGATTACGACCTTAGAAGCGTGCCTTCGATAATAGGCGGTAACCAGGCTACAAGGCACGGTGTCGTCCTTGCAAAGTCAGGCCCCGCAAAGCGTTACGGTATCTCGACCGGCGAACCGGTGGTGGATGCAAAGAAGAAGTGCCCGGATCTAATCATCTATCCGCCGGACCATGACCTTTATGTAAGGCGCAGCCACGATCTTATGGAGTTTTTAAGGGGCTTTACGCCTGATGTGGAACAGTTTTCGATAGATGAAGCTTTCTGCGATTTTACGGGGTTTGAGCTGCTCTACGGCGAACCTGTGGCATTTGCGGAGCACCTTAGGGAAAAGATAAAGAACGAGCTGGGATTTACTGTAAACATCGGCGTATCCGATAATAAGCTGCTTGCAAAGATGGCGTCTGACTTTAAGAAGCCGGACTGGGTGCATACCCTGTTTCCGGATGAGATAGAAGAGAAGATGTGGCCGCTGCCCGTCGGTGACCTGTTCTTCGTAGGACATTCCTCCAAAGCTAAGCTAAAGGAACTGGGGATAAAGACGATAGGAGACCTTGCAAAGTGCGATCCCGATATACTAACGGCGCATTTTAAGTCCCACGGGCTTACACTTTGGAAGTATGCAAACGGCCACGACCTTGAAATGCCCACGGATGAGCATATCGCGAATAAGGGCTACGGTAATTCGATGACGATAAAGTTTGATGTTACCGATCCCGATACTGCAAAGTACTATCTGCTGTCATTGACCGAATCGGTCGCGTCACGAATCAGGGCCGATAAAGCCATGGTTTCGGTAGTTGCTGTATCCATAACCGATAATGACTTCAGGCGATACTCGCATCAGATGACTCTTCCCTCCCCAACGGACATTACAAACAGGATATACGATGCGGCATGCAGGCTGTTTGACGAGATGTGGGACGAGATCCCCATAAGGCAGCTTGGAGTCCATACGAGCCGTGCCACAAATGACGGATACTATCAGTATGATCTGTTTGACGGGGCGAAGATAGATAAACTGAGGGCGGTTGATTCTGCCGTTGATGAGATAAGAAACCGGTACGGATTTGAATACATAAAGCGTGCGAGGTTTATCGAAAAGGATGAGTGAGATGCCATAAAACAGGATACCCGCCCCGGGAGTGAAGCTGCCGCTTGTCCCGAGGGCGGATATATCCTGCCTGTTATAGATCGTAGTATTCGGCAAATTCCGCAGGATGTGGCAGACGGGAGATCCTGTTGCTTGCCTTCCTGCATCTTTCCGTAAGCTGTTTAAGCAGCCTTTCCGGGAAGACACCGCCTGCGGTTAAGTAATCGTGATCGGCTTCAAATGCATCAAGGGCTTCATCAAGTGATGAAGGAAGTCCGGAGAGCTTTGCCTTTTCTTCATCCGAAAGATCATACAAGTTAAAGTCATACGGTCCCCAGCCTGCTTTGTGGGGATCGATCTTGTTTTTGATCCCGTCAAGTCCCGCCATAAGGATCGCAGCATATGCATAGTACGGATTACAGGTCGCATCTGGATTCCTGAGCTCGAAACGTTTGGTCTCCGGAGTTTTGGCATATGCCGGAATGCGGATGACAGCACTGCGGTTTGACATCGCATATCCGATCGTAACAGGGGCCTCAAATCCCGGAACCAGCCTCTTGTATGAATTGGTGGAAGGGTTTGTTATAGCGCACAGTGAGCGTGCGTGGGACAGCAGTCCGCCCATGAACCAGTGTGCTTCTTTGCTCAGCTGGGCATAACCCTTCGCATCATAGAAAACGGGCTTTCCTTTTTTAAACAGCAGCATATGTACGTGCATACCGTTGCCTGCCTCGCCGGCTAAGGGCTTAGGCATGAAGGTTGCCGTGCAGCCGTCCAATACGGCTTCGTTCTTTATAACATATTTTGCCGCCATCGTATCATCGGCAAGCTTTAACATATCGCCCAGTTCAACCTCGATCTCCATCTGTCCGCTGCCGCCGACCTCGGGATGATGATATTTCACATCAATGCCCCATTCATTCATTGCAAGGCACATACGCGACCGAAGATCATTCCGTATATCCGTGGGAAGCGAATTGTGGTAGCCGGCCCCGGGCTTTAACTGATAGCCCTTGTTGTTATAGTCATGTCCGGCTGCAAATCCTGCCTGTGGTGTGAATATCTCGGTATACATGTTGTAGTAATCGGTGCTGTACTGAACGCTGTCGAAGATATAAAATTCATACTCCGGCCCGATCACCATTCTGTCGGCGACACCGAGCTCCTCCATGTATTCCAGCGCACGTATCGCAACGTTCCTGGGATATTGGTCAAACGGCCTGTTATTCGGAAGATCGATAACCCTTACATCGCCTATCATGGACAATGTGGGGATCTCCGAGTAACGGTCGATGACGGCTGATTCAAGCACAGGGATGAACACCATGTCGCTGTTTTCCACGGGCGCATATCCGTAATTGGAACCGTCAAAGCCTATGCCGTGTTCCATGGTGCTTTCCGTCAGCCTTTCTGCGGGAATGCTGAGATGACGCCATCTTCCGTCGATGTCCGTCAACTTAAAATCAACAATCCTTATTCCTTCGTCCTTAATCAGTTTCTGGACATCTTTTAGTGACTTTACCATAAGAAACCCTCCTTTAGAATCATATGATAAGTATTATAGTTCCGTATTCGGTTTTGTTATGAATTGCTTATAAGCGCCGAGGCTATGTGGGCGCAGTGCTTGGAAGTACGTTCGCAGAATGTGGTGATGTCGTTGAATATGAAGCCGTGCTCAATGGTGCATTCATTGCGCTGCAGGCGGTCGATATGATTGTTTTTCATCCGTTCACACAGTGATTCTATACGGCTGTTAAGGGGACGTATCTGCTCGGCCTTATAAAGGTCGTCTTCGGTAAAGGCTTCCGTGGTAAGGGAGGCTTCCTTGCGCATCAGGCTGAACAGTTCGCTCAGTTCCGACCTTGCTTCGGATGAAAACTCTACATTTTTTTCCGTAACTTCTTTGGCGTTTCCGGCAAGATTTAATGCATGATCCGAAATGCGTTCCATATCGGTTAAGGTAAGGAGGAAAAGAGCGATCTTTTCGTTCTGCTGCTTTGTAAGCTCCTGCCTTGTAGTCAGGCGAACGAGATATTTGCTTATCGCATCCTCATACTGATCCACATCGCCTTCAGCATCATATATTTTCTGGAACAGCGGTTCACTGTAATCGTCAAACAGGGAGAGTGCACGCCCCAGTGCCTTGCCGGCTGCGCGTGCCATTTCGTTAACGGTACGGCGGCTCTGCTCTATGGCAAGTGCGGGATAGGGAATGAAACGCTCCTCAAGGTGGATATGCAGCCGCTCCTCTTCGGCTTTCTCCGTTACGACCATTTCGACAAGCGACTCGATTATGTCCGTAAAAGGCATGAGGAAAAGGACTATGATAAGCCTTAGAACGGTGTTTATAAAAGCGACCGAAAACGGCGTTACTACCGTACCGGTGAAATCAAATCCCACGATCGCATCCGCCGTGTAATAAATGGATGAAAAGAACATGACACCGAGCAGGGCAGCGATCGGATATACGAAAGAGGTTCTTTTACCGTCGATATTTGCTCCGAATGAAGAAAGGAGTACCGGTGCGGCGGCGCCTATCGTAACGCCCAGGAGCAGCGGTACAGCGCTTTCGATGGTCATGACGCCCGTGACAGAGAGAGCCTGAATGATACCGACGGCAGCCGAAGCGGACTGAAGCAGGGCGGTAAAAAGAGCACCTACCAAAATACCGATCAGCGGATTTGAAAGAGAAGAAAAGGTATTTATAAACGCCGGTGATTTACCGAGCCCGCCGACGGAGCTGCTCATCATGTTCATTCCGATCATAAGCACCGAGAATCCGAGGAGGATGTCTCCGGTGTTTTTTATTTCCTGACGCTTTGCAAAGGTACGGAAAGAGATACCGATGACAGCTACGATACCGGTGAGCGTAGCAGTTGAAAGGAGTGCCTTTAACTGGCCGCCTCCCTCGATATAGCTTAAGCATAGGATCCATCCTGTAATGGAAGTGCCGAGTATCGCACCGAGGATGACATTGATGCCCTGAGCGAGCTTCATCATACCCGAATTGACAAAACCGACTACCATGACAGCAGTTGCACAGGACGACTGGATCACGGCCGTAACGCCCGTACCGAGGATAACAGCCTTTGGCTTGGTATTTGATAAACGGTAAAGGATCGGTTCGAGTTTATTTCCGGACAGCTTTTTAAGCCCGTCCCCCATCAGTGACATACCGAAGAGAAACAGGG
>JAILJC010000163.1 GCA_024694965.1 Lachnospiraceae bacterium
TTTTACAGGTTTACAGATTCGATATCATCTCGTAGAATTCCTGCTTATATTCATCGTTAAGCCTTATCGACTCAAGCATGTCGATAGCGTCATCAAGGTCGGCGTCTGCTGAAAACAGGCTGTCTGATGCAACCAGACCAAACTCGGCAACCGCACTCTGGAAGATGAAGTCATCCGAAGGTGAATATGTGTAATCGTTAAAGGTTACCGGGTAGCTTAAGAGGCTGCTCTTATCCTCAGCGGGTCTCTTATACCTTATTGAAAGAGT
This sequence comes from Lachnospiraceae bacterium, assembly GCA_024694965.1. Taxonomy (GTDB): domain Bacteria; phylum Bacillota; class Clostridia; order Lachnospirales; family Lachnospiraceae; genus UBA2868. The sequence goes on from JAILJC010000163.1 coordinate 269, forward strand.
CAGGAGTTCATCGTTTCCTTTATGATCGTATCTGCTCCTGAACTGATCCGCATACTTAAGGTCACCTGCTCCTACACATCCCAAGGTAAGCACTGTATCCTCATCATTGGGGATTATCTCATACAGAACGGTAACTTCGTGTCCGGCTCCTATCTCGCCGCCGTCCTTTCTGTCATTGTTAAAATCCCTGTCCTTCATTGCTCTGTTTGCATATCCCACAAGACGGTATCCCTTAACGAACTCGGGATTGAACTCAACCTGGAACTTAACGTCCTTGCAAACCGTGAGCATGTTTGCGCTCAGTTCTTTAACCATTACCTTCTCTGCTTCCCTTACGGAATCGATGTATGAGTAGTTGCCGTTACCCTTATCGGCAAGTGTTTCCATTTTGTTGTCCTTTAAGTTTCCGGTTCCGAAGCCGAGTACCGAAAGGTATACGCCCGACTCCTTCTTTTTGCTTATAAGATCTTCGAGTTCTTCAACCGAGGTAAGCCCTATATTAAGGTCTCCGTCCGTTGCGAGGATTATCCTGTTATTGCCGCCCTTTATGAAGTTCTTTTCAGCAAGCCTGTATGCCGTCTGAATACCGTCGCTTCCGTTTGTTCCGCCGCCTGCGAACAGGTGATTGATAGCCCTCTTTATAGTCCTTGTGTTGCTTCCCTTCTCGCCTGCAAGTACGGTTTCAACGCCGTTTGTGTAGGTCACGATGCTTACCCTGTCCTTATCCGACAGTTCATCAACCAGCATGCAGAAGGCTTCCTGTAAAAGAGGCAGCTTATCGTCCGCAGCCATCGATCCCGATACATCGATAAGAAATACGAGGTTAGAATCAGGAGTGTTTTCAAAATCTATATCTTCGGTCTTAAGGCCTATGCTCATAAGCAGCGCCGCCGGATTCCACGGGCAGGTTGATATTTCGGTATTTACACCGAAAGGCTCCTTACCCCTTGGTCCTTCATAGTCATAGTCGAAGTAGTTAAGCATTTCCTCGATCCTTACGGATCCTTCGGGAAGGTTCCTTAAGCTGTATCCTTCGCTTAACATGCGCCTTAAGTTAGAGTATGATGCGGTATCGACATCTGCCGCGAAAGTTGAAAGCGGGTGATTCTTTACCGACTTATAACCCTGCTCATCAAGTTCCGAGTACTCCTCATTGCTATACTTTTCATCATCATAGTCATAACCGTTATAGCTATCATATATCCCCCCAAGGTAGCTCTCGCTCTTTCCGGTTTCTCTTGAAGCATAGCTCTTTGCCGCCATATCATAGCTTCCGTCATATGTGGCATATTCCTCTCCGGTCGTCTCAGCAGCTGCCCCTTCGTAACCGCTGTTTAAATATGTGTCATAGTCCTCGGCTGCCGCCTCATACTCATATCCCTCATCGTAGTATCCCGGATCATATTCCTCTTCGTATTCAACATAGTTCTCTGCCGGTGCACAGGCCTCTGCTGCTGTGGATGCATCATATTTGGCTTCCGACATCGGAGCCGTTGCTGCGTTCCTTCCACACCCTGTAAGGGCTGACAGTGCCATTGTTATTGCCATTGCTACAGTGATCATTCTTGTGATGTATGTCTTCTTCATAATAAAATCCTCCCTGGTTATCTATATCGTTTTAAGTTACTTTTGTAAGCGCTTCTGATATAGATACGCAGGGAGGATTATATTTTTATGGAACTTTTTTAAAAATTTTAATTTTTTTTATTTTTTTGTTTCAACGCCCGTCAACAGGTATGTTTCACCGTCTTTTTCGTATATTGATATTTCAAGTTCATCGCTGCTCCTTTTATCAAGAAGCCCCCTTACTAAATCAAGCAGCTCATCCGGAACCGTGACTCTTAACTCTTCTCCTTTATTAAGGGAAGAATCAAGCGGATCGGTTATAAGAACCGTAGCCGTATTTGTCTTTTCATCAATATCTTCCAGGGTGCATATAACCTTAAGCTCTGTTTCTGCGGCATCGCTCTTTGCGGCTTCGCTGCCGGCAGTTTTTAAATCGGAGTCAAAGTTCAGCGTGGCATCATATGTTTCGGCCCCATCCTCCATCTCCATCGGAGCTTCAGCCACAAAAGACTCATCTTCCGCTTCAAATTCCTCGGCGGCTGCTTCCTCTGCCATTGCATAATCAGCAGCATCATTTGTTTCTTCATATTCCACTGCTGCTTCCGCGGCAGCTTCCGGTGCGGCTTCTGCTTCAGCGGCGGCAGGTGCGGCTGCGGTAGCCGAATCCGACATCATGGGTGCACTTGCTTTGGCGCCGCCTATAAACCTGACAACTCCTATGGCAAGCAGAAGGCATGCACATGCAGCTATAAGTGTTACGTATGCGGGATTAATGCGCCTTATCTTTCGTCCCTGAATGCTTACCACATTATCTTTACTGTTATTTATAACTTCATTGTTTATATTATTTCTTGCATTCTTATCCGCCTCATCTATCGCGGCTTCTATCCTGCCCCAGAGATCCGGAACAGTACTGTCTGCATATTTACGATATTCTTCTTCAAAATTCTTAGTCATATCCGAACCTCCTTAGCTGTTTTATTGCCTCCCTGTAATTCCACGTCACCGTTCCCATCGGCATGTCAAGGACGGAAGCTATTTCCTTGAACGTCATATCCGCCAGCACCTTCATGGTGATTATCTGCCGGTATACAGGCTTTAATTTTTCAAGCGCCTGTTCAACGGATAAGGCGCCCACAACTTCTTCTTCGGGACCTGCTCCTGTATCCGCAGCAAGCTCAAGTTCATCAGGGGGATCG
>JAILJC010000176.1 GCA_024694965.1 Lachnospiraceae bacterium
GACGATGTCGAAACTCCGGTCTACGCCGCAAGGACCATGGTCGCAGGTGAAAGGGTTGATTTAAACAAAGCATATTTCGGTACGATAAACGGGACAGTAAGATACAGGGTTGTGCTTGCCGATTCCGGAAAGGACGGAAGCGAATATGCATCCGTAACAAACAAGGGAATACTCAAGGCAAAGAAGGCCGGAAATGTTAAGGTCATCCCCCAGGGCATGGACGACGGAGAATATTATGACAAAAGATCGGCACTGACGGTTACGATCCTGCCAAAGCCCGTGCTTGAATTTAAGGCACCGCTTACGTATGCGGGACAGACGCTGAATGCATACAGCTGTTTTAAGAACAACTGGTCCGAAAGGGGATATAAGGTAAAACGTTTTGCAAGCTCAAACAGCGATGTCGCAGCGGTAGATCAGCTCTCGGGTATCATCACGGCCGGAAAGAAGAGCGGCACCGCAACGATCACCGCGTATATCTGTGAAAAGGGAAATGACAATGCGGCAAACAGCCTTAAGGTATCTGCAAAGCTTAAGGTAAAAACACCGTCCTTTGCCAAAAGCCTTATAACCATGCAGACAGGACAGACCCTGGTGGTTTCGATGAAGAACATGTCCGCACAGTCATCGGTACAGTTTGCATCTTCAGACACAAACTGCCTGGCGGTTTCTGCCCAGACGGACGATGAAGGAAACAGGACAGGTAAGGCCGTGCTTTATGCCCGAAACACAAAGCAGGATGATATAACCCTGACCGCGACGATCGACGGTAAGCCTTACACCTGCGCCGTCAGGATAGCGGCACCGCAGATAAAGAAAAAGGCCGTGACTATAAAGGTTGGAAAGAAGGCAACGCTCGCGCTTAAAAATACAAAGATAAATAAAAACGATGTCGTATGGGTATCGGAAAATCCGTCTGTCGCCGAGGTAGGAGAAGGCGGAACGGTGACAGGTAAGAGTGAGGGAACCGTTAAGGTATACACCGTTACCGGCGGCATACGTAATGAATGTGTTGTTACTGTAAAATAATTAATGCTAAGGAGAGGTTATGGAAGCATATAAGGAAGAGTTTATTAAATTCATGGTTGATTCACAGGTTCTTAAGTTCGGTGATTTTACTTTAAAGAGCGGGCGCAAGTCCCCCTTCTTTATGAATGCCGGCGCCTACGTTACGGGTACACAGCTTATAAGGCTCGGAGAGTACTATGCGAAGGCCATCCATGATAATTTCGGGCTTGACTTTGATATATTGTTCGGGCCCGCATATAAGGGAATACCGTTATCGGTTGCGACCGCAATGGCTATAAGCAGCCTGTACGGAAAGGAAGTAAGGTATTCAAGCAACCGTAAGGAAGTAAAGGATCACGGCGATACCGGTATCCTGCTTGGCAGCAAGATAAAAGACGGTGACCGTGTTGTGATGATAGAGGACGTTACCACATCCGGAAAATCGATCGAAGAGACGTATCCGATATTAAAGGCCCAGGGCGATATTACGATAAAGGGCCTGATCGTTTCGTTAAACCGCATGGAAGTCGGACTTTCGGGAAAGATGGGCGCTCTTGATGAGATAAAGGAAAAGTACGGTATCGATGCGAGAGCGATAGTTACCATGGATGAAGTGACTGAGTATCTTTACAATAATCCCGTTGACGGAAAGGTCATAATAGATGACGGCATTAAGGCTGCTCTTACGGCATATTATGAGGAGTACGGAGTCAGGTAATGAGCAAGCCCAAGAAGATACGCAAACGAAAAAGCTTCATGTTCACATCACGTCATTACTCGATGATGAGTATCATTTCCTTTGCGATGGGCGTGGCATCCCTCGGCGGGATGATAGCATCCATCCTGGTCGCGTTTTCAAAAAAAGGCGCACCGCCGGTACATATTGGCGGAGTGGGACTGTTTGCGATGATAGGTAATATCGTTGGCTTCATTGCCGCGGTAAGGAGCCTTAACGAAAGGGATATATTCAAGTGGGTATCCTATGCAGGCATTGGTCTTAATATTGCAGGGCTGCTTCTATGGACGGCGCTGGTTTTGTTCGGAGGTTGAGTGTAAAAAAGATGGTAAATGTAAGATATGAACTTGTAACCGAAAGGATAAGGGAGATATCCTCGGAAAGCCTGATCGGGGAGCCATTTTGCAGCTTTTTTGCAAGTACGGCTTCCCTTTTATCGTTAATAGATGATGCTTTTAACTTAAAGAAAAGCGGAAAACTGTATGAGCTTTCCCTTGATGAGCTTAAGGAGCTTAACGGCAGGTTGTATGAAGATATCGCGGGTGATTCTTACAGGAACAGCTTTGTAAATCCCGCATTCATTACGGGAAGAATCAAGAGCGCGGGATGCGATCCGTCCCTCGGTAAGATCCTTGCCTTTCTGGGTGCCGAGATGCGGGCGCTCATACCGTATGCTTTTGAAGGGAACGAGACCATCCTGCTTTTATATATGGAACTGTTTGTGGAGGTTTACTGCCTGTTCACGACGGCCTGTGAGGATATTAAGGGTGCGATACCGGGGAGTGAGGAAATAAGGCAGCATATCTACTGGTTCATGCGCGATAACTGCGAGATAGTAACGCCCATGCGTGTGCGTGAGCAGCTTGATCCTGCATGCGATCATGCCTTTAAGATAATAACGGAGAGCGATCTTAATGATCTTAGATACCTGTATTATTTCGGCGAGTATATAACCGACGACGAGCTTAAGACAGCAGGCTTCATAAACTCCATGAGCGAAGAAGATGTCAAGGCCATGGCGCACACCTATACCGAAGGCTACAGGATAGGTTTTGAGAAGACGGGCAAAGACATTACAAAGAAGAAAACGGTTAACATAAGATACACACTCGGTTTTGAAAGGATGATACGCGAGGCGATAGCCGATTTTAAGAAGATGGGGCTTGAGCCTGTCATATACAGGGCGTCTGAACTGTCAATAAACAAGGGCAGGCGCGGGCGTGTCGGATATTACGGCGCGATCCCCAACCGGCAGTATGATTACGATCATAAGGAAGACGAGGCGGCATATCTCGATAAGGATTATGTAAACCGAAAGCTTGATGTACTGCGCGGCGCATATGAGGACTTGAGTGAACTTGCGGCATCCCATGCGGGACCTGCGTGTGTCGAGGATTTCGGACAGGAGCCGTTCCTGCCTGAAAAGTGTGATTCTGCTTTTGCTCTTTCCGAAAAACAGCGCAGGCTTTCCGTTGAATATGCTGACAAGGCGGGGCGGCTTGTAAATGAGTTTATCCCGGGTGATGAACGGAGCTTTACAATAATAGCTTATCCGCGTCCGTGCATCGGATCTGATTTTGAGGAGATTTTTAAGGAAACCGTTAAGTTAAATACTCTGGATTATAAAAAGTACGAAGCGATGCAGCAGGTGATCATTGATGTGCTCGATATGGCTTCATGCGTAAAGGTAAAGGGTAAAAACGGTAATGAAACCGACCTGACCGTTGCGCTTAACACACTTAGAGATCCGGCGCATGAAACGAATTTTGAAAACTGCGTTGCCGATGTGAACATCCCTCTCGGAGAGGTGTTTACGACGCCGAAGCTTAAGGGAACGAGCGGGCTTCTGCATGTTAAGCAGGTATACCTTAATGAGCTTAAATATTTAGACCTCCGCCTTAAGTTTAAGGACGGTATCATTACGGATTATTCATGTGCGAATTTTGACGATGATAAGCTTAACGCTAAATATATCGAGGATAACCTTTTGTTCCATCATAAGACGCTACCGATGGGTGAGTTTGCGATAGGTACAAATACGACGGCTTACAGGATGGCACGCAGGTTTAATATCGAGCGCCTCCTGCCCATTCTTATCGGTGAAAAAACAGGTCCTCATTTTGCGGTAGGCGACACCTGCTACAGCTATGAGGAGGATTTAAAGTCATACAACCCTGACGGCAAGGCGATAGTAGCGCGTTCAAACGATTACTCCGACCTGCGCGACAGCGAGCCCGATAAAGCATACTTCCATTGCCATACGGACATCACGATCCCGTACGATGAGCTCGGAGGGATTTATGCTGTGATGCCGGATTCATCTGAAGCTGCGATCATCAGGGACGGCCTTTTTGCGCTCCCGGGACTTGATGAGATAAACGAGCCGTTGAAGGATGGGTTCTGATTTACGAAACAGCGACCGTTAACATTGGCAAAACATTGCATTTAGGCTATAATAAATCTGTTCGCGATAGTGTCCGAAACGGATACTTGCGTGCATAGGATGAGTAATTAAAGGAGGACATTATGTCTAAGGTAGGTATTATCATG
>JAILJC010000199.1 GCA_024694965.1 Lachnospiraceae bacterium
ACGGCAGGGATCCTGTTGTCGGGCTGCAGCCAGCTTCAGGACATCAACATCAATTACAATGATTCTGCGTCAGCAAATGAAGATCAGGCACCAAAGGCGGAAGAAAGCACGGAAAAGGCAGAACTTGAATATTGGACCGAGGATTCGGCTGCGGCTGCTTCGATAAGAGAGTATGTCGAAACGGTAACCGATGAAAGCTCCGACAAGTTCATCCCGGTTGAAGACCGTATAGCGGTATTCGATCTTGACGGTACGATCATAGGTGAGCTTTATCCGTCATATTTTGAGTACATGATGTTCATTCACAGGGCGCTTTATGATGAGGATTATGATGCTCCGGAGGAAATTAAAGAGTTTGCGCAGGCCCTTGAAGACGGTATAAAGACAGGGGATCTGCCCAAGGGTTCCGAACGTATTCATGCCGAATACGCCGGAAAGGCATATGCGGGCATGACAATAGATGAACTTAAGAATTACACCCGCGAGTTCATGAACAGTGAAGCGGAGGGATTTAATAACCTTACAAGGGGTGAAGCATTCTACCTACCTATGGTATCACTTGTTAACTATCTTGATGCCAATGACTTTACCTGCTATATCGTGAGCGGTTCGGACAGGACCGTGGTAAGGGCACTTATTGAGGATAAGCTCCCGATCCCTGTAAACAGAGTCATCGGAATGAGTTACACGATGATCGCCGAAGGACAGGGTGATACGGACGGACTTGAATATCTGTACACTAAGGATGATAAAGTCATACTGGGCGGAGATCTTATCATTAAGACAATTAAGATGAACAAGGTAAGCGAGATCGAGCTTGAGATAGGAAAAGTTCCCGTGCTCTGCTTCGGTAACAGTTCGGGTGACCTGTCCATGGGTCAGTACACGGTAAATAACGATAAGTATGAGAGCAGGGCCTATATGGTGCTGTGTGATGACTACGAAAGGGAATACGGCAATTACGAAAAGTGGAAATCTCTTGCCGATTTCTGTGATGAACACGGATTTGAGACGATCTCAATGTGCGAGGATTTTGAGACGATCTACGGAGACGGCGTTACCTTAAACCGTGAGGCGGAAAACGAAGTATTCGATATTACGATGCCCGAAGAGCTTGAAGGAAAATATGTGATCGAGAGCAGAAGGAACGGATATCTTGTTTACGATAAGGAAGCAAAGGATGCCGATTTCGGCGGATTTGCGTTCTCGGTATTTGCCTATAAAGAGCCTAAGGACTATGCAGGCGGCATGGATACAAAGGTCGGTGAGATAGTAAACGGCGATGAGACGCTTTATGATGTGGTTATCGAATATCCTTCGGACGTGCAGTATGATTATACTAAATACGAAGAGGAAATGCCCGAATCATATGCGGCCCTGTATAACGGCGCGAAGGATATCGTCAAGACTCTTGTACCAAAGGCCGAAGGAGAGTTTGTATGGGAAGCGGGCTGCAAGGGTGAAGAGCTTTATTCCGGGGTTCTTGACAAGTACGTGACCGCCATAAAGGAAAAATGGGATTCGAATAAGCTTGAGAAAGAGGATATGAGTCCCGAGTATAATGCGATAAACACTGCTACGGGCGGAGACGCGATGGATGCAGTCGGATTTGCTTATTATGACATTAACCTTGACGGTATCGATGAACTGCTCATCGGTGAGATAGCGGAAGGTGAGCTTAAGGGTACCGTATATGATATCTATACTATGGTTGACAGGGAGCCTGTGCATGTACTTAGCGGCTCCGGCAGGGACAGGTATTATGCCCTCGATCACGGCATGATAGTCAATGAAAGCTCATCGGGAGCTGAAGACACTGAATGGCAGTCATATGATATTGAACCCAATACGGCAAATCTTCTTCCGCAGCTTGGTGTTAAATGGGACGGTTATGAGGATGAGGATGCGCCGTGGTTTGTAAACTACGGAGATGAAGAAAACTGGGAGAGCATAAGCGAGGAGGAATTTGAGGATTATAAGTCAAGGTTTGAGTATGTCAGGTTTGACTTTACCCCCCTTGCAAAGGCTTCTTAAGATCAACCGTACGGAAACATTGAAAAAGAGGTGCCAATGAGCTCGGATAATAACAATAATCGGGTTGTATACCCCAAAGGACGGATCGATTCAAATACATCGGCGGCTTTTCTTGAAGAAATGACGAAAGCGGCAGAAGGGCTTGACGGCCGGGTGCTTGATATAAACATGGAAGGTGTGGAATATGTTTCAAGCGCCGGCTTAAGAGCGTTCATGAAGCTTAAAAAAGACGGAGTTGATTTTAAGCTTACCGAGTTAAGGCCGGAAGTTTACGATATTTTTGAAGTCACGGGCTTTACGGGTCTTTTTGAAATAAAAAAGGCATTAAGGACCATGAGCGTTGAGGGCTGTGATGTGATAGGGCGCGGATTTTACGGCACCGTGTACCGCATAGATGAGGATACCATAGTCAAGGTGTATGAATCTCCGGACAGCATACCTATGATAGAGAATGAGCAGAAGCGTGCGAAACAGGCATTTCTTAAGGGTATACCCACTGCGATCTCTTATGACGTTGTAAAGATCGGCAACAGTTACGGATCGGTGTTTGAAATGCTGAAAGCCCGGACATTCAATGATATCATCATCGATGAGCCCGAAAAAGCGGATGAAACGATAAAAATGTATGTCGATTTTGTAAAGCTTGTCCACGGAACATTAATGGATCCCGGCAGCCTTCCGTATGCATCGCAGCAGTTTATCGGATATCTTGATGAGATAAAAAAATACCTTGGCAATAACACGTATGAAAAGATAAGGGGATATCTTGATAAGTTCCCGGAGGATGACCATCTGGTCCACGGGGATATTCAGATGAAAAACGTGATGATGGTCGACGGGGAACCGATGCTCATCGACATGGACACCCTTTCCGCGGGACATCCCATCTTTGACCTTGCAGGATTATATGTGACCTACAGGTCATTTGAGGAGGATGAAGAGGATAACAGCATGAAATTCCTCGGAATAAGCAACGAAATGTGCGAACGTATATGGAATGGGATCATGGAGGGCTATTTTGACGGCGTGTCCGATGAAGAAAGGACAGTCATCGAAAACCGTATTAAACTGGCAGCAGCGGTACGTTTCCTGTATCTTATCGAAATAGCAGGGTTAAAAAACAATGAGCTTGGGAAAATAAGGATAGAGCATACTTTAAGGCATATAGATGAGCTTTTGGAGTCGGTAGACGGACTTTATTTTTCGTACTGTCATGATTGACAGGCAGGTCTTTTTACATTAAATTAGATATGGAAATACCAAAAAAACCAGGGAGGTAGTATTATGAGCGTTGAAAAAAGTCAGAAGATACTGAAGATTTTCGGTACCCTTTCAATCATCGGAGGTGTACTGATGCTCATTGTGGGAGTCGGTGCAGCATATGGAGCAGGAATGCTTGATGAGGAAGGAAAAGCAGTTGCTCTGTTGATGGGTATTATTTTGATCATATGCGGTATTGTTGATCTGCTTCAGGGAATTTTCTCAAGGAATGCCGCAAAGGACAGTTCAAAGATCGGTCCTGCATGGATATTTGCGATAATCGGTCTTGCAACTTCAGTGATCAGTATGATATCCAGTGCAATAAAGGATCCCGGTACGATCGTCAGCGGCCTTTTTTCGGTGGCAATCAGTGCGCTTATCTTTGTTGCGGCTAATACGATCAAGAAAAACGCATAAGCATTGCAGCGGCAATAATAAGCGTATCGATCTGATAACAGGGAGTCCGAAAGGACTCCCTGTTATATTTTTGGCTCTTTTGCCGGCATTGATTAATAATATATATCCCGGATACCCAAGTTTGAATTGAAAACAGGTCCAAAAAAAGGTATACTGAATGTATTAAATTTGATAGCAGGAAGGGCTCATCATTCACATGCAGGAATTACAATATCCCTTTGACAGCAGATATATCATCAAGAAAAAGAAGTCGATAAAAAGGCAGCTTCTTGAACAGGGCGGAAGCTTCCTTGATAAGAAGATCGCCGTGCTCGGAGGTTCCACTACGCACGATGTCTGTGCCATCATGGAGCTGTTTCTCCTTGATATGGGGATAAGGCCTCAGTTTTACGAATGTGAGTATGCACAGTACTGGGAAGATGTAATGTTTGATAATCCCGAGCTGGTTTCGTTTAAGCCGGATATCATATATATACATACGAGTAACAGGAATATAAGGAATTACCCCGATATGTCCATGGGAAGCGATGAGGTTGATGCGCTCCTGGATGCGGATTATGACCACTATTTTAAAATGTGGGGTAAGATAGAAAACACTTACCACTGCGCGGTTATACAGAACAACTTTGAATACCCGTTTTACAGGCTGTTGGGTAACGCCGATGCGACGGATATACATGGAAGGGTTTCATATATCAACAGGTTGAATGAGCGTTTTGCGGCATATGCAAGGGAGCACAAGGACTTTTTCATTCAGGATATCAATTACCTGTCTGCATCATACGGGCTTGATAAGTGGTCGGATCCCCTTTACTGGCATATGTACAAATATGCCCTGTCAATGGAAGCCATTCCGACGCTTGCATATAACGTAAGCAATATCATCAAATCGATCTACGGAAAGAACAAGAAGGCACTGGCGCTTGACCTTGACAATACGCTCTGGGGCGGTATCGTCGGGGACGACGGAGTGGAGAATTTGGAGATCGGGCCCGAGACATCGATGGGGCAGGTGTATTCCGAGTTTCAGGGATACATCAAGCAGCTTAAGGATATAGGAGTCATCCTTAATGTATGCTCAAAGAACGAGGAGGAAAATGCCATAGCAGGGCTTAATCATCCCGACGGAGTGCTTAAGCCGGATGATTTTATCCTTATCAAAGCCAACTGGGATCCCAAGAGCAAGAACCTTGCCGATACGGCAGCCGAGCTTAATCTGCTTCCGGAATCGTTTGTATTTGTTGATGATAATCCCGCCGAGCGTGAAATAGTAAGGACGCAGCTTAATGTGGTATCTCCCGAAATAGGCAGCGTTGAGGATTACATCAGGGTCATTGACCATTCCGGGTTTTTCGAAGTAACGAACTTTTCTGCGGATGATAAAAAACGCAATGAAATGTACAAGGAGAATGCAAAGCGTGCGCAGCTTGAGGCAAGCTTTGAAAACTACGGCGATTATCTTGTTTCTCTTCAGATGGAGGGAACAATAAAGGGATTTGAACCCATATATATGGAAAGGATAGCCCAGCTTTCAAACAAGAGCAACCAGTTCAACTTAACGACAAGGCGTTACACAAGGGCTGAGATCGAGGAGATCGCGGAGTCGGATGAATACATAGATATCTACGGCAAGCTGGAAGACAAGTTCGGTGACAACGGCGTAGTTTCGGTTGTTATCGGCCATAAGAACGGTGATATCCTGGATATGGACCTGTGGATAATGAGCTGCCGCGTGCTTAAGAGGGACATGGAATTTGCAATGATGGATGAGCTTGTCCGCGAGGCGAAAAAGGCAGGTATTAAGAGGATAAAGGGGTATTATTACCCAACACCCAAGAACAAAATGGTTAAGGATTTTTACGCACTTATGGGATTTGAACTGGTAAATGAAGATGAAGACGGCAACCGCATTTGGGAGTTTGAGGTTACGGATGACTACGAGGACCGGAATCATTATATAAATGTTAACGGCCGGAAGGGAGAAGCATGAGCAGGGAAGAAATATATAACAGGCTTAATGAGGTATTCAGGGATGTTTTTGACAGGGATGACATTACCTTAAGTGACGAGACTACGGCAGCGGATGTTGAGGGCTGGGACAGCCTTATCCACATCACCCTGATGGATGCCGTTGAGGAGGAATTTGAGATCCGTTTCGATATGAAGACGGTGGTCAAGATGAAAAATGTCGGGGAACTGGCTGATGCAATAGAAAAATTATTATAAGCACGAAAGGAGAAGGCATTATGAAGAGAATCGGTATGTTGACAAGCGGAGGTGACTGCCAGGCACTCAATGCTGCCATGAGGGGCGTTGTTAAGTCGCTGTGGTATACGCTGGGAGGCGACCAGGTTGAGATCTACGGCTTCAATAACGGTTACAGGGGACTTATCTATCACGATTACAGGAAGTTCGAATTCAAGGATTTTTCGGGTATCCTGACACGCGGCGGAACCATCCTCGGTACATCAAGGACACCGTTTAAGACAATAAGGGAGCCCGACGAGAACGGCCTTGACAAGGTTGCTGCAATGAAGCAGACCTACTACAATTTGAATCTTGACTGCCTTGTGATCCTCGGAGGTAACGGAACCCATAAGACGGCGCATCTGTTGAGTCAGGAAGGACTTAACATCATTACGCTGCCAAAGACGATAGACAATGACCTTTACGGTACGGATATGACCTTCGGTTTCCAGAGTGCGGTTGATATAGCGGTGGAATGCATAGACTGCATCCATACGACCGCATCATCACACGGACGCGTGTTCATAGTTGAGGTTATGGGGCATAAGGTTGGATGGCTGACTCTTAATGCGGGTATCGCGGGCGGAGCTGATATCATCCTTATACCCGAGATCCCTTACGATATGGATAAGATCGTCGATGCGATCAATTTAAGGGTTAAGAGGGGCAGCACCTTTACGATCCTTGCGGTTGCAGAGGGCGCAATGAGCAAACAGAAGGCCAAGATGAGCAAGAAGGAACTCAAGGAATACATGGAAAAATCCAAATATCCTTCGGTTTCCTATGAGATTGCCGATGAGCTTCAGAAGAAGACGGGCCAGGAAATAAGGGTTACGGTTCCCGGACATACCCAGCGCGGAGGCACACCCTGTGCATACGACCGCGTGTTTGCAAGCCGTCTCGGTGCTGAGGCAGGCGCGCTCATCATGAAGGGCGAGTACGGATTCATGGTAGGTTACAGGAACAGGGAGATCGTTAAGGTTCCGCTTGATGATGTGGCAGGCAAGCTTAAATATGTATCTCCGGATGCTACGATCATCAAGGAGGCCAAGCTCCTTGGAATAAGCTTCGGAGATTAACGGAGGAATATATGTCTTACACCGCGCTGTACAGGAAATGGCGGCCCGAAAAGTTCGAGGATGTCAAGGGGCAGGACGCGATAGTAACCACCCTGAAAAATCAAATAATCCGTGACCGTATCGGACATGCTTATCTTTTCTGCGGTACGAGGGGCACGGGTAAGACTACCGTTGCAAAGATCGTTGCAAAGGCGGTAAACTGTGAGGCACCCGTTAACGGAAGCCCGTGCGGGAAGTGTAAAAGCTGCATGGCCGTTTCCGAAGGGACCTCGCTTAATGTGATCGAGATAGATGCGGCATCAAATAACGGCGTTGATAACATCAGAGAGATAAGGGATGAGGTCACATATGCGCCTACCGAAGGAAGATACAAGGTATATATAATCGATGAGGTGCACATGCTCTCGACAGGCGCGTTTAACGCACTGCTTAAGACGCTTGAAGAACCGCCGTCGTATGTTATCTTCATCCTGGCGACAACCGAGGTACACAAGATACCCGTAACCATATTGTCAAGGTGTCAGAGGTATGACTTTAAGCGGATCCCGGTGGATACCATAACCGAGAGGCTTAAAGAGCTGATGGAAGGCGAGGGCATAAAGGCCGAGGAAAAGGCGGTAAGGTATATTGCCAGGGTTGCCGACGGTGCACTTAGGGATGCCTTAAGCCTTATGGATCAGTGCAATTCGTTCTATTTCGGACAGACACTGACATATGACAAGGTATTAGAAGTCCTGGGAGCCGTCGATACGGGAGTGTTCTCCGAGCTTTTGAGTGCGATCATCGCAAAAGACATAAGCGGAGCCGTCAGGATACTTGATGATGTTGTTGCAATGGGGCGGGAGCTTACCCAGTTTGTTATTGACTTCACCTGGTACTTAAGGAACCTTCTGCTTGTTAAGACGGCGGAAGAGGATGAGGATATCGATGAGGTCATTGATATGTCCTCGGAGAACCTTGAGCAGCTTAAGAGGGAAGCCGGAGCCGTGGATACCGACAGGGTGATGCGATATATAAGGATATTTTCGCAGTTGTCCGGTGAGATCAGATATGCGGCCCAGAAGAGGATACTTATCGAGATAGCTATAGTAAAGCTAATAAAGCCCACAATGGAAACGGATAACCAGTCCGTGCTCGACCGTATAAGGGCCATAGAGGAAAGGCTTGAGAGCGGTGAACCGCTGAGTGTAAATAAGCCTGCGGCAAAGGAAGATGATGAGGATGAGGAGGACTTTGAGGCCGTGCCTCTTCCAAAGGCATTATCGGATGATATAAAGCAGGCAGTAAGTTCATGGGCAAGGATAACTTCCGAGATAACAAACCCCGGACGGAGGATGTTAAGCAAATGCGAGCTTTCCGTTACGGATGATAACAAGCTTGTGATCGCGGTATTTGAAGAAACCAACTTCGAGTTCTTAAGCAGGGATTCTTCAAGGGAAGAACTGAGGGCCGCGATCGAAGGAACGATAGGAAAGTCGGTTGATTTTGATATAATCGCACCGGAAACGAAAAAAGCTTTCAAGCGTAAGTTTCCCGATATGAGCGTTATCAACATGGAAATAGTAAACGAGGATTAAAATAAGCTTTAAGGAGGATGCACAATGGCTAAGAGAGGCGGATTCCCGGGAGGCATGGGAATGCCGGGAAACATGAACAACCTTATGAAGCAGGCGCAGAAGATGCAGAAGCAGATGGAGGAGAGTCAGAAGGCGCTTGAGGAGAAGGAATTCTCGGCTTCTGCCGGCGGCGGAGCTGTTGAAGTCACAGTATCCGGGAAGAAGGAGATCACTTCGGTCAAACTTAAGGAGGAAGTGGTCGATCCCGAGGATATCGAAATGCTCGAGGACCTTATCATGGCAGCCGTGAATGAGGCATTAAGGAAGGTTGAGGAAGAATCACAGAACAGCATGAGCAAGCTGACAGGGGGCCTTGGTATGGGTGGAATATTCTAAGGGGTACCGCTTGCGGTGGATTCCTTAGAATGCCTTAGCGGCGAGCGTATTCAGAAGAAGTACGGAGTACTTCTTACATTGTAATGTGGTGGTATTAAGACAATGGAGTTATACAGCGGATATATAAGCAGGCTGATAGGAGAACTGTCGGTATTGCCGGGGATAGGTAATAAATCGGCGCAGCGTCTGGCATTCCATATAATAAACATGCCGAAGGAAAAGGTTGAAAACCTCGCAAACGCCATGACGGAAGCAAGGAACAACATAAAGTACTGCAGGGAATGCTTCACCCTTACCGACAATGAGATATGTCCCGTATGCAATGATGTATCAAGGGATCATACCCAGATAATGGTCGTTGAGAATACAAGGGATATGACAGCTTACGAGAAGACAGGCAAATATGCGGGAGTATACCATGTACTCCACGGGGCGATCAACCCGAGCCTTGGCATAGGGCCGAACGACATAAAACTTCCCGAGCTTTTAAGGCGCCTGCAGGCTGCGGATATAAAAGAGGTCATAATAGCGACAAATTCAAGCATTGAGGGTGAAACAACGGCAATGTACATAAGCAAGCTGATAAAGCCGACAGGGATAAAAGTCACGCGTATAGCCAGCGGAGTTCCCGTGGGAGGCGAGCTTGAAAACATTGATGAGATAACTCTTTCAAGGGCACTTGATGCAAGGGTTGAGATTTAGGACAATATAAATCTTTAAAGGAGAGGTGAAAAATGAGCGTAAATACCAGCAGTTTCGGAAAGACAAAAGACGGAAAAGAAGTAACTATGTATTCGATCGTTAACAGCAAGGGGGCAAAAGCGGATATCATCGATTTCGGTGCCATACTTGTGAACCTGCTTATTCCGGATGATAAGGGAAATCTTAAGGATGTAGTTCTCGGTTTTGACAATGTAGCCCAGTATGAGGACAACAGCTGCTTCTTCGGTGCAACCGTGGGACCGAACGCAAACAGGATCGCAGGTCACAAGTTTTCAATAGACGGTGTAGAGTATAACCTTGCGGATAATGACGGCGGAAACAACCTGCACAGTGATTATGTTCTGGGATTCCATAAGAAGCTGTGGAAGACTGAGATAAAAGATAATGCGGTTAAGTTTTCATGCGAGAAGCCGGATATGGAGATGGGTTTTCCCGGAAATATGAAGGTAAGCGTGACATACAGCTTAAACGATGATAATGAATTAAAGCTTGAATATGAGGGCGTAAGTGACAAGGCAACTATCTTTAACTTAACAAATCACACCTATTTTGCACTCGGCGGCCAGGAGGATCTTGAGAAGAACTTAAACGAGACCGAGCTTACGATAAACGCATCGAAGTTCACATACATTGTTCCCGGTGCAATCCCTACGGGTGAGCTTAAAGACGTAGCCGGAACTCCGATGGACTTTACAAAGCCCAAGAAGATAGGTAAGGAGATCGACAGTGACTGGGAGCAGATGACAATGGTCCTGGGTTATGATCATAATTACGTTATTGACGGATATGACGGAAAGCTTAGGCTTGTTGCCACAGCGAAGAATGACGGGCGGACAATGGAGGTTTATACCGACCTTCCCGGCATCCAGTTCTATTCCGGTAACTGCATAGCTCCGCTTTCGGGAAAGGGCGGCGTTAAGTATGATAAGAGGGATGCATTCTGCCTTGAGACACAGTACTTCCCGAACAGCGTAAATGAGCCTTCGTTTGATTCTCCCGTTAAGGCAGCAGGGGAGAAATATCATACGGTAACGATCTACAAATTTGCTTAAGGAAATGACCATATGAAGATACAAAAGAAGAAGCCCACGCAGATCAATCTTATGATCCGATGCATTGTCGCGATGTATCTTATATATCTTGCGCACGGGCTGATATCCGAGCTTAATACTTCGGAAAACCCCAGGCTGATGGTAGGATTTGCGATCTTTTTTACCTTTGTGGGAGTCCTTATCATAGCCTTTACGGTTAAAGCATTCATTAACAAGGAATACACGGATATGAATGCGATCGAGGCGGATGAGGAACCCTCTGAAGGCAACGGAAACAAAACTCCGACGGAGGGGACCGTTATCGATGAGCTCATAACCGATGATGCGGTAATAGATGAAAGGAAAGACGTAAAAGACGAAACACAAGATGAAACCGGTGAATGATAAAGAAAAGGAAACAGAGGCAAGAAAAAAACGCAATAAGGATCAGTTCCTGGTAGTTCTCATAGGGCTTGTCGGTTACGGATTTATCCTGATAGCGATAGTTATCGGAACATTCTTCGCCGTTAAGAACACCTTCGCCAAAAAGGATGCACAGGTTGCCGAGGCGGTAAAGCAGGATGGATCGCAACCCGTATCCGATGACAGCAAACCGGCAGATGATAAAGCGGAAGATGAGGCGCCGGCCGAAGAGGCCGGCATACCCGAAACGCAGGAGGAAGTTAAGGAGGATGAGCACCCCATGGATGTCGATACGTATATGACGGCGGAGGGTAAGCTCGATTTCTCGCAGGAACTGTTTAAGCCGGGAAAGAGGGATAAAAAGCTTAAATGGAACGATACCGTTTTTTCAACGATCGAGGATGTCAAGCAGCCTGAGAATTCCGCAGTCAATTCATTTAAGATGCAGCGCAAAAGGGTGTATACGACGGATGATAATCTGTTGGAATTCATGATATATACCGATCCGGAAACCGCACAGGTTGAGAAGATCACAACTGTGGAACACTGCTCGGATAACCTTGATATCATTGATTTTTACTATGATAAAGGCAACATCAATTATGCGGCTCAGAGAGATGCGTATATAGATGTTCCGGTTGATATCTCGTCCGGCGCGATAACTTCGAGGTATTATTTCAAAAAAGATACGCTGGTCAAATATTCGTACTGCGAGGATAACAAGGCAACGGTCTTCAGCGCAGCATCCCTTGATGACTACAGCGAAGGAACCATACAACAATACGAGTATCTGGAATCAAACCTCATAAATAAGGCATATATCGTTTATAATGCGGCAAAGACGCTTGCCGAGGATCAGTATATCGAGGGTTATATACTGGATGAATATGATCAGTCGCTGGCAGATGTACAGATCAAGCTGTACAACTCTGACGATATGACGGAGGTTGCGCGTACGACTACGGACGGCGACGGCCATTACAATATGGCTATCCCCGTCAATGATGACAGGGAGTACTTCCTTTCGGCATATAAGGACGGCTTTGATGAAGTAAGGATATACAGGATAACGGCCCGTACCGGTTCAGGAGTATACTATGTTCCGACACCCAGGCTTACATATGCCGATGACGGAGCGGAATACAACGAACAGATAGTGGTAAGGGATTCCGTTGATAACAATGCCCCGATCGCTGATGCATCCATAAGGCTTAGGGCAGGACTTAACTGTATGGACGGGGATGTGATCGCAAGTTCGGTGCTTGATGCCACAGGTGCGGCAATGTTCACTCTCCAGGCCGGTAATTATACGGCGGAAGTCAGCAAGGGTGGATATGAGAATTCGTTTTTCAATGTCATTGTAACAATGGGACGTCCGGCAACCGTTGGATATGCGGTAAGTGACCTGTCCGAGGACCAGGTTCAGATAGTGCTTGCGTGGGATACGGCGCCTCTCGACCTTGATTCAAGGCTTATCGGGTCGGGAGCGGCAAATGTGGTAAGGCCGGCTCAGGACAGCCTGGGGGCCCTTACGACAGAGACCATATCATTGTCGGGAGATAACGGAAATATCTACAGATATTTTGTATCCGACTACAGTGACATTACCGGAGGAGATGTAAATTCCGGTAATATGACAGGCTCCGGAGCAAGAGTATATGTTTATACGGACGAAGGGCTTGAGGCCCTGTATAACGTACCGGGAGGACATCTCGGAGTCGTTTGGGAGCCGTTTATGCTGCATGATAAGACAGTGGTACCGGTGAATAATTACTATAATATCATAGACTCGGGCAGTTTTTGGACAACCAAGTGAGGCACGGAAGGGGGATATAGCGGTATGTCGGATATGGACAGAGGCTTTTATTCGGACGATGTAATAAAGGAATTAATCGCATACAGGAAAAAGCACAAGCTCACGCAGCAGGACATTTCGGAACGGTCGGGCATTATGCGTCCCAATATAGCGCGCCTTGAATCAATGCGCGCCGAGCCGTCCATGGATGTATTGTCCCGTTATGCAGGCAGTATGGGTATGGATATTAAAATTTCACTTGTTAAGAAGAAACAGTAATGATATAATCGTATTTGCTCGTGTGAAAAGCACGGGCAAAGGCGGCGTGTGGCTCAGTTTGGTAGAGCGGCGCTCAAGGTCCGGTGGACCTTGGTTTAGCGCATGACCGAGGGAGGCGCCAGCCTTCCGAGACCGTTCGGGACGTAATAAGATGTCAGTGGAAACGGTCTGAAAATTACAAGAGAATAACGGCGTGTGGCTCAGTTTGGTAGAGCGCTACGTTCGGGACGTAGAGGCCGCAGGTTCAAATCCTGTCACGCCGACGCAAAGCTAGTCCTTTAGGGCGATT
>JAILJC010000085.1 GCA_024694965.1 Lachnospiraceae bacterium
CGCCTCGGCAGTCGCAAGTCCTATCGCGGGGTAATCGATCGAATTTTTATCGTAGCTTCCGAAATCCTTTATCTCGTGTCCCTGTTCCTTAAGGTGTTCGATGATCAGACATTTCATATCGAAAGCACCGTGATCGCAGCCTACCGCTATCTTCATGACCGCATCCTCCTTAAATGTGTAAAACCACTACATATTGTGTTTACATAATGCATCAACCCCACAATATGCCCTTAATAATATAATGGATATCTTTACGACATGCAAGTGTGAAATGTTAAATAACATGCGATATATCAAGTTGCTGGCACGGGTGGCACGGGGACGGTTCTTTTGCCATGCGATTTTAGCCTGGCAAAAGAACCGTCCCCGTGCCACCCGTGCCAGCAACATCGACAATTTTGTGGCCGGCTGCTTTGATAAGCCGGTTCATGATCGCCTGCCCGATACGCGGAGTGCTGAAATCCTCGGAATAAATGATATCTATGCCTTCATCGTCGCACTGCCTTAAGGCCCCGTAGAGATGCCTTGCTATCTCATCTTCGTCATCCCTTGCTCCGACGCTTATCTTAAGGGCCTCACCGGGATAAGCATCCTCATCTTCGCGTGCCGTGAGCACTGCGGTTTTCCTGCCCGCACCGGCCGCCTCGTTTATCCCTTTGCTGATATATGATATGACCTTTTCCCTCTCACCGCGCACGATGATAAGGTCACCCTTTGGAGCATAATGCCTGTACTTCATTCCCGGAGCCTTGGGCCTTAAGCCTTCGGACATCTTTCCAAAAACCGCGGGGTCATGATCCACCTGTCCGGTAACAGCCTTTATCATATCACCTGTTATGTATCCGGGCCTCAGTATCATCGGGACTTCGCCCGTCATATCCACTATCGTTGACTCAAGTCCGATATCGCATGAGCCCCCGTCGATTATCATATCGATGCGCCCGTCCATATCCTCAATGACATGGGAAGCATCGGTGGGACTGGGCCTTCCCGAAAGGTTGGCGCTTGGTGCAGCTATAAAACCTCCGGCCTCCTTTATAAATTCAGCCGCCACACGATTACTCGGCATCCTTACCGCCACGGTATCAAGGCCTCCCGTTGTTTTAAGAGGCACTATGTCCTTCTTCTTAAAGATCATCGTAAGCGGACCCGGCCAGTATTCCCCCGCAAGCCTTACTGCTGCATCACTTACGTCCCGTGCGATCTCATACAGGTCTTCAAGCCTGTATATATGCACGATGAGCGGATTATCGCTCGGCCTTCCCTTGGCGGCGTATATCTTTTCGGAAGCCGCGGGATTTAACGCATCCGCGCCCAGACCGTACACGGTTTCAGTCGGAAACGCGACAAGACCGCCCGATCTTATGATTCTGCCGGCGGCCTTTAACGCTTCCATGTCTGTATTATTATCGTCAAGCTTTACTATGATCGTTTTCATAAGGACAGCTGCTCAGTCAACGCACATGCCTATCACACGGCCAAGCTGACACGCCAAGTACTCTCCCTTCTCGGTAATATCCCTGCTCAAGGCACATATCAATATCCCGAAAACCCTTGTTCCGCTGAATACCGGGAATGCGATAAGCCCCTTTCCGGTACCCGCGAGGCCTTCCAGCTTAAACATATCGGCCGGCCTTCTTAACTGGTCCTCTCTCTTAATTATATTGAGCTTACCCGACACCACGGTACATTTGAGCAGTATCCTGTCGGGGTAGACCCCGGGGTTGTCGATCGTGTGTATCACAGGTTTTTCATACATATAGAAAGCCGCGCCCTTTAAGCCTAACAGATCAAAATTACTGATCGCATGCTCAAGCTTGTCGGAAGTATCGCACGGAAAAACCATTGTTTCCGCTATGAATTCACGTATCCTGGTGCGTTCCGCATCGTAATCGAGGTTCCTCGTGTTCCACCATGAAGCCTGGGCGAGCAGAGCCTTATCCCGCATCCTTGAAAACAGGGCTGAAATGCTGTCATTGACCGGTCCCGCATGGGTAACCTCCTTCATGGCACTCTGCAATGCACCAAGGCAGGTTACGAACCTGCTCATATCGGTGTACTTCATGGCATCATTATCAAAAAAGATGTCAATGAGGCGGCACATCTCCTCATACAGCTTGTCATCCATCTTACGCTTCTTCGTACTTGCGATCATCTTTGATATGAAAGCATAGAAAAGCCTCTTTAGATCAATGGCACGGGTGTCGATGATCTCGTTGCGGTACCTGTAAAAGCAGTCATCAAACATCCTGTTTATGTAAGAATCATCCGCCGCGGCCAGTTCCTTTGCGGTATAACCGTCAAGCTTATAGTCCATCGACTCCCTTCCGAACAGACAGGTGGGGATGGTCACCGAATCGGCGTAATCGTCATTCATTCTTTTGATAAGTATATCAAGCGCATTCTGACCGAGGCTTGCGGCATCGGCTCCTATAGAGGAAAGCGCGGGTATCATATCCGTAGCCAGCCTTGTGTTGTCAAAGCCGAAAACATCTATGTCCTTGCCCGGAGTTAAATTCCTCTCCTTCATCACCTTATAAAGTCCGTACGCCACCTGGTCGTTAACGCAGAATATCGCCTGCACATCGGGGTTTCTGTCAAGGAGCCTTTTTGCCTGCTCCTCCGATTTGATGCTCATTTCCGCGGCCTCGTACTTATCCTCGGAATAATCAAGTCCCTTGCCCTTTAGGTAATCCATAAATATCTTCTTGCGCTTCTGGGCATCCGTGTTGTCATCCCTTCCTCCGAGCATACAGATATTGTTGACGCCCTTTACGCGGAACAGATAATCCAGGGCCTCCTTAAGTCCCATCTCGTCGTTGTAATTTACCGTGAGCTCCCTCTTTTCATCCGACGCGATGAAAACCTTGGGCACTTCCTCGTAGTTTTCGTAATGCACGCCCTTCATATTCGGCAGCGCAATGATAAGCCCGTCAAACTTACACGGCTGTACCATCGAGTATACGGAATTGGCTATTGCCTTGTAGCAGTGCTGGTTGTTCCTGTCGTTACCGACTCCGACCTGACGGCCCGCGACCACTACAAGCTGCATGTCAGTCCTGTTGCGCATCGCATACACAACGCTGTGTATTATCTCCTTTGAAAAATCGCTGAATACGTCCTCTATTACAAGCCCTATGGTTTTCCTGTTTTCAGAATCACTCATACCGTACCTTCCGTCACTAAAAAACATTAACGAACCTATATATTATTATACTTGTCATAAGGTTCTTTTTCAACCCTGGCACACTTGAGTTAAGGAGACGGTCCCTGCTCACTCACCGTCTTGTATTGAAACCTGTTCAGCGGTATAATGGATATTACGCGGGGAGAATCAAGGAGCAGTTATGACAAACAGAACTCTTGAAGCAGGAGCCATCATATACGAAGGCGGCAAGGATACCGTTGCATCCCTTGATATAGTAGCCAAGGGAGTTATCCGTGCCTCCAGCGACTACTGTACGATAGATATTCCCGCGGGAAGCGTAATAGGCATAGGCGAGTTTCCGAAATCGGAATACATCTTCACTTACGAAGTGGTGGAGCCGGTCAGCCTGTTTTCCTATCCTTACGAATCCGAGGCGTCACTCGTTGCCCTTTTTAAAAATAATGCCAAGCTTCTTGCCACGCTTGTGGCGGGCTGTATAAGGTTTGCGCATAAAATGCAGGCGGCTGTCCTTGATACCATGGAGTTTGCAAGGGCAGAGTACGCAAGAGTCAATAAAGCCCTTGATGATTATCCCAAGCTTGCGATCTCGGCAGGTGTCACCCCGCAGTCCTTTGATCATGTAAAGGCCCTTAAGGCTCCGGAAATGCTCGATAAAGCCAGGGGCTGGCACAGGGATTTTGTCGAGGACCTTCAGGCTAACGAAGCAAAGTTCCGCAAGGAATTCTATTCAATTCCCAGTATAGGTCTCGGGATCGGACTCACTGTAAACATGTATGCCCTTGAATCAAGGGATTTCATGGCCGAAGTCATCGAATATCTTGATTCTTTCATAAGCTCAAGCAAAGCATTCATGAATCATTATCAGGCCATAAAGGAACGCGATGCTGCGGCAGCTTCATCGGCGGCCGGAAGGGGTGACAGTGCGGTAGCAAACGATGAATCGGTAAGCGGCTGTCTTAAGGCGATACTGGCTTTCGCCAATCCGGATCAGGAGCTCTTTGACCGTTTCTCACTTGAGCTTGCGAAGTTCATTAAGTGCACCGACCGCTACGGAAGCGCCGACGAGGTACGAAGGCTGCGCCGCGACCTTTCGGCCGATTTTTACGAACTTTACATCAAGGTTTTCCTAAGTGCCGTAAACAGGAACTGGAGCGACGTGCCCATCGGCATAAAGATGTTCCTGCTCTTCGGTTTTATCGATGAGGGGCTTGCCGGAAGTGAGAATGCGGCAAAGCTTGCGGCCATTGCCGATTCTATCGAACCCGGCAGCGACAGAAGGGTATTTACGATATTCGAATGGCTGATGCTCATATACAGCGGTAAGATAATGCCCTCAAAGAATGAGTTCGATCTTGACTATCCCGCCTATCTTAAGGAGCTCAAGAAGGAAGGTTCGATAAAGGAAGCCGACGAGAAGCGGCTCATGAACAGCGATATAGACAGGTTAAAGTTCGAGATAAAGAACATCTTCATGATAGGAAACCGCGTGACTTTCGGCCGCATAACCACGTTTACTCCGGTGTTTGACAAGGAAAACATCACCCGCGTCCTTGAGCAGAGTTATTTAAGTGCGGAAACCATAAACAACGAGATCAACCGTATACGCAGCATCGATCACGGCGCATTCTACAGGCAGGGAGTATTTTCAATGCCCGAGGCCGGCGTTAATTCGTTCTTTACCCATGACGAGGTGCTCCCGTATGTCATCCTTATGCCGAATATCGGTACAAGGGCTTCGTTATGGCAGGAGATTGATTCTAAAAAGAGGAATACACCCGCAAGGATGATAATATCAATATTCCATACCGAGACATTGGAAGATACCATGATCCGCCTTGTCGGCGAATTCAGGTGGGAAATGTGCAAGACGGAGCAGGGCGTGCACTGGAACGACGTTACCGATCCGTCACTTACGGCAATGTACTGCGATTATCTGCAGTTTTACAGAAAAAATTCCGCGATATCCCCGGAAGCCAAGGAGAAGATCCAGATCGCTCTCAAAAACAACGCAAACAACTTCAAGAAGGTCTTCCTTGCGGATTACTATGCATATATCAAATACGAATCGCAGGGGGCTCTCAGGCTTAACAAGCATGCAAGGGGCATACTGTTCTCATTCTGCCCGCTTTCAAAGAATGTCATCAGCGCATTCGGCGACAACCCTCAGTACGCGCAGCTTATAAGCAAACGCGAAATAGAACTCAAACAGAGGGAGAAGCTGCTTACCAACCTTGTTTCAAAGATCGAGAAGTCCGGTCATTCCGTACCCGATAAGATCAAGGGGCAGATACGTCAGCTTCAGCTTGGCTGATCTCTGCTTTCCCTTCGGCCATCTTTTCTTCATACTTGTCCCCGGGCATGGGCTTTGCAAAGAAGTAGCCCTGGATCATGTCGCAGCCTTCGCCTGCGAGGAAGTCAACCTGATCGCGTACTTCAACGCCCTCCGCAACTATGCGCATGTTAAGGTTCTTGGCAAGCTTTATGGCTTCGGATACGACTATCTCACCGCGCCTGCCCGCATTCTCGTCACGGAAGAATTCGGCATCCAGCTTAAGCACGTCAAGCGGCATATCCTTAAGCGAATTGAGGGACGAATATCCCGATCCGAAATCATCCATTGATACCGCAAAACCATATTCCTTAAGCTTGTTGATCGTACGTATCATCGCCCGCTTGTCATCAAAGAATGCACTTTCGGTAAGCTCTATCTCTATGTATTCATGAGGCGTTCCGGCCTCATCCACCATATTCCTTATCTGGTCGGCAAGGTCGTTTTCGACAAAGTGTGCACGGGACACGTTGACAGACACGGGAACACATTTAAATCCTTTATCCAGCCAGTTTTTCTGATCCCTTGCCACATGCTTAATCATGTAATGATCTATCTTAGTTATAAATCCGTTCTTTTCAAATATCGGTATGAACCTGCCGGGCGGTACTATACCGAACTCGGGTGAATTCCACCTTATGAGGGCTTCAGCCCCCTTAAGCTCATTTGTACGCGGATCATACTTGGGCTGGTAATAAACCAGGAACTCCTCGTTATCAAGCGCAGCCTGCTGCCGCTCCTGCACGGTATCCAGCCACTTATGCTCCTCCATGAGCTTTTCGTCAAAGAATGCTATTCCCGAATCATCATTATCATCGAGAGTTGTCCTTGCCGTTGAAGCATTGTTGTACGCGGTATCAAGATCTATATCGTCTTTAGTAAACCTGCGTCCTCCTAAGCCCTTTTCCATGTCAATGATGAAGGCTCCCGCCTGGAAGCTGAACTTATGATCCGGATCGATCGTTTCAAGGCTTCCAATAAGCCTTTTAAGGCGTTCGCCCGCTTCAAGCTCGTCA
Organism: Lachnospiraceae bacterium; assembly: GCA_024694965.1. Taxonomy (GTDB): domain Bacteria; phylum Bacillota; class Clostridia; order Lachnospirales; family Lachnospiraceae; genus UBA2868. The sequence continues at coordinate 6,515 of JAILJC010000085.1, forward strand.
CTGCATTTAAGCAGGATCGCAAAATTGGATGATGTGGTATGTGCGCACATCTCTCTGCTTCCTATGTAGGAATTTATCTTCTTATAAACGCTTACAAGAAGCTTCTCACCCTCAGCTACCGAATGGCACATGCAGTAATTTCTGTAATTTACGAACACAAGATTTACAACTGCATATTTGTCATTTGAGTGTATCCGCTTTTTAAGCAACTGCTCGCCCTTTACAAGGAACCACGTCCAGTTATGGCCTCCCGTTACCATATCCTTAAAGAACAGATCGAGCATACGCCGCTGCCTTACAAAGCTCTTTATGGCCTCCGTAAGCATGGCGATCAGGATCACCACTATGAGAACGGCTATAACCGCGATAAGCGTTACAAACATGATAGAATCACGCCTGTTCGCCCTGAATATCGCTTTTCCGATAAAATGCTCTCCTTCCCCTGCATCAAAAGATATCCATATAGGGAGGTTTAATATGCTGTTATTGACATCGATGAATTCGGGATCTTTTTCCTCGATATCAAGGTCCGAACTCATCCACTTGCGGAATGCATTAAGGTCAAGTGCCAGGCGCCCGCTGTTTGAAGGAAACACATATCCCCTCTCGGTATCACGATAGACAAGTACCTGTTCATCCTTTACGGGAAGCGTGACCGGACCTCCCTCGCTGCTTATGGTATTCTCACCGTTTGCATATATAACGTTTCCGTCATTGCCTGTTATCACATACCCATGCCCTTCCTCATTAAGAATGGCGTAAATATCTTCGTTACCCGCTGCCTTACCGTTTTCATAAAGCTTTGCCATATATTCAAGGGATTCGTATTCCGATGAGATCTTTGTATCTATGACGTAAGCAAGGAGCATCTGCACCGCAGCCACTATGATGCAGGCTGAAATTGCCGCAAACAAAATAAACCATATAAGTGAACCCACTATATGAGTACGTTTTATCTTTCTGTATTTTTTCTCGCTTTTACTTGCCATGGCTTTTCTCCCTGAACATATTTACTGTATTACGGATATCAGCATATCATTATATTCTTAACAGGTCCTTGATCCTTCGTTAAAATCACATTAAAAAGGAGACAGAGAACCTCCCCTGCCTCCCTGCTCCTTATCTTAATTAAAATCAAGCGGATCGTTTAATGCACGGCGGTCGTTGACCCTGCGGTCGCGTCCTGACCTCCTGTCCATGCCCGTGCGCTGCTCTCTCTTTTCCTGCTTGGCAAGATACATCTTTCCGTCTGCAGCCTCGATGAAACTGAACAGTGATTTGTCCGTATCGGGCGCGATCATCGTGTAACCCATGCTTACTCCGAGAATATAAGGAGAATATTTTCCCTTTTCGTTGAAATCCCTGATCGACTCCTGGATACTCCGGATCTTATCCTTAACCTCTTTGGCGGACTCGGCTACACCAAAAACAACGAACTCATCTCCTCCGAACCTCATCGCCAGTTCATCCTTGTCGATACAAGAAGACAGTATGTTGGCGAAATCAACGATATACTCATCACCCATCTTGTGGCCCATCGTATCATTGATCACCTTAAGGCGGTCCATATCCGCGAAGATGATAAACATCTTCTTATCGGTCTGGCGGCCTATCTCAAAATCAACCTCTGCCTTGTTAAAGAATCCGAGGCGGTTGTAAAGCTTCGTCAGCGGATCGTAATAGCTTAAGTCCTTAAGCCTGTCTATATAGCTCTCCTGAGCGTTATACTTGCGGGCTGACTCTAACATATTTGAAATATTGTTTATGAACATATGATAGAGTTCCATCTCTATCGCCGCCATATAATTTGTGATAACCGCATAACCGAAATAAGAATCACCGTAATGCAGTGACGAATAGACATATAAGTTACCTTCGCCGGGAGCACTGTATATATCACTCCGCTTAAGCTGCATGGAAACCCTCTCATTCTTTTCAATATTGTAGTGATAAGGCATCTCAAGCTTCTTGCCGCCGTTATCAAGTATAATGCTCATGATCGGGATATTAAATTTCTTCTGATAATCAGGGAGCATATCATACATCTCCCTTGACGAGCGGTACGCCATGAAATCGGCGCTGCAGTCGCTGACAAAACCGGCAAACCTTGAGTTATCCATGGAAAGCTTTATACATTCCCTTAAGTAACCTTCACGCTTTGCCTTGCTGACCTTGCAGTCAGGACAGCAGCTTGTTCCTATGACAAGCTTCGGAGCTATCTTGACCTCCGTGCACTTCTTCCCGGTCAGCATATGATATGCCTTGTTTCCGATCTTGTTCTCAAACCTTTTTATCGATGTTATGGACGGCTGGTTATAGGCAGCCTGCGGGATATTGTCAAAGCCGGTGATTATATAATCCTCAGGGATCCTGTAACCCTCTTCGGAAAGCCTGTAGAACACGCCCATCGCACTCTGGTCGTTTACGCATATGAACGCATCGGCATCCATAAGATCATGTTCTTTGAAATAATCATATGCCTTGTATCCGCTGTCAACGTAGTAATTGCCCTCGTATATCCTCTCCCTCGGCAGCTTAAGGCCGTGCTGCCTCAAGACCTTCGTGCATGCATCAAGGCGGTACCGTGCATCGATGCTGTCCCCGGGGCCTCCTACAAAATTAACTTTTTTTACGTTATGCTTTGTAATGACATGCTCGACGAGCTCCTCCATGGCCTCACCGTTACAGCTTGTTATATTGAAAAAATCCTTGTCGTAGCTGTCTATCGAAACGCAGGGCTTACCCGATGCCTTAAGCCTGGTCGCAAGCACACCCCTTATGTAGGGATTGTAGAAAGCACTCGCATAAAGGATGAACCCGTCAAATCCCGACAGTTCCATCCGTTTGATATACTCATATTCACCGACATCAAAGCCTTCGTCATTTGAGACATAGAACGAGAACAGATGCAGTTCGTCATTATTCTTCCTGCATTCCTCGTACACGCCCTTTATGATCTCACGCTGAGTATAAATATAAATCTGTCCCACAAATAAAGCTATCTTCATACAGCGTTTCTTCTCCCTCAAGAATCAATCGGTTTAAGCCTTCAGATTACTTCTGTTTCCAGTTGTAATCCTCAAGTAATGATTTTCTGTCTTCCTTTAAGTGATCGCCAATATCCTTAAATTCCTCCCAGCCTTCACTGCCGTAATCATGGACGGTGCCGTCCATATCCACAACGCGGTAAAGGTTGCCTCCGGAAAAATAGAATGTCTGGATCGTGCTGTAACCGTCATCAAGCTCGACATAATAGATATCCGCGCCTATATATGTCCTGTTATACTTCCATCCGTTGACGCCTGACCTTGCGGCGATTATGACGGGAACCCCGTCCTGAATGTAGAATATCGCACTGTCATAATCCTTCTTCTTGTAGTGCTCCCTGTTATTAACGGATGCCCTGGCCCATTCCTCCGTAGCGGCCTGCTCGGCATCAAAATCAAGATCCCAGTCCTCCCATACGATCGGTGTGGGGGTCGGTTCGGGCTCGGCAGTGGGTTCAGGTGTCGGTTCGGGTTCGGCAAAAGCCTCTGCCTCTTCTTTCTCCCCGGCTTCGTCCTTTCCGGAATCAGTCTTTTTATCATCAGCCGGAGGAACTTCTTCTTCATCCTCCTCTTCCGCATCTTCCTCATCTTCCTCATCATCCGTGTCATCATCATCTTTGACCGAATCCTTATGGAACAGTGAATCCAGGAAAGAATCATCCGAATAATACTGTGCCAGGAAAATGCCTCCGCCTGCAAGTACCAGGACAAGGACCACGGCAAGTATGATAATGGCGATCCGGGACTTATTACCCGACCTGTCAGGTACGGCAAGCCTGGGCTGCGGTACCCTCTCGGGCGCGGTATACTGCTCAGCTTTCGGGGCTTCCTCGGGTGCAGTGTACGGCTCAGCTTTGGGTGCTTCCTCGGGTGCGGTGTACGGCTCAGCCTTCGGTGCTTCCTCGGGCGCCATATACTGCTCGGCCTTCGGTGCTTCCTCGGGCGCCGGTTTGGGTATATACCTTAATACCGCTCCGCACTTGCCGCAGAACTTATCGTTATCTCCCAGTTTGTTTCCGCATTTTTCACAGTAACTCATATCATTATCCTCTCAGATATTAATATTATATCGTATGACTGATAAATATCTCAAGCCCGATGACAATAAGTATGATACCTCCCACGATCGGTGCCCTTTTTGAAAGGCGCTTTCCGACCTTCTGCCCTATGCTTAAACCGATCAGGCATATTACAAATGTAACTACGCCTATGATAAGTGCCGATCCCGCCGCCATACCTGCGTTGTTATCCGAGATCGTAAATCCGACCGACAGTGCATCGATACTCGTTGCAATACCCTGGATAAACAGCTGCGGACCGGATGTTACCTTAATTTCTTCACCGGATGTCTCATCACCTTTCAAGCCGTCGCGGATCATCTTGACGCCTATAAAAACCAAAAGAACAAGTGCGATCCACGGGACCAGCTTATGAAACCCCGCAAACCATTCGGTCAATGCCCTGACACAGAACCATCCGATCATGGGCATCGCAGCCTGAAAACCCCCAAACACGCCTGCGATCTTAAACCTGCGGCTGCGGATCATGCCCGTTTCATTAAGCCCGTTCGCGATGCAGACGGAAAAGGCATCCATCGCAAGACCTACACCCAGCAATATACTGTTTACCGCAAAAAACACATACTCAATCATCGTATTGACCAATTCGGTTAATGGCCAAGAGCCATGCCATTACATGCACCGACTGCTGAAACTGCCCCGCATTTACCATCTTCTCAAGCTCATTGGGCTTAATGACCTCAACATTTAAAAACTCCGTATCATCAAGGTCACGGTCATAAACCTTTTTACAGTTCCGTGCCATGTAAATATATGCGTAATTATCGGCAATGGTGGCATTTGACGGAATGGTCAAAAGGTGAGTCCATTCATCCGAACCGTATCCGGTCTCCTCCCTTAACTCTCGCTTTGCGGCCTTAAGAGGATCTTCAAAGATCACATCGCTGTCGTCGGCCCTGTACTGCTTACCGTCCTTCCTTTCCATTCCTCCGGCAGGAAACTCGGTCGTCACCTTCCCTATGCCCTGCCTGAACTGTTTAACACACAGGTAATTTCCCTCAGTATCCGTTGCCACGATCACCACGTAATCCCTTCGGCTGTAGTTATAAAACGGTTCAAATACCGAACCGTCCGGAAACCTGTATGCACACCTGCGAAAATCTATCCATTCATCCCTTACGATATGCTCTGTGGATATGCATTCCCACTTAAGTTCATCCGCACCGCTTTTAAGTGCGTTATCCTGTTCCATTTTTAAGCTGCCTCCGTTTTGCTATGATAAATGCCTTACGGCCCAGGCAAATCCCCTGGCTGTCCTTTTCATCGGCTCGCTGAAATGATTCCCCTCATTCCATTCGAGCTTGACCGCGCTTATACCCGCGGTATGGGCGCAGATATCCGCCATTTCCCTTATGTTATCGCCGACTGCGGACATTGTCTGATTCTTCGTAAATTCTTCCTTCTCACCGAGGCTTAAATATACTGCCTTTGTGAGCATGCTGTTTTCCCTGGCGAACTCGATCCAGCCCGGGAACCACACGGACGGCGATGCAGCCGCAACAGCCGCAAAATGATCCGACCTGTATGCGCAGTAAAGCGAAAACAAGCCGGCCAGAGAATATCCCCCTATGACATATTTCACATCCGGTCCGAGGGCATACTCATAATTTAT
>JAILJC010000109.1 GCA_024694965.1 Lachnospiraceae bacterium
CCTATCACGTTAAATTCCCTTGTAAGATAACATATTTGGCGCATTTTTTCCATATGTCAGGGAGCATATCCGTCACTTTTAATGTAAATTTAATCTTCAGCCTGCGGCAAGGCGAAACGGACGGCTTAAAACCTTCTTAAACAAAAGCGCCGTGTTATATGCATCCACAAGACTGTCATGGGCCATTCCCGCATTGCGGATGTCGGAAACACTGAGTGCTTCCGCAAGACTCAACGGCTTGTCGGTATCCATCTTTTCGTCAAACAGCTTCTGGCAGGTGATCCAGGAATCAAGGAGTGCATTAAGCCTGGGATCGTTTATACCCTTTGCCTCAACTTCACGCCTTATCTGATTTTCAACCGGATAGCTCCATGATACGCACCTGACATCATAGTCCTTAAGCCACCTTAAGAACCTGCCGATCGCATCCTCAAAATAATCCGCATTATTAACGTTTTCTGCTGTGATCCCGGTAAGATATCCCGTAAGAGGATCGATGCGGCCGAACCGCGGACGGACAAAGGTACTGAATTTCTTAACCACATTTAAGTTTTCATCAAGCAGGACCGCCCCTATCTGTATGGTCTCGCGGCTCCACCTGTATTCCCCGTTATCCGATGACTTGGGTACCCTGCACATTTCAAGGTCTATAACTGCGTACTTCATAAATATTCCCCCTTTTCCCTTATTTATCGAGTTCCTTAAGGCTGCCCTTACAGCCTGTTTTTAACTTACGGACACATTCTAGCATATAAAAATCGAATATATGTCCGATAAATGACTCTCAAACAAAAGAAAAGAGGGTTTCTGTTTTAAATATCCAGTTCCGGGGGCTTGTCTATCCCCTCGCCCACGTATTTTCCGTTCTTCTTACGCTGTCTTACGCATTCCGTAAGAAGATATTCTATCTGTCCGTTGACCGAGCGAAAATCATCTTCCGCCCATGCGGCTATGGCGTCGTACAATTTCTCAGACAAGCGTAAAGGAACCTGTTTCTTTTCCGCCATCAGTAAAGGCTTCCGGAATTAACTACGGGCTGCGCATCGTGGTTGCCGCATAATACCACCAGGAGGTTGGATACCATGGCTGCCTTGCGCTCCTCATCGAGGTTGACGATGTCCTTCTCGTTAAGGCGCTCAAGCGCCATCTCCACCATGCCTACCGCTCCGTCAACTATCATCTTGCGTGCATCGATTATCGCCGAAGCCTGCTGACGCTGGAGCATCACGGAAGCGATCTCGGGTGCATATGCAAGATATGTTATCCTTGCTTCGATTATCTCAAGGCCGGCATCCGTTACCTTACTCTGGATCTCGTCCTTGATCCTTTCGGCTACGACCTCGGCCGAGCCGCGGAGGCTTCCCTCGTCCGCACGTCCGTCACCGGTCGTATCAACATCCGTTGCAACGTCATACGGATATATCCTTACTATGTTCCTTAATGCAGAATCACACTGGAGCGAGAGATACTCCTTGTAATTGTCAACATTGAAGACAGCCTTTGCGGTGTCGGTAACCTTCCATATAACGGCGATGCCAATCTCAACGGGATTACCGAGGCAGTCGTTTATCTTCTGTCTTCCGTTGTTAAGAGTCATTGCTTTTAACGATATCTTTTTGCTTAAGCCCGATACCGCAACGTTGGTGCCTGTCATGGCAACGGAAATGGAATCCGCCTTGGCCGATGATTCTCCGCTCTGTGCAAGCTTTGTACCCGCCGCAGGATTAACGGCCGTACAGAAGGGATTAACGTAATAGAATCCTGGTTCCTTGATCGTTCCCTTGTAGTTACCGAAAAGGGTGAGTACCAATGCTTCCTGGGGCTTTAATACCTTAAGTCCAAGCAGCGGGATCCAGCCCAGCATAACAAAAAGAATTGCAAGAAAAAACAGCAGGCCACCTATGGGTTCGAAAAGCCCGCCCGTCATCATAATCAAAAATGAGATCAGGTAGCCCAGTATCACTCCCACAAGCACTGCCATGCCGTTTTTATTTGTTGTATAAATTTTTTCAATCATAACCGTGTTCCTCCTTTGATTGATTTTGATATCATTATGATATCACATCAATTTCATTTGTCAACACCCGGTTATGATTATTTATTATTTTTGGATCTCGTTCCCTGCAAACAGAGCCCTGTACTCGCTCGGAGTCATTCCCTTTTCGCTGCGGAATACACGGTTAAAGCTTGGTATGCTCTGGAATCCGGAAAGCATCGCGATCTCGGTAAGGGTCCTGTCATCTATCGCGAGCATCTCGGTAGCCTTCTCGAGCCTTATCATATTGAGCCACTTGTTGTAATTCATTCCGGTAACGTTTTTGAATATCCTCGAAAAGTAATCCTTGCTTATACCGGCCATCTTCGCCATGGTTGCCTGCGACAGATCATCGGACGTAAGGTTGTTTTTGATATGATCGGTAACGGATATCATCCTGCGCATCACATCATCAGTGTATCCGTTGTGTACTCCTTCCAATAGCTCAGGCGCAAATTCGCTGCGGTGTATATCAAGCGTGAGCATGAATTCCATGAACAGCATGCAGCAGCGCAGCTCGCGGTTGGGAGTGTCCGAGAAAAAGATATCATTCATCTTGTACACTATATCACTGAGCCTGGCCGCAAGCTCGGGATGAGCATTTATGCATATAACATGGAGGTTCCTGTAAAAATGCATTATCCTCTGCAGGTCGAACAGGGAAGTCATAAAGGCATTGCTGAACTGTATCACCAATGCTTTTTCCCTGTCGGCATCAACGATCTCATGCATTTCCATGGGCCACACCACGACAAAATCACCGGGCACCAGCCTGTAGGTATTCTGGTTTACCTTGTAGATATTTGTCTCACCCGGACCAACGAGCATGATCTCACCGTACGAGTGCCAGTGCATCTTATAGCTGCGCTCCTTGGCCCCCGTATACATGTTGAATGCGCTTACGCTGTCAAAATCGTAAATCTCGTATTTGCTGTAATCCATATAAACTCCGCTGAATCTTTACTATATTACGTTGCCTATTCTATCACAATATATGATTTAGC
>JAILJC010000172.1 GCA_024694965.1 Lachnospiraceae bacterium
ATGAGCAGTGTGAGCGCCACGGAAAGATCAAACAGAATAGTATCGTGGATACCAAGGTAAAATAAGGCAAAAGCCGAAAATGCAAAATATAAGTATATCCTTGCTTTGAATTCAAGCTTTTGGGCGATGTGGAGGAACCACTGGATGATGATCCCCGCAATGATAACGGGAGGAACCCAAAACTCCCAGCCGCCCAGATGATTCTGCAGTATTATCGCCACTCCTGCAAGCGTGACAATGGATAGTACCAACCGTTCTTTTCTGATATCGTCCACGTGCACCTCCTATACCGGTCATGTGTTTTTGGAGTATATTCCCTTATATTTTACTATATCAGTAAATTCATGTGAATACAGTATTTACAGCGGCATGTAACATTTTCGTAACGGTGTGTGGCACTGTTACAGCACTGTTACAGAGGTATGTAACATTTTCGTAACGGTGTGTGGCACTGTTACAAGATTATGTTATACTATTATTATGTATTATAATATTTCCTTTGATATAGCCGCGATACTGGTACTTTTAGTCATCGCGGTCGGCATGAAAACAGTCCTTTACACGGAGACCCGCGGGCATAAGCTGGTACGCATGTATGTGTACTCTGTGATCGCGTGCGCTCTGATCGATATAATAACCGCGTATACGATCTGCTACGGATACATGGTCCCGGATCCCGTTAATCTCATCCTTAACACGCTTTATCAGTATTCATCCGTTTTATGCGTTGCCCTGGCAATGAGGACTATCCTTAATTACTATCCGAGCGCTTCCAAAACATCGGTGATGATCAACAGGGTCATCCTGTATGTACTGACCGCATTTGTGACTCTTAATATTTTTACGGGCTGGATGTTTCGGTTCACAAACGGCGAATATATCCATGGAAAGCTGTATCTGATCGCATATGTCCTGTCACTGGCGGTTGTTTTGCACATGCTGTTTGTTGTGATAAAAAACCACGCCGACCAGCAGAGCCAGATATCAAGGATAATCACGCTGTTCCTTTTCCTGCCTACGATATTTACGGTGATACAGATGATAGCGGGGAACATCCTGCTTATCACATTCGGCGAAGCTTTCTCCGCGCTGATCATGCTCTTTGCGCTCGAAACGCCGGATTACCGCAAGCTCATGAAGACGATGAAGGAGCTTGAGATCGCGCGGGAAGAGGCAAACATCGCAAACAACGCAAAAAGCGATTTCCTAGCCAGCATGTCGCACGAGATAAGGACGCCTATAAACGGGATACTTGGAATGAACGCCATGATCCTTAAGGACAGCGATGACCCGCAGATAGTCGAGTACGCCGAAAGCGTCAGGGTCGCCGGCAACAGCCTGCTGTCGATAATCAATGATATCCTTGATCTTACCAAGATAGAATCAGGCAGGATGGAGCTCGTTCCCGCCGATTACGATCTGTTCTCGGTCCTTAGCGGCTGCTACAGGCTGAACCTCATGCGTGCAAACGAGAAGAACCTTGAGCTCATATTTGAAAACGATCCCGACATGCCGGCTCTCTACCACGGTGACGAGGTCAGGATCCGCCAGATCATAAACAACTTGATATCAAACGGCATCAAATACACAAAGGAAGGCTCCGTAAGGCTTAAAGCCGCATTTGTCGAGAATCACTGGTCAAAGGATGATTCTCCCGATGAAAACGGCAAGCTCATGTTTTCCGTTACCGACACGGGCATAGGGATCAAGGAGGAGGATCTTGATAACCTCTTTACGAAGTTTTCAAGGCTTGAGGAAAGCAGGAACCGTAATGTCGAGGGTACGGGGCTTGGCCTTCATATCACGCAGCAGCTTGTCGGAATGATGGGCGGCGCGATAGATGTTAAGAGCCGGTACGGCGAGGGTTCGGTATTTACCGTATGGATCCCGCAGCGGGTTACGGGCAGCGAAAAGATGGGCGATTTCGCGACAAGGATGAAGGAGCACGTGAACATCGAAAAGAGCGGCGCGGATAATTTTAAGGCTCCGGGGAAAAGGGTACTTGTTGTCGATGATGTTAAGACAAACATCCAGGTATTCAAGGGTCTGCTCCGCGATACTGAGATGACGATAGACAGCGCCCTTTCGGGTGCCGAAGGCATTGAACTTACAAAGAAGACAAAATACGATATCATATTCATGGACCACCTGATGCCCGAAATGGACGGCATTGAGGCGTTCCACATGATACGGGACGATAAGGAAAACATAAACTGCGATACACCGGTAGTCGTGCTTACTGCAAACGCGATCGTAGGAATGCGCACGTCATATATTGCCGAGGGTTTTACGGAATACATAAGCAAGCCGATCGAACAGAAAGAACTGCTCGCCGTAACGGAGAAGCTCCTTGCAAATGCGGCGGGAATATAATAAAATTAGGATGTATCTACGAACATCGCAAGGCTATTTGTGATGTTCTTTTTGACTGAATATTCAAAGGTGTGCGGAACCTTTTCGGTAAAATCGTAACATTTTCGTAACGGTGTGTGGCACTGTTACAGCAAATCGTAACATTTTTGTAACGGTGTGCGGCACCTAAATAACTGGAGGTTTAAATATGAGAAGGATTTCAGGTTTTATACTGACATTGGCACTTGTTGTCGGTTCGTTCCCGGCTGCGGTCTTTGCAGGGGAAGGAGACCTCATCTTACAGGATGCGGCTTATATCGAGGAAGCCGAGGAGCAGCCGGATGAAGCGCTGTATCTTGAGGACGCCGAAGATACTGCATTGACTGATTCGGTCGATAAGGCCGGGGCAGATTACATTGCAGAATTTACGGACGAAACCGGCATACCGGCCGCACAGATTGCGGATTCGGCATATTCGGATACCGGATATTATATTGCGACATTTGATACCGACGAAGATGCGGAAGTACCGTCGCTTGACGGCTCGTCGCAGGCTCCGTTGTCGGCTTCGGTCCCTTATACGACCGATCAGGCCGTCATCTACCAGCGCATGATCGCGATGATGTCCGATTATCCCGAAGGAACACCCTGGACGGACAGCGATAAATATTCGTGGCACAATATATATTATCCCGAAGGCTCAACCGTTCCGTACTCCATCTACACCGGTGGCGGATGCGTTGCATTCAGCATGATCTTAAGCGACGCGGCGTTCGGCGACATGCCCGCATATGCGCACAAAACCGTGATATATGATGACTTAAAGGTCGGAGATATCTTAAGGATCAATAACAACACCCATACGGTCATCATACTTGAAAAGAGTGATGAAGGCGTTACCATAGCCGAAGGCAATTACAACAAATCCATCCATTGGGGCAGGTTTTTAGACAGAAGTAAGGTAGAATCAGCCGACTACTACGTTACTCGCTATGTTGAAACCTATACATGCACATTTGAAACAAACGGCGGAAGTCCGATAGAGCCCCAGACCGTGGTCAAAAACGGATTTGTCACCGAGCCTGAACCGCCCGTTAAGAGCAGGTATAAGTTCGAAGGCTGGTACAGGGATGCGGAGCTTGATCAGAAGTGGAAGTTCAAAACCGACAAGGTAAACAGCAACATCACCCTTTACGCTAAGTGGAAGGTCGATGAAAAACAGCTGTTAAGCAGTGTTGAACTGGATAAGGAAAGCCTCACGTTAGGTACCGACGAGTCAGGCACGTTAAGTGCCGCGATCGCGCCGGGTACGAGCCTCGCCGAGATATCATGGAGCGTTGAGGGCAGCTGTGTAAGCATAAAAGAATCATCCGACAAAAGATCCGTGACCGTAACCCCCGTAAGCATCGGTACCGCAGCCGTTATCGCAACGGCAGTCGAAAAGCTCGATAATTATGAGATAACCAAAACCGCAACGGCGAAGGTATTTGTAAAGAGAGCGGGCGGTGAACTGACCGCCACGATAGTAGCAGGCGAGCAGCTTGATGCATCAAATGCGTTTTTCGAAGGAAGATGCCCTGCATCCGATTTCATGTTCAGGGTATCATCAGCGGCCGTGTCCGTAGATAAAAAGGGTATACTTAAGGCAAAGCAGGCAGGCGAAGCCGTTGTTGTGGCGGTGGATAAGTATGACGGGGCCGAGTATGACAAGATCACCCTTACAATACTCCCGAAGCCTGTGATAAAATTCAATAAGACGCTCACCTATGAGGGACAGACGCTTTCCGTATACGACTGCATTACCAATGTGGAGGACGGAAGCAAGTATTCATTTGTGGGCTTTACAAGCTCAAAACCCGAAGTGGCCACGGTAAGCGAGGACGGTACGATAACCGCATCGGCCGCGGGAAAGACAACAATAAAGGTATTTATATCCCAAAAAGGCAAGAACGGTGCCGTAAAGGATTATTCCGTCAAGGCAACGGTGAAGGTCGCGATCCCCAAGTTTGCCAAAGAGTCATACAATATAAAGACAGGGCAGGAGCTCGTCATTTCGATGAAAAACGTAAAGGCATCATCGGAAGCGGCATTTACTTCTTCTGACATAAGCCGCATGATCGCAGTGGGTCAGAGGGACAAGAACGGCCTTCTTACGGGCAAGGCGGTGATAAAGGGTCTTGTGGCAGATAACGATGACACCCCCGTAGAGTTAAGGGCCACCATCGACGGAAGGGTTTATACATGTAATGTTTATATCACACGCCCGACGATCGCAAAGCAGGCTGTAAAGGTTAAGGTAGGCGGCACCACGACCGTGTCCCTTAAGAACACAAAGTTTAAGAAGAACGATATCGTCTGGAAATCATCGGACGAAAACATTGCAACCGTGGAAGCGGGCGGAAAAGTAAGGGGAAAGAGCAAGGGCAGTGTTATTATATACACCGAGACAGGCGGAGTAAGGAACGAATGCAGTGTAACCGTGTACTGATAAAGGCAGGATAGGGATGACCAGGAAAGAATCGGGCAAGGGATACAGTTTATCAACCAAGATAATAATGCTGGTGGAGACCATACTGCTTATAACCAGTTTCCTTTTCTGTACGGTTTCCGTTTACAGGGCAAGGACAGGTATACAAACGGCGATCCGACAGCGAATGCTGGATATAGCAAACTGTGCTTCGGCTTCCGTTGACGGTGACGTGCTTGGTTCGCTTAAAAAGGAGGATGTCGGCAGCGACAAATACAACGACCTGTACAAAAAGCTCGCCATCTTCCGCGATAACGTCGAGCTCGAATACATTTACAGCATTAAGCAGGACGATGACGGACAGTTTATCTTCACCATGGACCTCGATCAGGAAGACCCCGCAAGCTACGGCGACAGCGTTAAATATACCGAGGCGCTTGCCAACGCAGGCAGGGGTGTTGCCTCGGTCGATGAAGTCCCTTACTCGGATGCGTGGGGTGAGTTCTACAGCGCATACAGCCCGGTGTATGATTCTTCAGGCAATATCGCAGGTATCATCGCCGTCGACTTT
>JAILJC010000195.1 GCA_024694965.1 Lachnospiraceae bacterium
CGGGTACCGGGCTCATTCTTAACATCTTTAATAAGATTAAGTATACCCTCCATCTTGCCGCTTTCGCACTCGTTATAATCATTATAATACAGTTCAACGTCGGCCGGGGCATATTTATTGGCATATTTAAACGCGTTCTTAATAAATTCGTTGCCCTTATATACATGCCACCAGCTTGACTTTATCGAGTGCGTGGGATCGCTCAACTTATCGTCACCGTCCTCCTCGTCTGTCCTGTAGCTTCCCGAAGAATCACTAACCGCTTCGTTAACGACATCCCAGCCGTAGAACATGCCCTTATATTTCGAATCCTTTCCCGTATAGTACTCAAGCATCGTCTTTATATACCATTCAAGGCGCTTATCCATGACTTCCTTTGATACATATGCCTTTGAGGCATCGTAGTCCTCATGGAAGAACCACTCGGGTGCCTGCGAATGCCACACTAGTACATGGCCGCGGACGCGGATCTTTTTGTCGGGATTTTCATCGTTCCACTTAAGCAGCTCATCAAGCACCGCATCAGCGCGTGAATGATCGAGTGTCGGAACCATTATCTTCTCACCGTTTAATTCCTCCTCGTGGATGCTGTCCGGCGCATACGCAGCGTTGTTGTATCCGAACATCGCATCCATCTTAAGCTCATTCTCAAGAGTCACAGCATTGAAATGCTTGTGAATTATATCCATAACTGCCTGATCCGAAAGCGCACCAATGCCTATCGCGGCACCGCAGATCGCGTCTTCACCGAGACCGTCCTTTGATGCTATATAGTCACGCAGGTCGGGGATGTCCTTCTCGATCTCAACTGCCTGTCCCGACTCTTTCGCAGCCTGTTTTAATTCTTCCGCGCTGCCCTTCGGGATCAGCTTAACGCCGGTTACACAGTAATCACCGAGCACGCAGGTCCCGCTTCCGTAATCGGTCCCCTGCTCAACTATCCTTATTACCGCGCGCTCGAGCTTGCCGTTGAAATCCGGAGTGAACGTTCCTTCAAACCTGGTCCATACTCCGGGCTCAAGCTGTACACTTGACACGCCCGTGATCTCCTCCGAATATGAACCGAGATAATTCGTCTGCCCGTTCACGGTTATATACGGAGCAAAGTCGACCTGCCTCTGCTCCGCCGGTGCATCCTTATAATCATCCGATAGTTTTACGTAGAATTCATAATCATAAGTAACACCGCTTAAAAGCGATGCGGTTATATCCTGCGCAAAGCATTCAAAAGGTATTGACTTTGAAGGATCCCTTTCGATAAGCCCGTATGTTTCATAACCTTCGGGAGCGTTTTCAGGATCATTGCATGCGGTTATGGTAGAATTGCCGCTGCCGACCTCGACGCCCCACATGCTGACATCATCGGATGAAAAATCACCGTTTACGATGATGTTTTCATTTGCGGCGGTTTCACTGTCCGTGGTTTCGGCGTCCTTCTCTTCCTCACTGTTTTCAGCGGGTGACTCTTCCCCTCCGTTTTTAAGATAATCAATTATCCCTTCGATTATCCCGGGAGTTTTATACGGTTCTCCATCCATTCCGTCCGGGCCGTAAACAACAGCATAGGAGAAGTTATCAGCCATGCATTCCTCGGGATCTATCACATAGCCCGTATTTTCCCCGAACACATCATAAAAATCGGAAGTATCCTCGGGTATATAATAAGTATCGCTTCCGTCAACCGGAACAAGCGCGGTAGTCATGCAGTCAAAAAAGCTGTCGCCCCTGTTTTCAAAATGTTTGGTTGTTACAAGTGCCGCGAAGCAGTCAACGGGTTCACCGTTTATCGTAAACGTCGCATATGAATTATGATGCTCCACGTCGGGATTACTTATAAAGTATTCCTTTACCGAAGGCGGGAGCGCATAATCATCTTCAACAACCGTAAAGTTTATGATCTTATACATCGCCTTCCTGAATTCCGGGTTACTCCTTGTAGTGCAGTGGAAAATTTCATGAGCCATTACGGCAGTGGCGTAGTCGCCCTTTTCGGGATCACTGATCCACTCCGCATTTAAGTATATCTGCGTACCGTGAGTATACGCCCCTGAACCGCATTCCTCTTCCTGGGTAGTGCTTATGAACACAATGGGTTCAAGCTTTGGAAGGGTGTATCCGTTCTCATCAAGCTTCTTCTCTATGTCGGCCATCATCTCATCTATCCTTGCCTTCTGCTCATCCGTAAAGTCAAGCACCTGCTCCTTCGCAAAATCGAGATACTCTTCCATGGTCGCACCCTTTTTCTGCGCCTTATAATCAAGGTCATTTTGGGTAAAGCCGTCATAATATGCCGTATTTGACATAAGCAGCTTTATGCCCTCCTCCTTTGACGCATAGGAATAATCGATCACCTTTTTACCGGCGGTCTCCTGCTCTTTGAGTTTTGGCTGCGAATTAATGTTAACATTGGCATTACAGCCGCACATCATAAGCATCGAAGCGGCTATAAACCACGCGATGACCCTTTTTAACATTTTTCCCTTCATATCATCCTCCCGGTGAGTGAGTCAGTGGGGACGGTTCCGTTTGACTCATTTTTTAAAGAGTAGGCGCAGCCGCAATAATCCTGGCGGTACAGGCCGTACTCCTTAGACAGTTCGATCGAGCGTTTATAGCCTTCCCTCTTTTTAAAATCGGAGGGCAGGTGTTTAACTCCCGTTTCCGCCTCGAGCTCGCTTCCGATCTCATTTATCCAATCCGCGTTTTTGTGCGGACTCACACTTAATGTAGTGGCGAAGTAGTCATACCCGCCTTTTTTTGCTTCATACGCAGCCTCACGCATCCTGAGTTCATAGCATACATGGCAGCGCCTCCCGCCTTCCGGTTCGTCCTCAAGTCCGTGTATGGCCCGTTCAAATACCTTTGGATCATATGTCCCGTTTATTACCCTTATATCACACGCACCTGCAGGGAGCACCGGTGCTTGATCACCGCCGCGCACCTTTCTCAGATCATCATTCAGCAGACCCACAAGCCGCAGCTGCTCATTAAGGCGCTTATCGTATTCAGCCGTCGGATAGATGTTCGGATTGTAATAAAACAGTGTTACATCAAAAAACCTGCACAGATAAGAAAGCACATACGAACTGCATGGACCGCAGCAGCTGTGCAGAAGCAAAGAAGGCCTGGTGTCAAGGCCTTCCAATACTTTATCGAGTTCCTTCTGGTAATTACGTTTATCCATGATCAAACAACCCGCGGGATATTTAAATAACCAGCGAGATATACTCCTGCTTTCCACGAAGTCCCACGATCTTGTTTGTCATCTTGCCATCCTTGAATCCTGCCACCATGGGAATGCTCATTACTCCGTACTGCTCGGCAAGCTCAGGTTCGTCATCAACGTTCACCTTGCCTACCTTAAACTTTCCGTCATACTCCTCAGCTATTTCACTGATAAGCGGACCGGCCATTTTGCAGGGGCCGCACCACGGTGCCCAAAAATCAACCAGTACCGGTACATCCGATTTAAGGACTTCAGCTTCAAAATTGTCTTTGGTAAGTGTAAGTTCTGCCATAAAGCTACCTCCTTTTTACTATTCAAGTTTAAACTTGCCTACCTCGGCTTTAAGGCCGTTGGATATCTCGCTGCTGGCCAAAGCCTCCTCATCTATGCGTGTCATGTTATTTGACATTTCAACGGACCTCTCCGCTGTCTTTGATACTCCGTCTGCCGCGCCTTCAACCGCAAGGTTTACAGAATCGGTGGATTCCCTTATACGGTCGATGTTTGCGCGGACCTGCTCCGAAGCCTCGGCAAAACGTTCCATCATATCGGCAATACGCTCAGCCGAATTAAGGTATTCCTCACTTATCTTAACCAGACCTTCAAAGCCTTCAAGTGTGGCCTCCTTTACAAAATCAAGAAGCCTGCGTGACTCTGCCGCAAGTTCGTTCACGGCGGTAACCACTTCAGACGAAACGGCCTGTATCTGGGTTGCGGCTGACTGAGAGTTATTTGCAAGCTCTCCTATCTCCGTTGCGACAACCGCAAAGCCCCTGCCCGCATCACCCGCGCGCGCCGCCTCGATCGAAGCGTTAAGAGCAAGCAGGTTTGTCTGGTTTGATATCGCGATTATATCGCCTGTTAAGTCCTCGATCCGGCTTACGGCCTTCGAGCGTTCGATCTTATCGGATACGGAAGCTGCCATTATTGCCGCTTTTGTTTCCGTGGCACTGTGCTCCTTCTCTGCATTACCGCCTATGGACGATGCCGATTCACGTACCTCATGGGCAAAATCACGCCCGCTGTCGATCTCGCGTACAATATCGTCAAACGCCGTTGTTATCTCGGACATAAGGGCGTTGATCTCATTAAGTGATTCTGCCGTCTGCTGCATCGTCGAACTCATATCCGTCATCGTGTCGGAGATGGACTGCGCATCGGTACGGGCACCTCGCACATTGTCGGCGATCTCGGTCGAAGCTCTGTTGAGCCTGTTTGACTCCGCATGTATGGAAAGAAGCATCAGGCGTATGAACTCGATCAGCTTGTTGACGTTTTCGCCGATAACCTCAAATTCATCACCCGAATTGATGTTTATCTGCCTCGTAAGGTCGCCGTCACCCTTTGTAAGCTCGACGATCTTATCGTTAAGTACCACGAATTTATGCCTCAGCGTGCGGCCGATGACCACAAGCAGTACGGCACCTGCCGCAATTACGCATACACACACAATGATGATCGTACGAAGCAGCGCCGCGGCCTGCTGTTCTATCCACTCCGCGCTGACATCAACACCGACAGCGCCTGCCACCTTATCACCTACATAAACGGGGCTGTATGCCGATACATGCGTGCCCCAGTCATCGGTATAAGGTTCGCTGCTTGACACAACGCTTCCGGATAATGCCGGTTCCGCCTCTTCATCCTCAAACTCGTCGCCTATCGCAGAGTAATCCTCTATCTGGGCATCGATCGCGTACTCCATCCCGCCGCCCTGCGCATACCTTATCGTATACACGTACTCAACGCCGGCGCTGTCAAGGAAGGTCGTCAGCATCCTGCTCACCTTAAGGTATTCCTCCGTATCCTCCTCCCCGGGCTGAACGGATGCCACCACCTCTCCGTCGATAACGGCGGCAACGCACGATGCTATGCTCTCGGTGCTGTGTTTTATCTGGTCGTTGAGCATCGCGAATGACTTCTTATAAGCCACCATGCCCAGGATCACATCCGAAACAAGGAACAAAAAGATGATCGCAACGATCAGTTTGTTTGATATGCTGATCCTTCTAACTTTCATACGGTCTCGCCTCCGGTCGTCGAAGTTTTATGCTGATATTGTAATTATACGGTACAACAGCCCGTAATTCAATCAAATAGTGTTATCCAAAATGAGTCAACCGGAACCGTCCCTGCTCACTCATTCATAATAAGTAACATATATGCCCTTGTGACTCTTGCTGTCGTATGCGCATTTGTCGGCGCGCTTATACAGATCGTCGAAGGAAAAATGATCCGTCGGCGTGTAGAAGGCAACACCGATGCTGACTTCTATGGGCGTGCGGCCCATCTCGGTTATACGCAGGCGCTTTAAGCCGTTAGTGAAACGCTCGACTATCGCGCTGCTGCTCTCACGGCTGCAGACGTGCGGAGTGTATACCGCGAATTCATCCCCACCGAGCCTCATTATTATATCATTATCACGGAATGAACGCATCATGCATTCGGCGATCGCGATCAGCACCTTGTCGCCGACATCATGTCCATAATTATCATTTATCGATTTAAACTTATCGACATCAAGCAGCATGAACGTGCCGCCCTTGCCGTTTAAGAGCGCCTTTCGTATCTTGCTCTCGCCGCTGCCGCGGTTGTTGATGCCCGTCATCGCATCGGTCTCCGACAAATACTGCAGCCTGTCACGCGAACGCTTCTCTTCATCTATATACTCTATAGTCCATATGACGCTTTTAAGCTTGCCGTCCGCTTCGCGGTCAGCTGCAAGGAAACGGCCGCGGCACCATATATCCTTATGGTTTATAAATTCGATGGTTAAATGGTCCGTTTTCTTCATGCGCTCACTGAGTGTAGAGACATCGGCAAACTCGATCATCTCCTCGCGCGAGCGCGCATCGGTAAGTGAGCTCACAAGCTTTTTAAGGGTCTTTGCGGCCTCCGTTCCCTTACCTCCGATAAGCGCGGCTATATCATCCGAGAAACAGTTTATCTCTTCAAATGTGTCCGATATAAGGTCCATTTTATACATGCACAGATATATGCCCGCAATAGTCCGAAGGTTCGCGTCATAATCCTCGGCCTTGATCCTCTGCAGAGTCATCCTCATGAGCACTATTATGATCATAAGCGCTCCTATAACGGCAACGATGACACTGCTGCGGATCGCTTCGAACACCCTCGCAAACGTCTGTGATTCATTGGTCACCGACAGTACGTACCAGCCGCCTCCGAGTTCACGTGAGAATACATAATCACTTCCACCGCTCCAGGAAACATCAAACTGATCCTCATGTTCAAGCAGCAGCTCAGTTGCGATATCGTGTCCGGGCTGTATATCTTCCTTTAAATAGTTATGTCCAACCTGATCGGCGAGCGTGTGTGCCACGACCGTTCCGTCCTCATCAAGGACCACTACATAAGTACCTTTATCTGACACTGCAAGCAGTGAATCGGTAAGCTCCTGCAGTTCGTTAAGCTTAAGATCGACAGCGACAACGCTCTTACCGTCCGATAAAAGCTTCGCCAGAGTCATTATCGTATCGCCCGTCATCTCATCAACGTAAGGCGCCACATAAGTCAGATCACCGGCCTGCTTCTTTGCATCAACATACCACGGCCTTGCGGTCGGGACATAAAACTCATCGGGAACCCAGCCGACACCGTCCATATATTCATCCCTGATAAAACCGTAAATGCCCGTGGAATCCGCATCGAATTCCTCGGAGTAGGTTTCAGTTTCCTTTACAATGAAATCGAGGATCTCCTCGTTAGATGCATCGCTTTTCAGCATATGTTCGAGATTATATGAAATGTATTCCATTGATTTCACGCCGCCCGCAAGTGAATCCTCAAATGCGACGGAATACTTCCTGACGCGGTACTCGCCGTCATACCTGATGTTATCGGCGATAATGCCATACATCATGCGGAAGTTCATGAATATCAGAAAGATCAGAAAAAGAGGCAGCAGAAGAAAAGAGAGCATCTGCTTTATCCCCATCCTCCTTATGACCTGACGGGCGGATATGTGTTTTTTGATCGTAAGATCTTCCCCGTTATTCCTGCTCATGTACAATATTATAAAATGTAATTATCCTTATTGCAACGGGGTGAATCCGCTCCTTGTTACATATCAACGCATATGCTATCATTAAATCCTGAGGAGTTTTACAAGACCCACGATGTAAAAAAGGGGTACAACA
>JAILJC010000003.1 GCA_024694965.1 Lachnospiraceae bacterium
AGACGTTTTCGTTATATGGCCTGGTCGTGTTATATACTAACAGCCGGGTAGGGGCGGTATGAATCTCTGGGAGCGTTTGGCGCTAGGAACGGGCCGGCCTCGATCTCGCAAAAATCGCGAAATCAAACGGGGTATAAGGGGAGGTGACTATTTCAAAGGTTTCTGATATAATCCGTGGTGAGATTATATCGAAAGATAATTCGAGGTAGGATTACGCGAACCAGAAAGGGGCCATAAGACATGAAAGAAAAAGAACACAAAATCCTTAACCATCCCATACTCGGATATTTCCTCCTGATGATCTTTTCATTGGTAATTGCGGGAATCATCCTGGCCAGTATCATGTTATCAATGACGTAGCTGAGTATTCCCGCAATTACCAACGAAAAAATCATCAGGAGGAAATATCCGAGTATGGGATGGTTAAGGATTTTGTGTTCTTTTTCTTTCATGTCTTATGGCCCCTTTCTGGTTCGCGTAATCCGATACCTCGAATTATCTTTCGATATAATCTCACCACGGATTATATCATAAACCTTTGAAATAGGCACCTCCCCTTATACCCCGTTTGATTTCGCGATTTTTACACGCAAGACCCTGCGCCCGTTCCCTTAGGCCATACTCTTTTGTGATTTAACTCCCCCCACCCCCTGGAGCATTTTTCCAGTAATCACCGCGCTTTGCATGTACGCGGGAGTGGCATGACTTACATAAGGACATAAGGTTATCAAAATCATTTGTCCCGCCCTCGCTTAAGGGTTTTATATGATGGACATGTTCTACCGGTGACGCAATTTTGTTTTTTAGGCACTCTTCACATAAAGGATGAAGAGAAACATACAGCTTCCTTATTTTCTGCCAGTTGTTTCCGTATCGTTTCTTTGTCATCGGATCCCTTTTATACATTTCATATCGTTTATTCATTACCTTTTTATGTTCTTCACAGTACCTGCCGTCAGTCAGCTTCGGACATCCCGGATAGCTGCATGGCTTCTTTGGCTTGTATGGCATCTTTCGTTCCTTTGCAATAAAAAAACCTCTGGAGTTTATCCCCGGAGGTCTTTCGCTTTTACAATATTTTCATGATACTATTGTATCACATCCACAGTGTTTTCATAGTGACATTTAGTGACACGTTTATGGAACCCTTACCTTAGCCAGTGCTTCGCGGTGGATTCTGTATATGTGTCGGATATTGTATCCAAGGTCTATTGCTATCTCCTCCCATGTCATAAACCTTAAATACCTCATTTCCAAAAGCAGCCTGTACTCACGGTTATCAACCCTGCCGATCACATCTATGATCTCCTTCTTTAAGTCCACAAGCTTATCGATCTTTTTGTTGATTTCGATATCCATGTCTACTATCTTTGCAAGCGTATCCTCTAACCTATGGACGTTCCTTGTTCCCGAAGGTGGTACCAAGCTAAAGGTGCTCGTAGCCTTTGTGGCAAGACTGTGCATCGAATCCATGATCTCTATCTTATTATTGATCTCAAGGTCTAACCGATACGCCTGTGATAAGTATTCTTTTGCTGTCATTTTTTTCCTCCGCATGTTTTATTATCATGCTCGGACCGTTCCGAACCTTATCTCCGCCTTGACCGCATCTATCAAAGCCATCTGTGTATTATCCTTTTTTGATAATGCCCTCATTATACGTTCATCAATCGTATCCTTTGTAATTATGTGCTGTACAACTACAGTCCCTGCCTCTTGGCCTTGCCTCCAGAGTCTTGCTATGGTCTGTTGGTATAATTCCAATGACCAGGTTAATCCAAACCATACAAGGGTGTTACCGCCTTTTTGAAGGTTTAACCCATGTCCCGCTGATGCAGGGTGTATTAGTCCTACAAGCACCCTTCCTTCATTCCATTTACGAATAGCTTCTTCTGTCGTAAGCGTTTCAAAAGGAATTCCCTTTTCTGTAAGGCGCCTCGTTATTCTTTCATAGTCGTGCCTGTACCAGTAAGAAACCAACAGCGAATTACCGTTCATAGCCTCAATGATATCCTCCAAAGCATCAAGCTTCCTATCATGTATATGAAGCACCTCATCATCTGCATAGACAGCACCATTTGCCATTTGGCTTAACTTTCCTGAAAGGGCTGCTGCATTAGACGCTGTAACCTCACCATTTGGAAGATCAATCACCAGCTCCTCCTTTAATCCTTTATAAACATTCATCTCATCATCCGATAAACATACCTCGTATTGAGTATTTATAAGCTCCGGCATCTTTATATGATCCGAAGCCTTCATCGATATGGTTATATCCGATATCTTTTCATATATAGCCTCCTCAGCCCCCTCTTGGGGTTTATAGGAATATACTATCGGACCATTCATTTTATCTGGCTTAAAGTAGCTTTCTACATACCTACCCTTAAACCTACCTAACCTAACTCCCATATCTAACAGCTTATATTCTGCAAAAAGGTCGATTAAACCATTACTCGATGGTGATCCCGTAAGACCTACTACCCTACTTACCTTTGGCCTCTGTTTCATTAATGCCTTAAATCTCTTAGCCTGAATGGACTTAAAGGATGAAAGCTCATCAATAACTATCATAGTATCTTCTGAAAAAAAGGACGGGTAGTTCTCACAAAGCCATTGAACATTCTCCCTGTTTGTTATATAAATATCTGCCTTAGCATCCAAAGCCTTACGCCTTTGAACCGGTG
Source organism: Lachnospiraceae bacterium (assembly GCA_024694965.1). Classification (GTDB taxonomy): domain Bacteria; phylum Bacillota; class Clostridia; order Lachnospirales; family Lachnospiraceae; genus UBA2868. Next base: position 2,688 of record JAILJC010000003.1, read on the forward strand.
TCCCGACTACAATGCTATATTGCAAAATGCCAAGGTGATCCCACTTCTTTATCTCATCAGACCATGTCATCTGCGCAACACGAAGAGGCGCAATAATAAGTACTTTCCGAATTTTAAAATAATCAAAAAGTAAATCCACTATGGCACTCAGCGTTATTACTGTCTTACCAAGTCCCATCTGGAGTAATACCGCTGCTATTGGATGAGATAGAATATACTCAGTTGCATACTCCTGATATTCATGTGCCTTGTATCTCATCAATGATACCTCCTATCTGCTCTATGTCATCAAGAACAAACACCTTAAACCCTAATCGCCTAAGTAGGTTATGCCTTGATAGCTGCAGGGGTCTTGGTACCTGCCCCGGAGCCTTAACCTCCACAAAGCCAATATTACCTTTAGGAAAAAGCACGATCCTATCAGGCATACCATCAAATCCCGGAGAGCTAAATTTAAGCGCGAGGCCCCCTGACTTATCAACGGCTTTTTTAAATTTCTGTTCAATATATTTTTCTCTCATACTTGTCCCTTCAAAAAAACTGTCCCATATACCTGTCCCACGCCAAAACCGCATAAATACTGACTTTCATCCGTTTTAAGCGGACAAGTGGCACAAGAAATCTCTATACGCGCAAATACGCGCGCGCGGGTACAGGAACCACTTTTTTTATATAAATATTTTTGTATATATATATGAACTTGTCCTCTTGTCCCCACACCGCCCTCAAAGCCTTACGGCTACTGTGTTTGATGTGGAGACAGCTATTAGGACAAGTTCTGGGACAGGGGACGACCTATCCCTTTTTATAAATCCGCTGTCGACCATAAATCGGAAGATACTTTCTCGACTCAGTCTTATGCCAATTCTCAATACGCATCATGATGGATGAGATAGCATAAGAGTCTGATGTCCTTATATCTTCCTTGGGTTTACCGAAGCACTCACACCAGATCTCCATATTTGACACAGTGGTACGTTCATGGATGCCTGCAGGCCTGATCGGATCATTCACGTCACGGTAATAATCACGCCTACGATAAATATCCATTGTGTCCCAGTCATCTGGAAGAAGTGTATCTAAGTATTCCCTGACAAGTCCTTCACGCTCATCCTGCTCCATAGCCTCACGCTGCTCTTGCTTTGCAAATTCCTCCATATTGGCATCAAGGTATAAAAGCTCTCCCTCATCAGCTAAGACCTTTGTCTCGGCCCATATCTGCTTTACATCCTCAGCTGTAATATCCCAAGGACTATATATACCTTCACCGGTAACCTTTACGTTCCAAAACCTACGGTTACCTGTAATATCACGTAAATATCCATGTTCACTGTTAGTGGTACCAAAGAATACGCACTGCCTCGGATGGGGCGTCACGCGCCGACCGAAGCTGGCTCTGTACTTATCATCCTGTCTGGAGATGAAGGCTTTAACCTTATCTATATCAGCCTTTTTCATTCCTGCAAGCTCACCTATCTCTAAGATCCAATATCCCTGCAGTTTCTCTGCAGCTGTCTTATCATTCATATCAGATAAAGATAATGAGTCGGAGAACCAGTCCATTCCAAGGGATGCAATAAGTGTACTTTTACCTATTCCCTGAGCTCCGTTTAAAACGATCATGGAGTCAAACTTGATCCCCGGATTATAAACTCTCTTATAAGCTGCACAAAGGGATTTCCTTGTCACCGCTCTCACATACTCGTTATCCTCAGCTCCCAGATAGTCTATTAAAACAGTATCTACCCTAGGTATCCCGTCCCACTCAGGTAATGAGTTAAACATTTCTTTTATAGGATGGTATGATCTGTCATCAGATACTTTCGTTACAGCCACACGGTAATTTCTCTCCGAGAAGGTTCCATAGTTACTATCGATATAGCTTATAAGCTGTGCATCATCCGCGTCCCGCCAAAACCTGGCAGGGTGCTTCCATGGAACCACTCCCTTTATTTCCATTCCATCAGCCAGCTGATTAAACACTATGCCCTTTAAAAAATCATCATTTTCCATGATAAGAGTGATGTTATGAAGTGTATTCTTAAGTTCTCCGGTCTTGGCATTATATGAGAGCTGCTTCATCCACGACTCATCAAAGTCCTCTATTGCATCCTGCCTCCTTTTCTTAAGAAGCATTACCTTCACATCATCATCCTGTGCTGCCAGATCGCACATAGCACTGAAGGACTCCTTATCGCTCTTATCACCAAACATATGAACCCTTACGATATCAAATGCATTACAAAGTCTCATGTATGCCGGGTCCTTGGCATGGTGACTGTATATGAACTTATCATCAATGACCTCTACCCCGGGCAGACTGCTTGACTCGATGAAATGGTACCTTCCCTCGCTACCTACAGGCTCATACACATCCGATAAATACTTATCAACAGCCAGGCTTATCGGATAATATACATTGTTAAAAATACCCACGATTCCATCCTTCTCAAGAGGATCCTTTACCTTTTTGGTATTTGGGACCTTTGCTGTACTTTCCCTTGATGATGTAGGAAGCCTTGTGGGATCCGTCCATTCAGGGTGCGCTGATAAAATATCATCGGGATCAAGCCAGCCGGGATCGTATTCTTCATATATGAAATCACCGTTTGATGGTGTGCTTGGCCAGTACATCAGCTGGTTTGGTCTGTATGAGCACTCATCAAAATAGTCAATGCCGATCATATCAGCCACATACCGTGATATGGCAACAAACTCCTCAGATGTTACATCCCTCGTCAGCGGAAAAACTATCCTCACACGAGGCTTGTCGGCTGTATGACTGTGCGTTGAATATAGTGCACAGGTATATGGCGGGGAGTAATTATCTACAAAGTCCTCAGGTACCTTATCCCCATCAAGGGCTATCATTGACCTTGATACTACATTTCCGATCTTGCGCCTTCCATCTTTAAGTACACCTGCCACAAAGCCTCCATGGTCCTTAGCCTTTTCCTTATCGGCTTTATTGAACTTTGCATACTCCTCAACTGACTCAGGGGTCCGTATCGTTGTACAAAGCCTTGACTTAAGATCATCAAAGGATGCCTTTTTATTTGACCATACCTTTGCCTGACAGCTACTACCGAAAGCTATAGATAAATCACGCATCATCCGGCCTCCTTCCTACTAAAGGATGCATCCACTATTGTTATGTACATAACGCCTCCTCTCCTGAAAAGTATCGTATCCTCTTACGGTACTTTTCTGCTTTTTCAATCTCAGCCCTCATACCGGATGATATGGTGTCACCAAACACCCACAGCTCATCACACTTCCCAAGCAGAACCATCCCATTATGTAAGGACTCCTCACGTTCGGTCTCCTCTGACATAAACTGCGGAAACAGCAAGTGAGGTGCAATTGCAATGCAACCCTTATCCGTAGCCCATCTACAGTACTTCTTAGCCTTTGCTGTGTTACCCTCGATATCACCTGCGTACGGAGAACAGATATAAACCATCGTTTTATACTTCTTTTCCTCCAGCTTTTCCATGCCGGCCTCCTTCCTGAAGGGCATACCCCTTCAAGCTATAGTCCGTATTTTTTCTGTCTTTTTTTACCCGGCATCGGTTTTTTCCTTATATTTATGTCTCCCTAACATTTTTTTCCTTTGTGTAAAATTTGGCGTTTTTCCCGCGGACTATAGCTTGGAAGGAGGTTGGATGTAATGACAACGGATACAAGAGATCAGATTTTACAATTAAGGAATGAAGGCATGGGATACCAGGCTATCGCTAACGCTGTCGGTGAGAAAAGGGACGCTGTAAGGTACATATGTAAATCGAGGGGCCTTGGTGGCAAGGCAACAGAGAAAATGATATCTGATGGAAGGATATGTAAAAACTGTGGTATCGAGATCACCCAGCCACCTGGTAAAGGTAGACGCAGGCGCTTCTGTTCTGAGGCATGCAGGAGAAGCTGGTGGAAGAAGCACCCCGAGGAAGGACGCAAACTTGATAAGGCTCTATACCAGGGAACCTGTGCCTGCTGTGGTAAAGAGTTTACTGCATATGGCAATAACCACAGAACCTATTGCAGCCGTGAATGCTTTATAAAAGCCCGCTTTTGGACTTGATAATATCCATTTTAAGAGTGATGTATGGTACCAAAAGGAGGACTAACCATGAAGCTTACAGACAAGAAAACAGGAATTAAAGCCATTGAACGCCTATTAGGTGAAAAGGCAGTTTACTCGGGCCCACCTAAATTTGAGTATCGGTTCAACAACTTCCTTATAGACAGAGATGGTAATGTTTCCTGCAATGATCCGGACAAACTATTGATACTTGAACAAAACCTTGCCGATGAGGGAATTGCGGGTGAAGGCATACCACATTTAAACACTACTATAGGTGTAAACACACCGGTGGCAATACGAAACCTTATCAATATGATACACAGCAAGCAATACCTTCTTGAAAGGGCCTTAGGCTATAGGGCCTTTAATATATCAAATGAGCTTGTTGCCGCTTTAGGAGACAGGGACTTAACTGCAGACATCATGCTTTCCCGGATACAGACATTTGCACCGACGGGATTAACCATCACCGATGGCATGCTTACAATTACCGGATTACCTGATACGGATACATATAAAAAGCTTGCGGAAGCCATGATAAATGCTTCCAATCTGGCAAAGTGGGTATCTCCCGATGAAACTATAGAAGAAAATGAAAAGTTTTATATGCGATCTTGGCTTGTCCGCATTGGCCTTGATAAAGCAGACACCAGGGAGATACGCAATACCATACTTAAAAACCTAAAAGGGCATACAGCATTCCGTAACGAGGATGCTGCAGCAAGATGGCGGAAACGTCATTAATTTTTTTTATCAAAGCACCAAGTATAAATATATGAACCCTCTCCCACTCTCTGCTTGCTATTATCGGCAGATAGAGTGATGAATACCTAAGGAGGTGATAGCTTGAAGATTAGCATTATTGAAAGTAAGCCTAAACTTCTAAAGAAAAAAGTCGCAGCCTACTGCAGGGTTTCTACAGAGCATGACGAGCAGGAAGACTCACTTGAAAATCAGATATCTCATTATGAAAATGAAATAAGATCAAACCCTGACTATGAATTTGTGGAAGTGTATTATGACTTCGGAATATCAGGGTTCAAGGAAGAAAGGCCGGGGTTCCAAAGAATGCTTCAGGATGCAAAGTCTGGAAGGATCGATCTTATCATAACAAAGTCAATAAGCAGGTTTGCAAGGAATACGGAAACAATACTTAAAACCTCAAGAGAACTTAAAGAATACAATGTAGCTATATATTTTGAGCTACAGGGCATTAACACTCTTACCTCCGATGGCGAGCTTATGATGACGGTTTATGCAGCCTTCGCACAGGCAGAAAGCGAAAGTACAAGTGAGCTTTGTAAAATGTCTTACAGGCGTAAATACGAAGCAGGCATCCCTGTTCAATATCTTGAGAAATGCTTTGGTTATGATAAGGACGATACCGGTGAATTCATAATAAAAGAGGATGAGGCTAAATGGGTGAGAAAAATATTTAACATGATTGCAAACGGATACACAGCCGCAGCTGTAAAAAGGTATCTAAATGATAATGGCATAAGAACCACCCGGGGTGCTAAATGGCTTGACAGTACAGTTTACAGGGTACTCAGAAGTGAAATATACAAAGGCGATTACATAATGCATAAATCCTATGTGAATGAGGACCGAAGGCTTGTAGTAAACTATGGCGAGGTCGATTCATGGTATATAGAAAATGATCATGTGCCCATTGTATCAAAGCGGTTATGGCAGAAAGCCCAGGATGCACTTGATAAGCGTCAAGTCTACCGTTTTAGCAATATGGACATTAAAGAATTAAACTCAGAAAACTATCCTTACAAGGATCATATCTTCTGTGCTTACTGCGGGCAGCCCCTTAAACGCAGAGTTTATAGTAACGGCAACAGAGTGAACTGGGGTTGTTCAGGCCATAAGCGATTTGGAAAGGAATACTGTAAGGGGATTAATGTTTTAGATTCAACAATCAAGGATTGGAGTTTTGATGGGGATATATACATTTATGAAAAGTCAAATGAACGAGGACTTCGGGAATATGATTATTACAAAGAAAGCTACTGGAAGAGGTACAACAAGAAAAAGGTACCAGAGAACAAGGCACCTGAACTCAATGAAGAAAATTACCCATATTGGCACAAACTTCACTGCGGTATATGCGGATGCCGCCTTACAAGAGTTGTAAATACAAAAACCGGGCGTGTTACCTGGATGTGCAACTATAAAAAGCATAAGGCGCCTATCGAATGTAGTGGGACCAGGATATTTGACGAGGATGTAAAAAAATTGATGCCAATAGATCATGATATATATATTACAGAGAGGAGGAAACCAAATGGCGAGAAATGTTACACTTATTCCTGCCAAGCCCCGGTCAGCCATAAGGGCAAGGAAGGATGTAACAACTAAGAAATTAAGGATGGCCGCATACTGCAGGGTTTCAACTGATGATGAGGACCAGCTGCATAGTTTTGGGGCTCAGGTAGATTATTACAAAAAATACATATCTGAACATGAGCAATATCAGTTAGCTGATATATATGCCGATGAAGGCATCTCAGGCACATCCACAAAAAAGAGGAAGGACTTTCAGAGGCTTATAAATGACTGTCGTGATGGAAAAGTCGATATTGTCATAACAAAATCGATCAGCCGATTTGCACGTAACACCCAGGACTGTCTTAGATACATGAGAGAGCTCAAGGATCGTGGTATTCCTATAATATTCGAAAAGGAAAACATTAACAGCATGGATGCAGGTGGCGAGTTGCTTTTTACTATTCTCTCATCACTTGCTCAGGATGAATCAAGAAACATATCAGAAAACAGTAAGTGGGGTATCCGCACCAAATTTAAAAATGGAGAACTTCACTTAAACACATATAAGTTCCTTGGATATGACAAGAACGAGGAAGGCAAGCTTATAATTAATGAAGAACAGGCCAAGACCGTACGCCGCATTTATAAGGAATTCCTTGAGGGCAAAAACCCACAGCAGATAGCAAAGGATCTTGAATACGAAGGTGTTCCCGGTTGTATAGGACAGACAAAATGGTACACTTCGACGGTAATCGGTATACTTAAGAATGAAAAGCATAAAGGGGATGCACTTTTACAAAAAACATATACCTCGGACTTTCTTACAAATAAGCAAGTCAAGAATCACGGAGAGGTCCCTCAGGTTTATATTGAGGATAATCACGAAGGCATTATAGATAAGGAAACCTGGGAGGCAGTCCAAGAGGAGCTGGCCCGCAGGGAAGCTTTTCTAAAAGAACATGGAATAAAAATGTATGTCCAGGGAGTGGACACCATACCATTTAGCTGCAAAGTCTTTTGCGGGAAATGCGGAAAACTATATAGTAGGCATTCCTGGAATAGTAGGGGGATACATCAATGGCAGTGTAAAGGCCGCCGGGTAAACGGGGTGCTCACCTGCACCAATGACTTTGTAGACGATGCAGATTTAAGAAAAGGCTTCGTGTGCGCTTATAACAAGCTCATAACCGATAATAGCAGGGTTGCTGAGTGGAAAAAGGCGACACAGGCCAAATCTCCGCTTAAAAGACTTAGGGCCAAACAGATGCTTGAACTTGCAAAACAAGATCCATTGACAGGTTACGTGGAGGAACTGGCGCAGCTTGTACTTACCGAAGTTACGATTTTGGGAGCAAAAAAATACAAATTTATGTTTATGGATGGAAATAAAATAAAGGTATATGTATAATAAAGCTACAAATATATTGGAGGGACATCAATATGGCTAAAAAGGCAACAAAAAAAGCAATTGAACAGCTTCAAAAAATCTTTGATATCGTTGGCGAGTATGGTGGAACTATAAAGACTAAGAAGCCTGAGAACTGGTGGGATCTTGATCTTGAAGTTAAACAGGTAAATGATACATCAAAGGATATCATGATTGGTGTTTTTAAATCAGTTAATGGCGACATTCTTTTTGATCCGCAGTTTAATCTTACCCTTAAAATGGATGGAGGTAAAATTGTTGAGGCTGAAATTCATAACTGCATTAATCAAACGATCCTTGGATCAACGGAGATCGATTCCGATGATATGCTTCATGGTTTTGGTATGACAGAGAAGGCACCCACGGGCTTACGAAATTCATTCTCAGGATTTATGAATAACATGACAGAGATCGGTCCCTATTTAACTGATCCTAAAAAAGTAACAAAATATGACAAGGGAAACTAACATGTATAGAATTACTGTAAGCAAACATAAAAAGGAGGAAAAAAACAATGGCAGATAGACAGATAGGGTATCCATCAATTGAGAAGCCTTGGATGAAGTATTATGATTATGCATCTACCATACAAATTAAAAGCGAGACGGTATATGCTCATTTTATCAATCAGAACCCCTCTATAGATTCGATTGCCCTTGAGTATTTTAATAATAAGATTTCATACCGGAAATACATTGAAAACATAGAGAACTCCAAACGTTGCTTCCAAGCAATAGGTATAAAAAAAGGTGATGTCGTAACGCTCTGTATGCCAACAATTCCAGAGGTCTTTTATATTTTCTTTGCATTGAATCAAATTGGTGCAATTGCCAATTTTATTGATCCAAGGACAAATAATGAGTTTATACGCAATAATCTGAAAGACACGAACTCTCGTGCATTAATATATGTTGATGCTGTACATGATAAGTTTGAAGATATTAAAACAAATAGTGTTTTAAAAAATATTTATTATGTAACGGTATCCCAATCATTCCCCAGCTTTCTGAAAACACTTTACGATTTGAAAAACCGTATAGTTTACAGGAAGATAGAATCTCTGTCGCACAAAAGATGGACAGGGGGATGGAAAGAGAAATCTAATGACGATTATCCAATAGAAGCCGTTTCTAAAGAGGATACTGCAGCGATCGTTTATACAAGCGGAACTACAGAATTACCAAAGGGTGCAATACTCACAAATAAAAACATTATTGCATTGATAATACAGAATAAGATTTGCGATTATGGATGGGAGAAAAACGATAAATTCCTAGAAATCATGCCACCGTTTATCGCCTATGGCTTGGTATGTGGTATTGTAATACCTACATGCATTGGCATGCACATCATTATTATCCCAAAATTTGAACAGAAAGCATTTCCAGATTTGATGAAAAAGTATAAGCCAAATCATATTATGGGTGTCCCCTCTATGATGGAAGATCTTTCAAAGGACGCAAAAATGGCAAACGCGGATTTGGCATACCTTAAAACGGTTGTGGTTGGCGGCGACAGTATCAGTATCAAGAGTGAGGAGTACATTAATGAGTATTTGGAAAAGCATAACTGTAAAGCAAAGATAATGAAGGGTTATGGAATGACAGAAATGAGTTCGAGTGCGGTCTTTACGAGAAATAAAGATTGTAATCTTCCGGGTAGTGTTGGAATTCCACTTGTTGGTAATAATGTAAAAATCATAGATCCTGACAGCGGGGAGGAGTTAAGGTATGGCGAGAATGGGGAAATCTGTCTGACCGGTCCGACGTTGATTCAAGGGTATTTTAATAATACAGAGCTTACAGAAGCGGTCTTTAAAATCGAGAATGGTGAACGATGGATACATTCCGGAGACATTGGATACATGACTGAGGATGGTATTCTCTTCATTGAGGGCCGTAGCAAAAGACTAATCATTCGCTACGATGGCTTTAAAGTCATTCCGGGATTAATAGAAAAAGCCCTTTGCTTAGATGACGATGTGAACGAATGCGCAGTTGTTGGAATGAAAGATGTGGCACACGCCCGGGGACAGTTGCCTGTAGCATTTGTTGTTCTTAATCGAGACGGTAATAAGAATGACGTGGAAAAACGGTTGACTATTCTTTGCCAATCAAAGCTGCCAGAATACGAACAACCAGCTAAGATTGTGTTCATTGAAAAACTGCCGCTCACATCTATTGGAAAAACCAACTATAAGGAGCTGGCAAAAATGATTGAGGATTCTTGCCCCTGACATTATTTGAGATGAAGAATACCCGCTCAGTGACATGTTTCCACTAACGCCCAGAAACGATAATCCGGTGGATATATTCTTTTGTTCTGATTGGATGAACAGGCACAGGAAATAGGTATCAATCTTATTTCCTCGTGCCATGTTGAGACCGTAGTTCTTCTGTCACGTGAAAACAAATAAGGAGGCTGGGAAAGCCTGAAATAAAGGGATTCCGAGATTCTGCCTCGGCGAGGACGACTATCCGGAATCTCATTTTATGCCTTCTGATAATAGTTCTGATTACCGAAAATGATGGTGGCGAGGCTGAATAACTACCTTTTGTATGGTGAGACTAATGAAAAATCTTTTATAAATTATATCACATATATCCTCGCAACATAAATTAAACACTCAACAACTACTTGCTTCTCCTCAGGAAATCACTATCCCCCCAGGTTTACCCTCTTGCATTTATACTCTCAAATAAGCTCATATTATAGTTTTTTTAGATAGAGATCGGCCTTCACATAGCAACACTTGGCCTTATGCTTCTCTCCCTCCTTAAAAGGCTCGGCATAAAGCCCTTTTTATCATCGATCCTTGCATCCTT
>JAILJC010000006.1 GCA_024694965.1 Lachnospiraceae bacterium
TAAACGCTACGGTATAGAGATACCTTACAACTATGTAAATGTGGTAAGCTTTGAAGGCGTAAAGAAGGAAGCCGAAGAGGATTTTGCGGTAAAGAAGGCCAATTCCCCGATACACCGTCATTTCAGGACGGACACCGTGAAGCTGATAAACGGAAACAAGGATATTGTAAGGGCGTTGGAGGTTGCAAGGTCATATGCAAGAAGGCTGCAGCTTAAGCCCCATGATCTTAAGCAGCTTGAGCTTTTGACGGAGGAAAGCATTGGTGTTCTTGAAAATATAGTCAATGACATACCTTTCAGCTTCTGGATAGAAGGAAGCGGCTATAAATACCGTATACATCTGCGATTTAACGCGAAGATCGGTAGCAACGAATACCGCAAGCTCTTAAGCCTGTCCTCTTCAGGTAAGAATGATGCGATCCCCGGACTTTCCGGAAAGCTTAAAGAGATTATCCTTCTCGGTATAAGCAATGTCACATCAGATAATGATCAAACCGGCAGGAATGATTACAGGTGGGCATTAAGTGAAAACGGCATAAACGAGGATGAGATAGGCGAATCGATACTTACGTCTATCGCAAGTGATATCAAGGTGAGCGTTACCAAGGAAAAAGTCGAATTCCTTGTTATTAAATCAACGCAATAAATACCATGTCAGCATGGAAAGGAGTAAATATGAACATTAAAAAAGAGCAGAACGGAACAGAACTTAAAATTTCTCTGGAGGGAAGGCTTGATACTACCACAGCTCCTGAGCTTGAGTCAGAGTTAAAGGCATCACTTGACGGAATAAGTGAACTCAGCTTTGATTTCGAGAGCCTTGAGTACGTTTCATCCGCTGGCCTGCGTGTCCTTCTGGCAGCACAGAAGACAATGAACCGTCAGGGAAAGATGGTCATTAAAAATGTCAAGCCCGAAATAATGGAAATCTTTGAGGTTACAGGTTTCGTTGACATACTGACCATAGAGGAATAGACATAGTGTCCGTAAATGAAGTGAATGGTCCCCGAGAATTAAGGGTCAGGGCCGAGGTTGACAAACTTGATACGGTGCTTTCTTTTATCGATGAAGAACTTGAAAGTGCAGGCTGTCCTTTAAAAGTCCAGATGCAGATCGATGTGGCAGCGGAAGAGATTTTTGTCAACATAGCCCATTATGCTTATGGTCCCGAAGGCGGAGATGCGATCATAGGTTTAAGTGTAAACGGAGAATCATCCGAAGCGGTGATAAGCTTCACCGACTCCGGTATCGAATTCGACCCGCTTGCAAAACAGGACCCGGATGTCACGCTTGCTGCTGAGGAGCGGCAGATAGGCGGACTTGGGATCTATATGGTTAAAAAAAGCATGGATCAGGTGACATATAAACGTGACGCCGGCAGGAATATCCTGATGATCCGTAAAACATGGTAGGTATGTAAGGGACAGTTAACGCTGTCTCTTCTCCTGTGTACAGAAATAATATCCAAAGGAGACAACAAATGGCTGATCTTAATGAATTAAGCGAAAAGCTTAATGCGATAAAAGCTGAGATAAAAGGTGAGCTTGACAGGCTTGAAAATTCAAAGAGTGTTTTCGAGTATAAGAAGGCAGTTTTTGACAGCAAGACTGGCAAGGTAGGAAGCCTTATGCGTGAAATGGGGAAAATCCCCAACGAGATGAAGGCCGAATACGGTAAGCGTGTAAACGAGATAAAGACATGGGCGCAGGGCCTCTTCGATGAAATGGACGAACGATTTAAGAAAGAGGAGATGCGAATAAGATATGAATCTGAAAAGCTCGATGTCACCATGCCTCCCGTAAGGAGCAGGCAGGGATATCTTCATCCGAATACGCTTGTTAAGAATCAGATAGTCGACATTTTCGGTTCAATGGGATTTGAGATTTTCGAAGGAACCGAGATAGAAACCGATTATTACAATTTCACTGCCCTTAACACACCGGATGATCATCCCGCCCGCGATATGCAGGATACCTTTTATCTGTCAGATAAATTTCTGTTAAGGACACAGACGTCTGCAGGACAGATCCATGTCATGGAGGAAAAGAAGCCTCCGATAAAGATAATCTCACCCGGCAAGGTGTTCCGTTCGGATGATGATGCGACCCATTCTCCCATGTTTTCTCAGATGGAAGGACTGGTTGTCGATAAGGGAATAACACTGTGCGACCTTAAGGGAATGCTGGATGTTTTTGTACAGAAGATATTCGGCGAGGATACACGCACAAGGCTGCGTCCCTCTTATTTCCCATTCACGGAGCCTTCCGTGGAAGTGGATGTGAGCTGTTTCCAGTGCCACGGAAAAGGATGTAAGCTGTGTAAGGGAACAGGCTGGATAGAAGTACTTGGAGCCGGAGTCGTTAACCGCAAGGTCCTTGAAGGCTGCGGTATAGATTCCGATGTTTACAGCGGCTTTGCGTTCGGTATAGGTATCGAGCGTATTGCGATGCTTAAGTACGGGATCAACAATATCAAGCTGTTGTTTGAATCCGATCTTCGAGTGCTTGATCAGATAAGGGAGTAAGGAGGAAGTACAGATGTTAGTACCGTTAAGCTGGCTTAAGGATTATGTTGATATAAACGTGTCGCCTGATGAACTTGAGGAAAAGCTGTTCTCATGCGGCTTTGAAGTTGAAGAGAAATATGAGGT
>JAILJC010000009.1 GCA_024694965.1 Lachnospiraceae bacterium
AAAAGATGCCTTCTCAAAAGATAAGACTATTTATAATTTCCAAATGGTTCAGATTTTTTATATCTTTTTGGAATTTTTTGAATTATAATAAATTATATTTGTTACGGGGGACATATTATGAAGACAGACAGATACCATAACTTCAAGCTGTTCAAGCTTATACAGCTTATACTTCTCGTGCTTTTCGGAATCGCATTTTTCAGTTATTTAAACCTTGATCCCGTACTGAGCAATAATGTTTACAGCAACCGCAATCTGTTAACGATCTGCGTCTTTCTGTGGGGCTTCATGCTTTATTCCGTGATCTGCCTGATCGCTGACTTTTCCCAGCTCCAGAAAGAGATAATAAACGCTCACAAGTTAAACCAGCAGGCTTATCTTGATTCTCTCACCGGACTTCCCAACCGTAACGGCTGCGACGTCATGTTCGGCAAATATACCTTAAGGCGTGACATAGGGAACATGGGCTGTGCACTGATCGCCCTTACACGGATCGATGAGATCAATTACTCGCACGGAAGGTCTGCAGGAGATAAATATATCCGTGACTTTGCCCTGATCTTTGAGGGCGCCGCTTCGGGCTACGGCTTTGTAGGACGTAACAGCGGCAACGAATTTCTTCTGGTAATAGAAAACTGTCCCGAGAGCCGGATGCAGGAGTTTATCGAAAAGCTTAAAACGGCCGTGGACAATTATAATAAGGAAAATCCCGATCCCCTGATGGATGTAAAGCTTGGCTACGTTCTTAACGAACAGGAAAAGCTCAGGGATTTCCCGTCACTTATTTCAACACTGTACTCGCGTGAGAGACAAGGATAAAGATGCCTGATTTTAACCATGCATACATCGGCAATCTGGTCATTCAAGCGCAGTCGGGAAGCGGCGAAGCCTTCGCCGAGTTATATGCCACAACATTCAATCACATATACAACTATTCAAGGCACTACCTGCGGGACGACTACATGGCGCAGGATGCCGTGCAGGAAACATATATCTCGGCTCTGAAGAACATAAACAACCTGAAGGATCCTTCACTGTTCATAGCCTGGCTCAACCAGATATGCTTCCATGTATGCTATGACATGACAAGGAAGAATCGCCCGGATACCATCAGTTCAGAGCTCATGGAACTCATCCTTGATGATACGCCCGAGCACAACCCGGATGAAAACTACGAAGACAAAGAAGAGATAGATGCAGTCAAACGGGCTGTCCAATCCCTACCCTTCCTCGAGCAGCAGGTCATTGTAATGAGGTTTTACAATGAGATGAAGCTCGAGGACATAGCCGCAGCGCTATCGTGCAGCAGAAGCTCGATAAAACGCTACATAAACAGCGGCAAAAAGCTTTTGGCAAAGAAGCTTCGAAAGGAGGGAGGACAGTCATGATACACTACGGTAAAAGATACAACATGTCAAGAAAGGCAGCCAATGAAACGCTTAAAAACGTTCTGGAGGCCTGTAATATAAAATCGGACAGGATCAATTTCGATCTTCTTCTTATAAAGGGACTGGCCCAGACCAACCTTGTCGATGCCTGCAAATGGATCGCTATCGGTTTCCTGTTCTTAGTGCTCATCTCCCCGGCGGCGCTTATGAGAAACGAGCTTAAGGTTGATTCCGGCGGCACGATCACCGAGCACATAATAATCGAGGACCACAAGCTCTACAAGGATGTGTTCGTCTTAAAGCTCGTGGGCAAGGATATCGATTATGATTCTGTATGCGCAAAGAACTCTGCGGGAAAAACCATGTACCCGATCGAGATCGATGAAAAGTCGGGAACGGTGACTTTCCCTTACAATAATGAAAGCCTTACGATATTTATACAGGACAGGGAGGGGCATTCGATAAATGCCACGCTGTCGCAGTATAAACCGGATGATCTTCCCGAAAGGGATGAAAACGAAGAATAAGTTTGGTTGACATAATATGAAGCATTGTGTTTTGGCAAAGTCAAAATCAAATACGGTGTTGCTGCTGTCCGCGCTGCTCCTTACATCAGTGCTCACGGGCTGTAAGAAGGAAATTCCCCCTTCACAGCGCGAGACCGAGGTAAAGCTTGAGGGAGACACACAGGCCTGGTCAAATGACTGGACGATCCTCATGCCCGAGCTTAACGAAGACAAGGTTTACGGCAACGAATATGTGACTCTTGACACCTCAAACAGCGGTGACGGCTACATATATATCAAATACATAGGCGACAACGAGAAGGTCAAGCTGCAGATCTATTCGGATACGAGCATTACCTATACCTACAACATAAAGCCCGGTATCGATACCGTCATTCCGCTTTCACTGGGCAGCGGCATCTACTCGATAACCGCCTATGAGAACATACAGGATACAGAATACGCAATGGTCTATGCCGAGGAGCTTGAGGTGAATCTAAATGATGAGCTTTCACCGTTCCTGTATCCGAACCAGTACGTGATGTTCACCGAAAAATCCGACACCACCGCACTTGCAAAGCAGCTCACGGATGACTGTGCGACGGAGCTTGATGCAGTGGCGAAGGTTTACGACTATATGGTCAAGAATATCACCTACGACTACTATAAGGCAGAAAACGTACAGCCGGGATACCTTCCCGATGTTGACGAGATCCTTTCTATAAAGACGGGC
Organism: Lachnospiraceae bacterium; assembly: GCA_024694965.1. GTDB lineage: Bacteria > Bacillota > Clostridia > Lachnospirales > Lachnospiraceae > UBA2868. The sequence goes on from JAILJC010000009.1 coordinate 2,628, forward strand.
ATATGTTTCGACTATTCCGCGGTTATGTGCGCAATGCTGCGCAGTGTCGGGATCCCCACCCGTATGGAGATCGGATATTCGGGCGACGCATACCATGCATGGGTGAGCGTGTATACCAAGGATCACGGCTGGATAAACGATATAATTGAATTTGACGGAGTTCAGTGGACCCTTATGGATCCGACCTTCGATGCCAACAGCGCCGACAGCAAGAAGAGCGGCTTTTCGCAGCTTATAGGAAGCGGCGGCGGGAAAAAGGCCAAATATACGGTTATGTATAATTATTAAAGATCATAAGGAGGGACCCATTTATGGGAGGATTCCTTATGATGCCTTAGCGGCGAGCGTATTCAGAACAAGTACGAAGTACTTGTTACCTTATAAAGGAGAACAATATGGACGGGAAAAAACAGAAAAAATTAAATTACGAGGAGCTGGCTCTGTTCTGCGAACAGTTTGCCATGACCCTGGATGCGGGCCTTAACCATATGGACGGTATCTCGGTCATGCTCGAAGATGCCATGTCAGAAGACGGCAAGGCGATCCTTGAGGTCATACTCGGCAAACTCCACGAAGGGCTTAGGCTTAACGAATCAATGGAGGCAACAGGAGTGTTCCCGAAATACTGCCTTGACATGATCCGTATAGGCGAGACTTCGGGTAAGCTCGATGAAGTCATGCATTCACTCTCCTTCCACTATACAAGGGAGCAGAACATCTCCGAGGGCATAAAGAATTCGCTCAAATACCCGTTCATCATAATCGGCATGATGTTCATCGTGATCCTCGTGCTCGTTATAAAGGTACTTCCCATATTCAATCAGGTATTTGTCCAGCTCGGTTCCGAAATGACCGGTTTCTCAAGGAGCATGATGCAGTTCGGAAGCATGATCGGCACCTATTCGGTCGTATTCATCAGCATACTCATCGTACTTATCGGACTGTACTGGTTTTTCCTGCGTACGGAAAACGGCAAGGCAAAGTTCGCTTCATTCTGCTCAAGGTTTTTCCTTACCAGGGGGCTGTATGAAAAGATCGCGGTCGGCCGTTTTGCAAGCGGGATGGCTCTTACATTAAATGCGGGCCTTCGTCCCGAGGAAAGCCTCGAGATGGTTGCAACGATGGTCGATAACGATACCGTATGCGCAAGGATAGCAAACTGCCTTGAGCTCGTACGTCAGGGACGCAGCTTCTCTCAATCCCTGGTCGAAGCCGGGATATTCAATAACCTTTACTCAAGGATGATCGCGGTAAGCGGCAAGTCCGGTACCGTCGACAAGGCACTTGAAAAGATAGCCGGCAAATACGATGAGGAAGTGGATTCAAGGATATCAAACATCATATCCATCTTAGAGCCCACTCTCGTCATCATATTCTCGATAGTCGTATGTATGATCCTGCTTTCCGTCATGCTGCCTCTGATGAGCATCATGACTTCGATAGGATAATTAATAAACCTCATTAAGGGCTTATTACAAGGAAGATATGCTCTCTTTGTTCGCATATCGGATGCGCACTAAATTCGAAAGGACCTCATTAAGGACTTAAACAAGGAAGATATGCTCCCTGCGCTCGCATATCGGATGCGCACTAAATTCGAAAGGACCTCATTAAGTGCTTACGCCATGAACAGATTTACAAGACAAGACCTTAAAACACGAATACTCGGTTCGATCAATTACTCGATAGTCTTCTTTGCGGCGATCATCCTGTTCTTTATCATTGCCGTTTCCAGGTTTTCGGGAAACCGCGCCGCCAACCAGAAGGAGATACTTACCGAGGCATTAAACCGTGATATAGTGCACTGTTATTCCGTCGAAGGTATGTATCCGCCTTCGCTTGAATACATAGAGGAGCATTACGGCCTTTCCTATGACCGTGAGCGCTTCATCATCGACTATGAATCCATCGGAAGCAACCTGATGCCTAATGTTACCGTTATCGAAAGGGCCGTCGAATGAACCTTTTAAAGAGGCAAAAGTCAATAGTGGATGTCATCTTCATGATAGCGGTGTTCGGCGTGTTCATGCTCTCCGCTCTGTTCGTCGTGCTGTTCGGTGCAAAGGTTTATAAGCGTACCGCTCACGATATGACGACCAACTTCAATTCACGTACGGCGCTTGCGTATGTGACGGAGAAGATACACCAGCATGACCGCAAGGGCGGCGTTGAAGTTACCATCGAAGACGGCAAGCCGCTGCTTAAGCTGACACAGTATGTAAACAGTGACGAATATTGTACATATTTGTATGAGTATGACGGATACCTTAAGGAGGTCACGGCCAGGGGCGATGTGGCTCTGCTTAAGAGTGCCGGCAAAAACATAATACCGATCTGTGATTTCAATGCGGTAAAGAAATCCGATTCGCTCTACTATTTCAGGATGATGGATGAAGAGGGAAATGAAACCCGCTTCTATGTTTCACTGTACAGTTATACGGAACCTGAATCAGACGAAAGTTTACAAGGTGCAGGATCCCCGGTGACAGGAGGGAACAGCAATGAATGATGTGGGAAGGTCGAGGTCATCCCTCTTCCTTATGGAAATGATAATAACGGTGCTGTTCTTCTCGCTTGCGAGTGCGATCTGCGTAAAGTCATTCGTTAACGCGCATCTTATCGGGAAGGAAACCATGGAGCTTAACCATGCGGTCGCGATCGCATCAGGTTATGCCGAAGTGATGCGCGGGACCGACGGTGATATCGACAGCATAATGGCCGTGTATCCCGAAGCGATAAAGGGTGACGATTCGTACTTCACGGAATTCTTTGATGCAAACTTCAATCCATGCGATGCCGACAAGGCGGTATATGTCGGGGATGTGACTCTTACTCCGAACGGTGCGATCCAGAACATGCACATAAAGATCGCAAGGATCGAAGACAGCAGCATTATATATGAGCTTGACGCAACGAAATATATGAACAGGCCGAAAGGATAAACATGCCAAAGAAATTCAAGGGCGGTGTCAACGTCGGCACCAGCTCCGTACTCGTTTCATTCGTGTTACTGTGTATGGTAAGCTTCGCGGCACTGACCTATTTAAGCGCCCATTCCGATTACAATCTAAGCCTGCAGACGGCCGAGCGTACCACACAGTACTACGAAGCCAACAGGCTGGCCGAGCTGTATATGGCAAATATCGAGGGACTCTTAAGCAAAAAAGCGAAGGAGTGCTCCAATGCGGGTGATTTCTACTCCTCTATCTCCGGGCTGTTTGATGACAACGACAGCATCCTCGTAAGCGAGGAGGAAAACCGCGACAATCCCGTTACTTTAAGCTACACGGTCCCGATGAACGATTCGCTGCAGCTTAATGTGACTCTTAAGGCGCATTACCCGGTTGATGAGGATCATTCGGTATTTACGATAGAATCATGGAATACATCTGCTTTGCAATAGGAGGTAGGATATGTCAATAGTTGATACTTTAGCAGGCATCACCAATGAAGGCGCTTCGGATATTTTCATAGTCGCAGGCCGTGAGCTCACATACAAGCTCCACGGAAGGATGTACACCTCGGGCGAGAGGCTTATGCCGAACGACTGCCAGGCGCTCATCTCCGAGATTTACGGCCTTGCCGACAACAGGGAAATGGACCGTTTGATGGAAGTGGGCGACGATGACTTTTCATTCGCCCTGCGCGGAGTTGCGAGGTTCAGGATCAATGCTTACAAACAGCGTGGTTCCCTGTCGGCCGTTATCCGTGTCATAACCTTCCATATTCCTCAGCCCGATGAGCTGGGTATCCCTGAAAAGATAATCTCACTTGCCGAGCGCAAGAAGGGTCTTGTTCTTATCACGGGTCCCGCGGGAAGCGGTAAGTCAACCACGCTTGCATGTATGGTCGACCACATCAACTCCACTAGGGAATCTCATATAATCACCCTTGAGGATCCGCTTGAGTACCTGCATCCGCATAAGAAGAGCATAGTCAGCCAGCGTGAGGTCATATCCGATACGGAAAGCTACTTAACGGCCCTGCGTGCTTCGCTGCGTCAGAGTCCCGATGTAATCCTGCTCGGTGAGATGCGTGACTCTGACACGATAAGTGTTGCGATGACCGCGGCAGAGACCGGACACCTTGTACTTTCGACGCTCCATACGGTCGGTGCGGCAAACACGATCGAGCGTATCATCGATGCGTTCCCGCCCAACCAGCAGCATCAGATCTACATCCAGTTATCAATGGTACTGCAGGCGGTTGTTTCACAGCAGCTGCTGCCCACTGTCGACGGCCAGATAGTACCCGCTTTTGAGATAATGACTCTTAATCCCGCGATACGTACCAACATCCGCGAGAAAAAGATACAGAGCATAGACAGTGTCATCGACACCTCATCCCAGGAGGGCATGATCTCGATGAACACAAGCCTTCTTAACCTGTTAAAGGAAGGGAAAATTTCGGAAAAAACAGCGTTCGCCTATACGACAAACGCCGAGAACCTTACAAACAAGATCTACTATGCAAACAAGGCAGGCAGCACGCCTGCTCCCGAACCTGCAGCAAAGCCCGAAAAGAAGGGAATACTGTGGTAGGCCTAGCCGATCGGAGATAACCTGATCTTTCTTACCCGCCATTAATTATCAGGCCGGGAAAGTGATCGTGATACTAGTGCCGTCACCGGGTGCGCTTTTTAGCGAAACATCAGCGCCATGGAGGGCGGCACCGTGTTTTACTATGGAAAGTCCGAGGCCGGTTCCGCCGATCTTCTGCGAATGACTCTTATCAACCCTGTAGAACCGTTCAAATACACGGTCCTGCTCATTAAGCGGGATGCCTATTCCGTCATCCGTTACGCTTATCCACGGCCTTCCGTCATCCTTTCCTATCGTGACGGTAACGTTTCCGCCTTCATGATTATATTTGATCGCGTTATCGCACAGGTTATAGATCATCTCATGCAGAAGATGCCCTATACCCTTGATCGTTTCGCGGCTTCCTTCGACGGTGATGTTCACCTTCTTTTCAATGGACTGGACGCTGAGTTCCTGTTTAACATCCCCTGCCACTTCATAAAGGTCGACCTTCTCCCACTCCTGCGGAGGCTCCGCCTTATCAAGCCTTGACAGTTCCATGATATCCTCAACGAGCGCTACCATGCGCTTTGATTCCTTCCGGATATCCTCGGCATATTCCTTTGTTTTTTCCTCACTCCCGGTGCCCTCACGGATAAGTCCCGCGATCCTTGAAATGGTACGAAGGGGAACCTTGAGTTCATGCGAGATATTGGCGGAGAACTCCCTCCTTAGCTCCTCGCGTGATTCTTCCTGCTCGCGTATGGTAAGCGTCTGCTCCTGCAGTTTATTGATAAGAGGACTTAACTCCGGATAGGAGTTGCTGTTCTCAAGATTATCGAGGTCAAGTTCATTTACCGGCTTTAATATCTGATTGGCCATCCTGAAGGAAATGATGCCTGAGATAAGGAACACGAGTATGAATACCCACAGCACCGGGCTGACCGTCTGGAATGCAGTCTGAACGCGGCTTATGGGCCTTGACAGCCTTAGGACCGTACCGTCCTTTAAGAGGGAGGCATAATAAAGCATGTTGCCGCCGCCCGATTCCGAACGCCTGATACCCTGACCTTCTCCGCCTGAAAATGCAGCCTTCACCTCGGCATACTCGCCCTGGTTCTTTTGAAGGTCCGGATGGTCGCTGTCATACAAAACACTTCCGTCGGCTCCGATCCACGTTATCCTGTTGATATCCTCCAGGCTTTTAAGATATGAGATGCCTCCGGTCTCAAGACCGCTTGCGGCATACTTTGCCTCACCTTTGAGCGTATCGTATGATTCATCAAGCATTTTCCTGTACTGAAGTCCGAAAAACAATGCGGAACACAGGATCAATACAAGCGTTCCAAGTAAAAAAGAATGGAAAAAAATCTTTTTGGTCATGGTCACACCTCATCCGTCACCTAAGGTGACACCTTCTGCCTAAGAGGAAGGCATTACTTACAATATGAATACATTATAACACGACTTTCTTTTCAGTTTCACAACGGATATACGTATTTTCAAAAGGGGCTGTAGAAGATTTTTAAAGATTAGGATATAATCGGATTATGGGTATTTCAGAGATCGTACAATTATTCTGCGGTATATCCCTGTTTCTCTTCGGTATGTCACTGATGGGGGACGGGCTTAAAAAGCTGTCCGGAAATAAACTCGAACCGATCCTTTACCGTTTATCAAATACCAAGCCAAAGGCTGTTATCCTCGGTACGGGCGTTACGGCCGTGATCC
>JAILJC010000020.1 GCA_024694965.1 Lachnospiraceae bacterium
GACTGGTCGGATCCTCATCATGAAGCGCATAAAAGGGTTACCGAGGAAACCTTAAGGGACCTTGATGTTGAAGGCATTCCGAGGCTGCTCGTGCGCAACAAGGCCGATCTTTATGAGGACGGGTTAAACAGGAAGAATCACCCGGGCGGGGATAAGTTCAATATTTCAGCGCGGACCGGATACGGGATAGATGACCTGCTTGATGCGCTGCAGGCGATCTTTGATTCGGGGAACCGCGTGGTGGATATATGCCTGCCGTACAGTGAAGGGAGCATGCTTGACCGTATCCACAGGGAGGCCCGTGTCATTTCGGAAAGCTTTAAGGAAGACGGGATCTATATAAGCGCCGACTGTCCGGCGGCCCTTGCGGATCTTATCGAGTCACGCGGCAGGGAAGAAGATGAAAGGGTAGGATAAAGGTGATCATATGAAAAAGAAATTAAAAGTAACATTCAATGCTCCGGTGGTCCTTGGCATAGCAGCCGTAAGCTTTGCGGCAACACTGCTTAATTACTTAACGGGCGGGGCAGCAGGCCGTGCACTGTTTATGACATATCATTCCAAGCTGTATTCCCCGATGACCTGGCTCAGGGCATTTACTCATATATTCGGCCATGCTGACTGGACCCACCTTATCGGCAATATGAGTTTTCTGCTCCTTATAGGTCCGATGCTTGAAGAAAAATACGGCTCAAGGACACTGGCGGAAGTCGTTGCGATAACTGCGGTGGCCACTAGCCTTGTAAACTATGTATTTTTCCCGACAAGTGCACTTTGCGGTGCGAGCGGTGTCGTTTTTGCGTTCATCATTTTATCTTCATTCACGAGCTTTAAGGACGGAGAGATACCCCTTACCTTCATACTGGTTTCGGTGTTCTATATAGGGCAGCAGGTATTTGAAGGGGTTTTTGTAAGGGATAATATATCAAATACCGCCCATATAGTGGGCGGTATCGTAGGCGGCCTTTGCGGCTATGCTCTTAATATCAGAAAAGAATGACCTGATAAGCTTTAATAATAGTAATACGGATAATACTGATAATAATACGGATGGCAGTTCGGATAATAATATGGGTTTAAGGTTATTGCCGCGGCATATGAGTCAGTCAGTGCTTCCTGGTTGGCCTTGGCCTGATTTACGTAAGCGTTCCAGTTGGCCTGTGCGAGAAGTATCTGCTGCGCGGTCGGGACCGGGCATACGCAACGCTTAAGAAGAATGTGTATGAGGCAATGGAGACACTGTCTTCGATCAACGGAGTGTTTCATGTATCTTCACAGCTTTCGGAAGGAGCACCCGAGGGCAAGATATATATCAATCCGAAGAAAGCAATGGATGCCGGCTTAAACCCGAAAAGCGTCGGCAGCCTCATTGCAAGCATTAACGGGGCATAAACACAATAAAGCTAAAGGCCGCGGGTGAGGAGTATAATGTTAAGCTCGAATATCCCAGGGAGCAGTATGATGACCTGTATAAGCTTATGAATCTTAAGCTTACGGGACAGAACGGAAGGATAGTTCCGTTAAGTGATATTGCGGAACTTAAGTTTGAGGAGGCCTCCGATGAGATAATGAAGAGGAACGGATTGTATTCGCTCACCATTACGATGCTTACTTCCGAAGATGACAGGTTCAGGGTGCAGGATGAAGCGCAGAAGGTGATAAAGAAAATGGACCGTGGAGGTATGACTCTTGGCAAGGATGCAATAGAAGAAATGGAAGAGAGCGAGATGCGCAAGATGCTCATGGCTATTCTTTCATCGATATTCCTGGTATTTCTCGTTATGACGATGCAGTTTGAATCACCGAGGTTCTCCGCAATGGTCATGATGAGTATACCCTTCAGTTTTATCGGGTCGATAGGACTGTTGTTTGCTTCTGGATCATCCATTACCATGAGCGCGGCACTGGGCGTACTGATGCTGGTAGGTATAGTGGTTAACGACGGTATTCTGTTCGTGGATACTACCAACAGTATGAAGAAGCATTATCCGATAAATGTGGCGCTGGCACGGGCCGGTGAACTCAGGCTCCGGCCTATCCTTATGACAACGCTTACCACGGTTCTTTCGATGATCCCGCTGGTTTTAAGTCCGGATTCCGGTGCTGAAATGATGGATGGAATGGGATTCATAATAATCGGAGGTCTTTCGGCTTCCACCCTGCTGATACTGTTCCTGCTGCCTACATACTACACCATGATAATGGGCAAGCGCGCCAAACTGGAAAACTTAAAGATGTTCCCACCCGAAGGACAGGCAGCGGAAGATACTAAGACAAAGAAGCATAAGAAGAAACATCATAAGAAGTCCTCAAAGAAAAAACATCATAAAGAAGAGGCCGCACCCGATGAGATCCCTTCGGTTGATGATATTACGGATGAGAAACCGGAAGAGGAGAAGCCGGAGATAGAAGCAGGGTCGGATGAGAAACCGGAAGAAGAGAAGCCGGCTGAGGAAGAGTCATCCGAAGAAAAACCTGATGATGAAAAGGCTCCCGACGATAAAGACAATTAGTAAGTATGATAATAACAATAAATGAATAGTTTGGGCGGCTGTTTCGATGATAACATATCGGATGTAATTACAGGGATCCATATGATAGAAAGGAGTCTGCCATGAAGATGATAAATGTAGTAAACGGCCCTCAGGATGTATCGAGGATAATACTGGGATGTATGCGGATGCCGGCCCTTAATACGCAGGAAGCCGCGGATTTGATAAAGTGCGCATTTGAGCTTGGAGTCAATTTCTTCGATCATGCGACCTGCTACGGAAACGGTGACGCAGAATCACGCTTCGGCGATGCATTGCCGCTTACCGGTATAAACAGGGAGGATATCATAATCCAGAGCAAATGCGGGCTGCATTTTGACCGCAGGGAATTTGACTGGAGCAGGGATGATATCTTAAAGAGTGTCGATGAAAGCCTTTCAAGATTAAAGACCGATTATCTGGACGCATTGCTGCTTCACCGTCCGGATCTCATATTTGAACCCGAGGAGGTTGCCGAAGCCTTTGATACACTCCACAAGGCGGGCAAGGTTAAGTACTTCGGTGTGAGCAACGTTACTCCGGGCGAACTCATGCTGTTAAAGAAGTTTGTAAAACAGCCTCTTGTTTTTAACCAGCTTCAGTTCTCGTTGGATCAGACCCAGTTAATAGACAGCGCAATGTACTTAAACAATACTACAACGGACCGTTCGACCGACAGGGATAACGGCCTCATCGATTACTGCAGGCTTAATGACATCACGATCCAGGCATGGTCGCCGCTGCAAATAGGAATGTTTAAGGGCTGTTTTGTCGATCACCCCGATTACCCGGAACTTAATAAAGCACTCGGCCGCATCGGAGAAAAGTACGGTGTATCAAAATCGGCCGCTGCAATAGCATGGATACTCAGGCATCCCGCAAAGATGCAGGCAATAGCGGGGACTATGAACCCGGATCATTTAAGGGATATCTGTGATGCTTCAAAGGTGGATCTTACACATAATGAATGGTATGAACTGTATCTTGCATCGGGTAAGTTCCTGCCATAAGGGTTACGAAAGGAGAAGGTTATGTTTGATTTTAAGTATTTTACCCCCACGAAGGTCATTTTCGGTAAGGACAGCGAAAGCAAGCTGACAGAGCTTATTAAGGAATTCGGCGGTACAAAGGTCCTTATCCATTACGGCGGAGGAAGCGTTGTGCGTTCGGGACTTTTAAAGCGCGTTACCGATGCGCTTGATTCTGCGGGAATAGCATATGTTACGCTGGGCGGCGCCGTACCGAATCCTCATCTTGGCCTCGTGTATGAAGGTATCGAATTATGTAAGAAGGAAAAGGTTGATTTCCTTTTGGGACTTGGCGGAGGAAGCGCAATAGATTCTGCCAAGGCCATCGGCTACGGAGTAGCTAACGAAGGCGACGTATGGGATTTCTATGATTACAAAAGGACGGCAAAGGGAGCGCTTCCGCTCGGAGTCATCCTTACCATTGCAGCTACCGGAAGCGAGATGAGTGATTCTTCGGTAATAACGAAGGAAGACGGGCTTATAAAGCGCGGATACAGCAGTGATTTCGGCCGCCCGAAGTTCGCGATATTAAATCCCGAGCTTACGATGACTCTTCCCGATTACCAGACAGCCTGCGGATGCACCGATATCATGATGCATACGATGGAAAGGTATTTTTCAAACGGCGGAAACATGGAGATAACGGACGCACTTGCGGAAGGGCTGCTGCGTACGGTTAAGAAAAATGCGGTCATCCTGCGTGACAACCCGAAGGACTATGATGCGCGTGCCGAGGTGATGTGGGCCGGAAGCCTTGCACATAACGGACTTACCGGATGCGGAAGCGACGGCGGCGACTGGATGACACATAAGCTTGAGCATGAGCTCGGCGGCCTTTATGATGTAGCACACGGCGCAGGCCTTGCGGCTATCTGGGGAAGCTGGGCAAGGTATGTCTTTAAGGACTGCCTGCACAGGTTTAAGAAGTTCGCGCTTAATGTAATGGAAGTTGAAAACAAGGGTACCGATGAGGAGATCGCGCTGCGCGGCATCGAGGCGGTAGAGGATTTCTACAGGAGTATAGGAATGCCTACAAACCTTCGCGAGCTCGGTGTTGAGCCCACGGAGGAGGAGCTTAAGCTCATGGCGAAGAAGTGTGCCATAGGCGTAGGCGGCGCGAAAGGTTCCGCCAAGCTGCTCAAAGAAGAGGACATGCTTGCCATTTACCGCGCAAGCGTTTAAGTATCAAGTTCTTTTATGCTCTTTATCATAAATACGGACATCGCGGTAGCGACGAGGCATATACCGGCGATCTGAACAACGATCGCCGAGCCTCTTCCTACTCCGAGGCCGGTCATTTTTCCGATCGTATCAGCCGCAATACCCGATACCCCATAAGCGACAACATATCCAAGCTGTGAAATGAAACCTATAAGGCCCCAGGCACGTCCCTGAAGTTCATCGGGGATATTGGTCCTTGCAAGGTAATCCAGGCAGTTGTTTGCAAACGGCAGCATTGCAAAAAACATGAAGCCGAAGCCGCATATCATCACTATATTTTCCTTAAGTCCGAAACCGAACACGAAAACCCCGGCCAGCATGAGGGAAGTTCCGAGAACTCCCACATAATGCCCCTTTATTCCCCTTATCCCCAGTATCACGCCGCTTACAAGCATGCCGCAGGCGCATACGGTCTCGGCAGTACCAAGCGTCTTTGGGTCGGAAAACGAAAGTATAAGGGGTTCGGCCAGTATCTGGAACATCCCCATGAACAGGGTGATCACCGATGAAACTATGATGATAAGGAAAAGGCCCCGCTTAGCACAGATCGCATCCCGACCGCCTTTAAGGCTTTCGAGGAATGACTCTTTCTTTTCGATGATGCTCTCCCCTATGCCCTTTCGTACAACGGCTGCGCTTATCACGGTAAGGAAAAAGGTGCATATATCGATGATAAGAAGGAGCTTTACATCGCTTACCGTAAGAAGCAGTCCCGCGATGACCGGAGAAAACAGGTACCTCGCGCTTCCGGCAAGGGACGTAAGCCCGCTTGCCTTCGAATACTCCTCCTTCGTTAAAAGATCCGTGATAGTTGCGCGAAATGACGGCTCAAGCAGCGCCGAAAAGACTGAGCTTACAAACACTCCGATGCATATCTGCGTAAGGCTTGCGCCGCCCCGCATCATATTTATTAGGATGTAAATGATGCCAAGCGCCGAGCATCCGTCACCGATCATCATAAGAAGGCGCCTGTCATAGCGGTCCGCAAGCACTCCCGCCGGGACACTTAAGAGCAGCGTAGGAAGGAAACCAAGCAGAGTCACGATCGCCATGTTTGCGGCACTGCCTGTTAAGTTGAATATATACACTCCGAGTCCGAAGCTCGTAAGTCCTCCGCCGACGGATGATATCAGCTCGCCTGCCCAAAGGAGCAGGAATTTGGAAAAATTACTTTCTTTTTTCATTGTCATTTGCTTCCTGTACCTCAAGGAGCCTCCCGACATGGCGCGTTTCAAAGAACATATCTTTTTTGACGATCACTATTATCACCGTGACAAGCGTTATCACTACCGTCTCCACGCATTTTGTTACCTGGGTCATCGCGATCTTCTCCTGCAGGAAATTGACAAAGAAATGGAAGATCATGCAGGCTAATATCGAACGGTCACTTGCCAGATACACCCATGTTATTACGAATCCCATCGGGATCCCGCTCACAAAGAAGTTGATCACATACAGCGGATCCACCATAAGGGAAGCCTGATAAGTTCCCTGAATGAAAATAAGAGGGAAATGCCAGAAAGACCAAAGCACACCAAATATCATCGATTCCCAGAACCAGTTCATATAGTTACCTATAGAATCCTCGCAGTATCCTTTCCATCCGACCTCCTCGATGATCGATGCGACCGTGATCGAAATAAATGCTCCGGCTATTCCGACACCGGTAAAGGAGAAGTCCTCAGTGAAAGAAAACTGATCGGGTGACTGGCCAAAAAGCAGGGACAGAAGTATGGAGCAGACGATCACCATCGCAAATACTGTCACAGCGAGGAGGACATTCATCCATTTGACTTTGTAGAAACCGACGATCTTGTTTTTCAGATCCTTTTTAAGAGCATCCGATCCGGATACCATGATAAATACCGTTGATACCACAGCCGGTGCGATCAGTCCGATCAGCATAAGCACCGGGCTTATGCTTTCCGGGATAAATATAGCCGGGATCCAGAAGATCCAGGTAAATATATATGCCATAACAAAGAAAAGAACCGGCCTGTATCTGTATTGCATCGTATTCGTGTTACTCATTCCTATACCTCCATTTCACTTTTATCTATCAGATCATATATAAAACTCATTGTTCCCTTATCCGCTCCGAGAAGCTTTTCCGTCATGTCGATAAATACGGCTATATCATTTTCGGTAAATGTTCTGTCATTGAACGTATCATTGCTGATGATAAGAAGTATCCTGACGCGTTCCGGTATATTGTCACAGGCAAAGATCCCCTTGCTTACCCCCTCTTTAACAACCTCCGATAAGAGCGGGACTACGACCTCTATCAGTTTTTTCCTGACCTTAACGTGCATCAGAACATTTTCGGGCTGCATGAGAGCATCCTGTATAGGCTGCTCTGCCTCGGCCGGCTTGACGGAAGAAATGACCGCGACGATCTTTTGAGGAACCGGTATATCAGATTCTATGATCTGCGCTGCCGTTTCAACCTCGCTTTCGATCATCATATCAATAACAGCCTCAAGCATCTGTTCCTTGCTTTCAAAATAGTAGTAGTAGGTTCCCTTGGCTATCCCTGCTTCTTCTATGATGCTGTCCACACTTGTGTTTTCATATCCCTGCGAAAGAAACATTTTATATGCGATCTTAAGCAGTTCCTGTTTTCTTTTTTCACCTTTTTTCATTGAGGATCCCCCTTCTCGACTACTGGTCGGTTTTAGTATAAAACCCTTCCCGGATATTTGTCAAGAACTTTTTCGACTATTAGTCGATTTTTTGATCCGGTTAAGTTTTGCTTGAAATAAAACCGTAATGTGGTATCCTTTTTGAAAGAATGTAATGGACAAAGGAGTGGCACTTGATTTGCGCCCGGGTGAAAAATATTTAAAGATATCGGTTAACATAATATCAACACTGCTCGCGGTTGCCTTCTGTATCTTCGTATTGCCGAGGATACTTGTCTTTTTCATGCCCTTCGTTATCGCGGCTGTCATAGCGCTCATCGCAAATCCCGTGGTCAGGTTCCTTGAAAAAAAGGTAAAGATAGTGCGCAAGGCGGGAACGGCTTTTGTTATAGTTCTCGTAATTCTGCTCATAGTATTATTCGGGTATCTCATTATCACCAAGATAGTAGAAGAGATAGTTGATTTTGCCGCGGCGGCTCCCGAGATATGGAGAAAGACCGAAGATACGCTGCATTCGGCAATGGGCGTGTACAATGTGTACTTTAACAGGCTTCCCTTATCGGTTCAGGAGTGGCTTAACGAAGCAAACGGGAACCTTGGCTCTACGATAACAACATGGTTCAGTAACCTGGGCAAGCCGATTGGTGAATGGACATCCTCGCTTGCGCAGAATGTACCGCTTGTCATAATCGGTATAATCATGGCAATACTTGCTTCCTATTCCTTCCTTGCCGAGAGGGAATACATGATAAAGCTTATAAACAGGGTCCTGCCCGTTCAGCTCATTAGAAGGTGGAACATCGTATACAGTTCGATGAAGGAAGCCGTGGGAGGATATTTCAAGGCTCAGTTTAAGATAATGGGCGTGGTGTATGTGGTCCTTCTCATAGGATTTATCATACTAAGGAGGGACAATGCGATACTGATCGCGCTTCTTATAGCCCTTCTTGATTTTCTGCCTTTCTTCGGCACGGGCACGGTTATGATACCATGGGCCCTGATCGCGCTGTTTAATGCGGATTACAAGCTGGCAGTCGGCGTTTTGCTCACATGGGGTGTTTCACAGCTTGTGCGCCAGCTCATCCAGCCGAAGCTGGTGGGTGATTCCATAGGCCTTAACCCGATAGTCACGCTTTTCCTTTTATATGTGGGATTCAGGGTAGGAAGTGCGATAGGACTTATCCTTGCGGTGCCGATAGGAGTGATAGTCATTAACCTTTATAAGGCCGGCATGTTCAGCAATTTTGTCTACAGTATTAAGATACTGTTTAACGATCTTGCGAGGATACGCCGCTTTTCACGCGAAGAACTTGAGAGTGAAGGTATAAAGGTTTTAAATGATAAAGAAGAACATTTAAACAATGAGGAGGAAGAGAAATGAATTTTTTTATGATCCCGGTATTCAGTTTTGTACCGACAAAGTACAGGGAGCTTGTTGAGGAGAAAGGAGGAAAGGTATTCGGGGCACTGCTTGTTTGCTTTTTGATCCTGGGTATCATTTCCGGTATCAGGGGAACTGCGGCAATGAACGAATTATCAGGTGCCATTAAGTCGGATTGTCCCGATTTTGAACTCAGGGGCGGCGAGTTCAGCATTGATGATACATATATCTTTGATGAAGACAATGTATATATGGAAGTGGATGACAGCATAGATAAAGTTGCTGCAGCCGATGTTGATGCCCTGTCTTCGACAGGCAAGTACCAGTCGGTTGTGATCGTCGGAAAGCACAGCGCCGGTATGTACAATAACGGTCAGATCCAGGTGATAGATTACGATAAGCTGGGTGATTTTGAAATATCGAAGGATAAGATCGTCAATACGTTTCTTCCCGCATTAAATGTGGTGATCATCGCCGCATGCATCTTAGGTGCGTTTGTTGCGATAGGGCTGTATTATCTTGCCGCACTGATCCTGCAGTATATCACTTCCGCATTTTCAAAGGGAATGTTTAAGAATGAGCTTACCGAAACGGAAAGGTTCAGGATCACGGTACTTGCGACGTTCCCGCCGCATCTGCTCGTATATATACTCAAGATCCCGGGCTTACACATCGGTTTTCTTGTAAACATTATTCTCCGTCTCGGATTTATCGCGCTCGTGCTTTACTTCTATGCAAAGACAGCGGAAAATGATGAAATTTCGGACACTGTTATCGACGCCTGAAAAGTATCCTGAAATGATCGTTGAATTCAATTGCCGTACCTTCACAGGTACGGCAATATTTATTATACGGTAAAACACCCGCCGGGTCGCTAAAGGGTGCCGTATATGATATAATAATAAATTGTGGCGGTTTTTAGGGAAGCTCGGTAATGATGATTTCGGAAGGATGCTCTTAAATACGCTTAAGGCGGAAGGCATTGAGGTGCTGTGCCCCGACCTTACCGACGAGGCTACAACGACACTTGCTTTTGTGACTCTTGATGAAACGGGAGACCGCTCGTTTACCTTTGCGAGGAAGCCCGGAGCGGGCGATGCTTACTGGGGAGGCTTTTTGTCAAGCCTGCTCAAACAGGGTGTAAAAAGCACGGCAGACCTTACGATGGATAAGCTTACTGCTGCAGGCAGATACGGAGCGGTTTCGGGTGCACTGTGCATACAAAAGCCCGGCGGGATACCTGCGATGCCGTATCATGACGAAATAGAAAAGTATCTTTAAGGGAACGGGAAAATGGATAAAAAATATCTTTACGGTACGGATGAAAACAGGGAGTTTCTTAAGGATAATGTAAAGTCGCTCCTTGATTTCGGGAGGCGTTTTCCCTCGCAAAAGGGCAGCAGCTACTATCTTGGCGATAACGGAGAACCCGTAAAGGAGAATAACAGGGAGACATGGATAACATCGAGGATGATCCATGTTTACAGCATAGGCAGCATGCTGGGTGATAAAGGAAGCCGCGAGCTAGCCGCTGCGGGGCTTAAAGGCCTTGCGGGTGAGCTTAACGATAAGGTAAACGGCGGATGGTATGCGGGACTTACAAAGGATGATGAAGTGATCCCCGGCAAGCAGTGCTATGCCCATGCGTTTGTGATCCTTGCGGCATCCTCCGCTTATCTTGCGGGGATAGAAGGAGCAAAGGAACTTCTTGACAAAGCGCTTGACGTTTTTGACAGGCGGTTCTGGAATGAAGAAGAAGGCCTTACAGCCGATACGTGGAATACGGAGTTTACGGTCCTTGACGATTACCGCGGACTAAACGCCAACATGCATACGGTAGAAGCCTTCCTTGCAGCGGCGGATGCCCTTAGCGATGAAAAATACAGGATACGTGCGGGAAGGATAATCGATCACACGATAAAATGGGCAAAGGATAATGACTGGCGGATACCGGAGCACTATACAAAGGACTGGATACCTCAGCTTGACTTAAACAGGGATAAGCCCGACGATCCGTTCAAGCCCTACGGTGCGACACCGGGTCACGGTATAGAATGGGCAAGGCTCATAGTGCAGTGGTGCACATCGGCATATGATGATGAGAAAAAGCGTGCGGATTACATTGATGCGGCATGCAGGCTGTATGACAGGGCAGTTAACGATGCATGGAATGCAGACGGAGCCGAAGGAATAGTATATACGACGGACTGGAACGGAAAGCCTGTAGTGCGTGACCGTATGCACTGGACGCTGGCTGAGGCTGTAAATACATCAGCAGTCCTTTACAGGATAACGGGTAATGAAAAGTATGCGGATGATTATGCCGCTTTCATGAAATATCTTGACTCTGTTGTGATCGATCATTCCTGCGGATCATGGTTTCACCAGCTTGACGAAAACAACCGTTTAAAGGGAACGGTGTGGCCGGGCAAGCCGGATCTTTACCATGCGTTTCAGGCAATGATCATACCTTACGGCAGTGTTGGTACCTCGATAGCCGCGGATATTAAGATGACGGAAGGAAAGTGAACAGGTAAATGTTATTCGGATTCTATCTTACACTGTTTTCGATATCGATAATACTGACCATGATATATGCCGTCATGTGGCATAAGCATTTCAGCGTGCATTTTTCGCTGATCTTTGCAATTATCCCTATCGCGATGCTCGGCTATATGTTTTATGCGCAGGCAGACGATCTTACTTCGGCAGTGACGGCTATAAAGATAATATATCTGGGTGGATGCTTCCTGCAGCTGTTCCTTATGCTCAGCGTGTTCAGGGTGTGCAACATCGAGCTTAAGAAATCGGTCACGGTATCCCTGATCGGATGCTCGCTTTTATTGTATCTTTCGGTACTTACAATAGGATATTATCCTTTGTTTTATAAGACGGTAACATTCAAAATGGGACCTTTGGGGCCGTATCTTGCAAAGGAATACGGTTTTATGCATACGCTGTTTCTGGTGGTCGTGGTCATGTACTTTTTATACAGTATCTCTACCATAGTTTTCAGCTATTACAACAAACCGGACGTTTCCAACACGATAATCGTCCTGCTGTGCGTGACCGAAATCATTACGGTACTGTCTTATTTTGCCGGCAGGAGCATGCTGCCCGGAGTTGAACTTACGCCGGTGGCATATGTGATCTCGCAGGCGCTTTTTTTGCTGGTCATACGCAGGATGAGCCTTTATGATGTTTCAGATACCGCGATCGATTCGATCGAGCAGACGGGAGATACCGGCATACTGGCTGTCGATTCGGATTACAGGTACATAGGAAGCAATGAGGCTGCCAGGGCGATGGTACCGGATATATGCAATGTAAAGGTTGATTCCGTACTTGATCCCAAGGTCGAGCCGGGCAGCATACTGATACCGTGGATCGAGACATTTAAAAAGGATGAGAACAACGATAAGTTTTACATGAAAAGGGACAACAAAACTTATCTTATGGATATAAACCTTCTTTATAACGGCGAAAAGAAGAGGGGATACCAGTTCATAATCACCGATGATACAAAGAATCAGGAATATATAGCCCTTATAAACAATTACAATTCAAACCTTAAGAGGGAAGTTGAGGAAAAGACGGCGCACATAAAGGAAATGAGCGACAGGCTCATCCTTGACATGGCGATAATGGTTGAAAGCAGGGACAATTCCACCGGCGGTCATATCAGGCGTACCGCAGAGTGTATGCGTATCCTGATGGATGAGATAATGAAGGACAATCCATTCGGACTCTCGAAGGAATTCTGCAAAAACATCATAAAAGCGGCCCCGATGCATGACCTAGGAAAGATAGCGGTCGACGATGTCATACTTCGCAAGCCCGGCCGGTTCACTCCCGAGGAATTTGAGGAAATGAAGAAGCATGCGGCCGAAGGCGCGAGGATAGTCCATGAGATACTTAAGGACACGGATGACGGCTATTTCCATCAGATAGCAGAGAATATGGCACATTACCACCACGAAAGGTGGGACGGATCGGGATATCCCGAGGGACTTAAGGGACTTAACATACCGATAGAAGCAAGGATAATGGCCATAGCCGATGTGTATGATGCGCTTGTGAGCAAGAGGGTCTACAAGGAGAAGATGTCATTTGAGAAGGCCGATGCCATTATCATGGAGGGCATGGGTAAGCATTTTGACAAGAAGCTGGAACCGTATTACGTAAGCGCAAGGCCGAGGCTTGAAGCATATTATACGGAGCAGGAAAACAACGGGTAGATATTAAGGAAACGGGGAAAAATGACGATATACTTAGATAATATATGCAAATCTTTTAACGGACGTGAAATCCTTAAGGATTTCAATATGCGCGTCGAGGATGACAGGATATATATACTGACAGGCCCTGAGGGCTGCGGAAAAAGCACCGTCCTTAGGATATTTATGGGCGTTATTGCGCCGGATTCCGGCCGTGTGAGCCGGATGGGCGACTATAAGTATCCTACCCTCCAGAGCGCATATGTGTCACAGGACGGGCAGTTAAACGTTAAGAAAAACGCAGTATGGAACGTCCGCAAGGCACACCGTACGGCAAGTAAGGGACGTGCCGTTGAGGAACTTGGAAGGTTTATGACACAGGAAGAAATGAATATACCCGTAAAGGATCTAAGCCCCGGGAAGCAGCGTATTGTTGAGATCGTCAGGGCTATGTTCGTTCCGGGTGATTTTCTGGTGTTTGATGAACCCTTTGCGGGCCTTAATGAAGATGAATACGGGCCGGTAAAGGAATATATTTTGGGCAAAAGGGGCACACGCCCGCTGCTTATCGCCACACGCAATGAGCCGGATCTGCCGGATATGCGTGTTATCCGTATGAAAGCAGCAGAGTAGACTTGAGGAAAGGCAAGGATCCGTTATGCGAAAATTATTTGGAAGATCTGTGAGTATAGTACTGTCTGTGGCTATGTTAGCCTGCACGGGCGGTGTGAACACATATGCGCTTACTCTTAATGAGGAGGATACATCGTACCTTATCGATGAAGCCATAACCGATGAGCTGTCAGACGAAGCCGGTACCGCGTTTGTTGACGGAAGCGAGATTTTGGATGAACAGGGAGGAGGATACCGTGAGCTCCCGGATGAGCGTGACGTTCCATTTATCGAGGATTCCGTTGAATACAGTGATATCTGTAATGCACTTGTTGACGGCGATGACTATATTTCCCTTGACCGTGCATCAGGCGAAACACGTAACGGAGCATCTGCGGAGGACAGCGCATATCCGTTTGCATATGCCGAATCGGACAGCATAGAGACGTATATCAAGGAGCATTTTCCGGCTAACAGGAGTCAGGGCGGTGAAGGTGCATGCTGGGCGTTTTCGGTTATTGGAACATCCGAGCTGTACATGATAACTCATGGCATTACGGACATGACGGATCCGGATAAGGAACCAAAGGACATAGATTACAGTGAACTGCATCTTGCATACTGGACTTACGCCGATGAAGGGACTCCTTCGATCGCAGGCGATACCGGAGATAAAGTCACTTTCACAGGAAAAAGGATAATAGATGTAGGCGGCAACGCAAGGTTTGGCGTTGAAACCCTGATGCAGAGAAGAGGCGTGGTACAGGAGAGTGTTGCCGATTACAGCAAGGCCAATTCGGTAAAATTACCCCATAGCGAGATAATGGAAGGTACCGAACGTGAGGACTGCCTATATCTTAAAAATGGGTATTCGATCAATAAGGAAAACATTGATCTTGCCAAGCAGGTTATAGTTGCAAACGGAGCACTCGGAGTAAGCTTTTGGAAAAACAATACATATATAAATATGACGAATGCCGCGGTATGTTCTCCGGAACACGATACAAACCATGCGGTTGTTATAGTCGGATGGGATGATGATTATCCGAAGGAAAACTTCAATGAGGCAAACCGTCCCGAAAATAACGGTGCATGGCTGTGCAGGAACAGCTACACCACAGAGACAAAGATCAATTATTTCGATTCTTATTTCTGGCTGTCATATGAAGACGGCAGTATCCCCTGTTACTGGGTATATGAGATGATGGATAAGAACGATCCCAAGATCGACAACTTCTATTTCTATGATTCCCAGATGCATTGGGTCTTAAAGACTCCGGCCCAGAAGAGTGCAAATATATACCGCGCAAATTCCGAGTATGAAAATGAGACGCTCCGCGCTATTTCGATGGATCTTGGAACCAATTTTAAGGATGTTGGCTACACGGTGGATATTTATACCGGCATAGAAGA
The DNA here is from genome assembly GCA_024694965.1 of Lachnospiraceae bacterium. Taxonomy (GTDB): domain Bacteria; phylum Bacillota; class Clostridia; order Lachnospirales; family Lachnospiraceae; genus UBA2868. Next base: position 15,046 of record JAILJC010000020.1, read on the forward strand.
TCCGGAGGATGGTCCCGAAAGCGGAACAAAGCATGAGGAAGCAACCACCGAGGGTATGATCGCGCTGGGAGGAACGTACACGATAACGCTCAAGGAACCGGTCGTTCTTAATAAGGGTGAGTATTTTTCGATCGTTGTGACTCTTGATAACGGATATTCGGTAAATATCGAGGACAACTTTAATTCGTGGGCATCGCAAGGAGTCACTGCGACGGTCGCTGCCGGCAAGAACCAGAGCTTTATCATGAAAAACGGGATATGGCGCGATACCGGAAAGAGCGATAACAAAAACCTGATAATACATGCGCTTACCTCAAACGGTACCAAAGAGGGACGCATTGATATCGATAAAAGGACATTCGAATTCGGGGATGACAGGGCTGTGGGAGATACCGAAAAGCTTACGGCCACGGTATACGATGCGGACGGCAATGCGGATCCGGTGGAGGTTACATGGACCAGTTCCGATGAGGATGTTGTGACGGTAGGCGACGACGGAACGTTAACCGTTAAGGGAAACGGAACGGCGAAGGTGACCGCAGCTGCGGGAACGCGCGTGACGAGCTGTGATGTTACCGTTAACCTTCATGTTTGGAAGGTTAAGGTTGACTGCAACGGCGGTTCCATAAAATATGAGAAAGAAGACGGCGGGGTCATATATTATACAAAGACCGAATACAAAGTCATAAACGGATGTATTTTTACACCGCCCACGCCGAGCCTTCCCAAGTCATCTTTTGCAGGATGGGAATACGAAGGAAATGTCTATACGGAGGGGATCAAGGTTACATGTGACTTAGAGCTTAAAGCCACATGGACCAGGCAGAAGATTTCTAACCTTACCGCGGAGGTAAATACAGATCACGGCAATCCCGCTATAGTTTATTCGGGAGACAGGATAATACTCAACTGTGACGTGGAAGAGGCTGCCATATATTATTCTTTCAAAAACATTGATGTCACGGCCGAAGGATGGCAGCTGTATTCATCGCCCATACTCATTTCGCAGAAAGAAGGCGGATTTATAAAAATTTATGCTTTTGCGAGAGGAGATGGGTATGACGACAGCGAAAAAAATGTGTTCACTTTCGTATTAAATAAGGAAGCATCTGTTGAAAGCCTTTGGGGTGACATAACTGATACCGATGACAGGAAACAATGCGGAAGCGATGATGACGGATATCCTGTGATCCCCGGCGGCATATGGATCTCAGATGCAAGTTATGAACAAACGGTATCATATACAGGTTCGCCGGTTACATTTGACGGGATACGCGTATTTAACGAAAATATGATCCTTGTCGAAGGAAAGGATTACTCCGTATCGTATTCTAACAACACAAATGTATCAGCCGGAAAGAAGACGGCAGGCTTTACCGTGACGGGACTGGGCGATTACTCCGGAAGCATAAAGAAAGAGTTTTCGGTTGTTCCGGCGGGACTTGACAACGATCCCATTTACGGAAAGGGAGTTACTCCCGGATCGGTAACCTTACCATATACGGGTAAGGCAGTAAAACCTTCGATAGGCTTTTACTGGGGAGATAAGCAGCTGGGAAGCAGTGATTACAAGATGGAGCTTTACCGGAAGGAAAGCTATAAATCGGCTGACGACCCGGGACCGCTGCTTGGAACGATAAACGAAGCGGGTGATTATATCATCCTGTTAAAGGGTAAGGGCAACTTTACCGGAAATAAGGAAATACAGCTTGCAGTCGTTACAAAGACTTCCATAAAGAAGGTGCGTTTAACGGGATTTTCAAAGTCCGTCATGATCCCGGCGGATCCCGCCATGAATGCGGTCCAGCCTGAAGGATTAAAGATTACGCTTAACGGCAGTGAGCTTAAGAAGGATGTTGATTACAGCATAGAATACAGAAGCAACGATAAACCCGGAAATGCCGTTATGATCGTAAAGGGCGAGGGTGACTATGCCGGTACGCTTACGGTTAAATTCAAGGTTACTGCCATCCCGGTCAAGAATGTGCTGATAAAAGAGGGAACATTTAAGGAGGCAATGTTTCCCGATGAGGAGATCCTTTTATCACACAGGGCCGAACAGAAGGATGTTGAACTTGTATACGACGGCAGAACTCTGGTAAAGGATGTTGATTACACTTTAAGTTATAAGAATATAGGAAAAGCCGGAAAAGCAACCATGAAGGTGACCGGAACGGGAAGATACAAAGGAACGTTTACAAGGAAGTACAATATCACCCCCATTGATCTGTCCCGTTCAGGAGACAGGATATGGGTGTGCAACAAAGAGATCGTCCCCGATAACTGGAAACAGCTGAGCGAGGGTATAGATCTCGGTACGGGCGCACACAGGCCCGGAGGGGCAGCGCCTTCGATGCTCCTGTTGTATGAGGACAGTAACGGTGACGCTACCGAGCTTTTGGCCGGTATGGATTATACGGTCAAGTATTCGAACAACAAAGTCCGCCCGGCTCCGCAGAAATACAAGCCCGCAACCGTGGCGTTTAAGGGAAAGGGATTCTTTACCGGAAAGGTAACCGGTGTTTTCGAACTTAAGACAAACGTCCTTTCCCCCTCCACTGTGACGATCAGTGCGCCGGATAAAGTTAGAAGCGATAAGGCAAACGGATTATTCAGCATACCGGTCCTTAAGGATGCAGAAACCGGTAAGCAGCTTAAGGCGGGAGTGGAATACAGTAACGAGTATTCGTACGTATATGCTTCGGATGCCTTGCTTGTAAGCGGTGCGGTGCGCCATCCCGGTGAAACGGTTGAAGCCGAGGATATACTTAAGGAAGGTACCGATGCCGTAATACAGGTAACGGCAGAGGGCAGGGAAAACGAAGGAAAAGGCGGTTATCCGCTGGCTGACAGCTACACGGGTTCAATAAGTACGACATACCGTGTAAAGGCAGGGGTTATTGATTCTGCAAAGGCTGTCATAAACGGCGGTAAGGCATATGCATATACCGGCAGGCCCGTAGAACCGGGCAAGGATGAGATAACGGTCACTATAGACGGCAAGACGCTTACCGCATCGGACTATGATATTGTCGGATATAATAACAATACCAATGCGGGAACAGCGGGAATCATCATACGGGGCCGCGGAAAATACGGCGGCAGCAAGACGTTTACATTTAAGATAGCCCGTACAAAAATGAAATAATATGTAAACCATTGCAAAATTGTTAATAATATGTTAAGATTCAATAACTGGCGTTTCCTGAAGGGAAGCAGTTGCGGTATGCAGCCGCTAAAGCGCCAAAAATGTGGGTTTTAACGTTATTATAAGAAGCAAAAAATAGATGTGTGTTGTTGTTTGTAAGGAGGAATTAACGTGCGAAACAAAGGGTTCATGAAGTTTACGGCGGCATTATTGTGTGCGGCTATGTTTATTACGTCTTCAGGGACGGGCGTATTTGCTTCCGGTCTTGCATCCGGTGATGAATTAAGCGCCGGTACCGAGTATGACGTTCCGGTTAACGAGCTTGAGGATGTGTCGATAGCTGATGCTTCGGCAGATGAGCTTTCCGGTATTTCGGTAGAAGCATCTTCGCTTGAGGATGAGGGTTTACTGATCTCAGAGCCGGGTGAAGTAAGCAGGGACAGAGCCGATACGGCTACCGACTGTTTCGAGGTGGATGCGGACGGCGTACTTAAGGTTAAGTCCACATACGGCTCTCTTAGTGAATACACTGAGAGAACTAAGGTAAGGGATTTTGCAATACCTGCCGAATGTAAGGTGATCCCCAGTGATTCGGATCTTTTCCTTAACAATAAAAACGTTGATTCCGTTGATTTCGTAAAGGGCGGTTCAGGCACCTTGACGATCAATGAATATGCATTTTCCGGATGTTCGATGAAGAGCTTCTGGGCGCCCAACAATTATACCGTCATCAAAGCGGGAACCTTCTCAAACTGTGACAAACTTGACAACCTTACAATAAAGAATGTTGAGGAAATCGGTGACAGTGCTTTTGCCGGCTGTACCAAGCTGGGAACCAAAGATATCTTCAACGAGGATAACAAATCAAAGGTAGCAAAGATCGGTAAATATGCTTTCCAGCAGACAGGTTTCACAAACTTAAGGATTGAAACCCTCGTAGTGCAGCCCGCATCCGGAGAAAAGGATGAGGATTGCGAAGTTACCATCGATACAGGCGCATTCGCAGACTGTGAAAGCATCACAAGCGTGACCATACCCGGTAACGTGTTTACAGTACCCGATTACTGTTTCCAGAAGTGTAAGAATCTTACTGCAATATCCATAACAGGCGGCAAAACAGAGGTAGGAGCGTTTGCTTTCTACAACTGTACAGCTCTTACAAAGATAGATAAGGATAAATTCAACGTTGCTTCTATAGGAAGCAATGCTTTCAGCGGCTGCAGCGCCCTTGAAAAGGTAATACTTCCCGATACGGTTAAAACTATAGGCAGCAAGGCTTTCGCCGGCTGCGGCAAGCTTGTCCTTATCGAACTGTGGTACAAGAACCCCGAAACCCAGATCGCAGATGATATTGAACTTGCAGAAGATGCATTCCCGACACCTATACCTGCGCAGGCAACGCTAAGAGGATTTGACGGACTTGTCGAGGAATATGCAAAAGACAGCAATCATAAGTTTAAGGTTTACGAATCACTTGCAGGCAAGTACAAGATAACCTTATCTGAGAAATTCAAGAAGAGCGGCGTTACCATGTCAACAAAGTTTGTTGATAAGGATAAGAACCCCGCTGCAGCACCCGGCACCAAGGTGCAGATAACCATTAAAAACGGCGGTGAGGAAACCTCAAAGAGGATCATGAGGGATTCCCTGTATGCGGCCGGCGTTGATAAATTTACGTTTGTAAGCGGTGATAAATCAAGCCAGGTATTCGAGTTTGTAATGCCTCGTGCCGATGTGATCATAGATGTGGATCCCGGTTTCTACACAGACAAGAACAATATTAAGGGAGCTACGGTAACACACGGTATAACAGGTAATGAATTCAAGTGGAAGGACGGAGATAATAAGTATATCGTTGACAGGCCCGGTTTCAAGGGACAGATAACGATTGACACTACCAATTCCAAGGGCGAGACCGCAAAGATCGGTAACTGGATGTTCAAATATGCCAGCAGTAATGAAAAGTCCGTAACCGTATCTTCCACGGGTGTGATCACAGCCATTGCCCAGGGTGATGCCGAGATAACGGTAACATACACGGGTACACATTCGTTTAAGAAGACATTTAAGGTTAATGTCGGTCAGGCCGCTCCTATAGCTCAGATGGGGATAATCCCCGAGCTCGGTAAGGAAGGTATCGTTGAAGAAGAAACTGAGGAAAGGGTAATAGACGACGTCCTTTATACGGACATTCCCGTTGTCAGGTTTACACAGACCGAGATTGAAAAATCAAACCTTACCTTTAATCTTAAGCTCAATGTAAATGCAACGGATGATGAAGATGAAAATTATCTGGTAAAGGCTGACTGGAAAAGCGGAAATACCTCAATAGCCACACTCGCATCGGCTTCAACCATAAACAACAAGAACACAGTTACGTTAAAGAAGGGTGTTCTCGGTGAAACTTATATCAGGGCAGCTTACAAGCTTACCGCAAAGGAAACCCTGTATGCATACCTTATAGTAAGGGTTGTAAACATCGAACCCAGGCTTTCGATGGCAAATGTTACCGTTAATATCGCAAAGGATGATCCTGACGGCGGCGGAACGGATATGGTGCTTTATCCTTACAAGGGTTACACATTTAAGACCGAGGAACTGACTCTGCTTAAGGGCCCTGATGCCAACCATACATCCGCGTTCTCGGGAGTGAAGGTAAGGTGGATGTCTTCGGAGGACGGTGCCGCACATATCAACCTTATTTACAATCCTACAAGTACCGAGCCGAAGCCTACGAAGGAGAAACCGATCGAGTACGGCGGGAAGGAAAAGATATTCATCTGTGGTTACTATGATGAACTGCCCGGTCAGGATAAAGCCGAGTATTTCAAGGTTCCGCTCACCAAGCTTACGCTTGTTTACAGTCCTCTTGAGTTAAAGGCCAAGTCTGCCGGTACCATTAATCTGTTCTATAATGCAAGCTGCTATGATCCGCAGAGCGTTGAAGGACATGAGGAAGAGCTTCCGGTTAAGGATAATGAAGAGGAAGATGCTTATAACGAAAGATATATAAAGGCAACAATAGGCCAGATCAAAGTCACCAACAACATTCCGAGCAAAACGGCTGTTGTGGATCATGCAGAGCTGTGGTGCAAGGATAAATACAAGGAATACAAGGACTGGCTTAAGGACACAAGGACAAACAGGCCTCCGTTCGAATATGATGACGAGGATCTGTTTGCCGAGAATTTCACCATTGAACCTGATCCTTTAAGTGATAAGGATTTCATCGTAAGGCGGTCGGAGAACGCACTTGCAACAGAGGTGGTAAACGGAAAGGATACTCCCGTTACAGAAGGGTATCTGGCAGTATACTTTGTAGGATATACCAATCCTTCGGTACAGTCGTTTAAGGCTACCAACAAAACGTCGGCTCCCGGATATGTTCTGTCAGCCACAAAGACGAACGAGCATGTACTCAATACCGACGGAAAGTTCATGTTCAAGATCATTGACAAGAAGAGCAAGAGGGTCGTAATAAACGATACAAGCTGTGAAGAGCTTGAACTGACCGAGGACAGCCTGCTTATATTCAGCGAAGTATCAATGGATGGTGAAAATATAACTTTAAGTGCCATTGATGACAGCAGGTTAGGTAAGTATACCGCAGCGATAATGGTTAAGAGGACCAATTGGAATAAGGCAATGAAATTCAAGTATTCCGTTGGTTATGTTGAGAAGAAGCCCAAGGCAAAGTTTGAGAAGTCACCGGTTGTTCTTAACATTGCATATCCCGACCTTACTTCGGAAACCATCCTTAAGCTTGATCAGCCGAATGCCGAGCTCAGCGTTGATGATTTCTTCCTGGTATCCGGTAATGCCGAGGAGGCAGATAATATTTCAATCGATGTAAGTGACGGAGATATCGAGAGTCAGAAGAGGATAGTCGTATCATTCGCGGGAGGAACACCCAAGAAGGGTACATACAAGTTCGCCTGCATTCCTTCGTACAGCTGCGGAGGCGGAAGTGCCGAGGGTGAATTAAAGAAGATAACCCTGTCAGTCAGAGTAGTTGACAAGGGGCCTACATTCAAGCTTAAAATAAAATCATACCTGTATAACCTGACATGGGGTAAGGATTCTGTTGAGGCTCCGAAATCTGTGGTTACGCTCGGAAACCTTCCTGCAGGAGTCAAGTATGAAGATGCGGAAGTTGATATTACCGGTGCGGAATTCGTATCGGCAGCCAAGAATCCTACCGCAGAGCAGGAGAGCATTGGGGAAGCCCTGGAGCTTGATAAGGAGTACGGTGTAGTATACGACAAGAAGACAAAGAAGTTTTATGCAAGGGTAAAGTTTGATACGGAAAAGGTAAAGTCAAGCTTTAATAATAAGTATTTCATTAACGGTATAACGATTAACGGAACGGAAGTTAAGGAGAATTCGGTCAAAGTCACCGTTAAGGGCGTCCTTAAAACTCCTTCGGTATCGGTTAAGCGTTCAGGCTCGATCAATACCATTGATTACACCACGGGTGTTAAGTGTGTTCCCCAATTTAAGAACTTAAGCAGCCCGGTGATCAAAGAAGTAAAGGTCATCAATATGGGCAAAGAAGGTTACCGTCAGGAGTCAACGGTGATCGAAGCGGTTCTTGATAAGGACTTTGAGACGAACAGTATTGTTCACCTTAAGGCTATACACGAAGATGAGGAGCGTGATACCGAGATCCCGAACCTCAACCATAAGGTAAGGATCGTTTACACACTTGAGAACGACAAGACGCTTGAGAGCCAGGATATCACGATCAAGCCCAAGCAGCTGCTGCCCGAGCTTAAGACAGGTGTAAGCAAGCTTACCTTCCATCAGGGTGCGGCGGATACCGATGAGAATAAGCACAGGTCAAGGAGCATGACGCTTACAAAGGCAACACAGCTTAAGACTCATATCACATCCGTTAAGCTTGCGGAGTCTAACCCCGATATCCTTAAGCAGGCATTCGAGGTTGAATATGAGGAATCGGATATTGAAAAGGATTTCTTTGAGAATAATTACGAAGGACTTAAGACAAGCACGCTTTATGCGGGTGATGTGATCGTTACATGTAAGTATCCCGAACTCCTGCAGGCAGGCCTGACATACGACTTAACACTCGAGACCGAGTTTGACGGCCAGTTCTGGAAGAGGGATGAGTACGGACAGATCGTTACAAAGAAGGATAAGGAAGGTAATGTTTATAATGTACTTACCACAGGATCGAAGGTTACGATACAGGTGGTAGTTAAGAAGTAAGTTTTTTTGCAAAATGCGCATAAGCATTCGCAATCAAATAAAGTATTTGCAAGGTATCGCCATCACATTCGTAATGCTCGTTGCACAGCAACTCCTGCATCCGCTTCGCGTATGCGCATTACTCATGAGATGGCGGTTCCTGCTTCGCAGGATATTTAGCAAAATGCGCATAAGCATTCGCAATCAAAGATTGCTCATGCATATGCGATTCCTGCTTCGCATGAATTACAGAAACAGAAAGACAGCACCCCTGCTGTGCAAGCACAAGGGGTGCTGTCTTTCTGTTTCTTACATTTTGCAAATAGTAACCTTGCGAAGCAGGATACGGGAATCGAACCCGCCTCACCGGCTTGGGAAGCCGGTGTACTACCGATGTACTAATCCTGCGTGGTACGTTAATCATTATAGCACATATGACGGGGGATAACTATACTCTTTTTTAATTGTATTTTTCCGGCAATAATACTATACTATAGTAGTTGGAAAAACGTGTCAGTTTAAGTATCGGGAGGATAGATGAAAGCGATTTCCTGGAATGTTAACGGGCTCAGGGCCTGTGTCGAAAAAGGCTTTATGGATCACTTTGAAAAGCTTGATGCGGACATTTTCGCACTGCAGGAGACAAAGCTTCAGGAAGGCCAGATAGACTTAAAGCCCGAGGGATATCATCAGTACTGGAATTACGCGGTTAAGAAGGGGTACAGCGGAACTGCCGTGTTTACTAAAAAGGAACCCATTAATGTAACTTACGGAATGGGGATTGAGGAACACGATCAGGAAGGCAGGGTCATAACACTCGAATTTGCCGATCATTATTTTATTACCGTTTATACGCCGAACAGCAAGCAGGAGCTTGAGCGGCTTGAATACAGGCAGCACTGGGAGGATGATTTCAGGAAGTATCTTTTGTCCCTTAAGGCAGTAAAGCCCGTGGTAATGTGCGGTGACTTAAATGTCGCACATAAGGAGATAGACCTTAAGAACCCGAAAACGAATCATCATAATGCCGGCTTTACGGATGAGGAACGCGGTAAGATGAGCGAGCTGCTTGATGCCGGTTTTATCGATACGTTCAGGTACCTGCATCCCGATGAAACGGATATCTATTCATGGTGGTCCTACCGCTTTAAGGCAAGGGAGAAGAACACCGGATGGCGTATTGATTATTTCATAGTTTCAGATGATATGAAGGAAGGCATAAAAAGCGCCTCCATCCATACGGATATTTACGGGTCCGATCATTGTCCCGTTGAACTTATATACAGCATTACTTCTTAGGAGGATGTGATATGTTTTGTACCAAGTGTGGAGCGCAGATACCTGAAGGCAACAGGTTCTGTACAAAATGCGGAAGCCCGGTGGCAGTACCCGAAGCCCCGAAAGAGGAAAAAACGGATGCTGAGGCTTTAAAACCGGAAAAGGATGCGATAGCTGTTGAGCCGGAAACGGATGAAATTCCTGCAATGACTGAGCAGACCTATGAACCGGAAACGGATGAAACTCGGGAAATCCCCCAACAGTCACAGCCGTATGTATCGCCCGTTTCGCCGGTAAATAACAAGCCGGTAAAGGAAAAGAAGTCAGGTAAGGGCCTTATTGTCGGGATAATTGCCGGCCTTGTTGTTCTCGGCCTTTTGACGGCGGGAATAGTCATACTGCTTGGACTCAGGAAAACCGAAGTGAACCTTGCGGAATATCTTGAAGTCGAGTGCGAAGGCTATAACGGTTTCGGACGTGTTGAAGCGCATTTTGATACCGATAAGTTTGTAAAGGATTATAAGGATAAGATCAAACCCAACAAGAATATTAAGAGCCTTGTCAAGGAATATGATGATCTTGATGAGCTTGCCGACAGTGCCGATATCAAGTTTTCAAAGGGCAAGGATGTTGCAAGGCTGTTTGCGATGATATATGCGGCAAACGGTGCCTTTGAGGAAAATGATAAACTGACATCGGAATCACTGGAAAACGGAGATATCCTCATTTATAAGTGGAATTTTGAAACGAAGGAGATGAATGAGGATGAAGCCCTTGAATTTGCAAAAAAGGCTTTCAATGTAAAGCTGGTGACATCGGATGTAGAAGTGGAAGTTAATGACCTTGAGGATATCGAAGTATTTGATGCTTTTAAGGACCTTGAGGTGGAATTTAACGGGATGTCGCCCAATGCAAATGCCAATATCTCAAGGTATCCGTCGGACACGAACCTTGATTACAGCATAAGCAATAACTCGGGGCTCAGCAATGGTGATAAGGTTACCGTTACCGCAAGCTATTACGGCGGCGAGGAGGAATACGCCAAGCAGTATAAGAGGATCCCGGAGAGCACAGTTAAGGAATTTACGGTTGAAGGCCTGGATGAATATATAACCGATGTCTCATCCATAAAGGCCGAAGATCTTGAACCGGTAAAGAGCATATGCAGGGATAAGATAATCAGCGAAGTGGCTGACAGAAGGGATGATTATCTTTCGGTTGAATCCGTTAACTTTGACAGTGCGTATCTTCTTACGGCCAAGAGAAGTGATTCATATAATGTAAACAAACTGATCATGATAGAAAAGGTGACCATTAAGTGTGATTCTGACAAGCAGAAAACGGAGTACTTCAGTTATTACACCTATTATGGCTTCAATAATGTGGTAAAGACAGGCAGCGGCGACATGCTTGTGGATAATGTGTCCGATTACGGTAATGACTGGACAAACTTTGAGTATGACCCTGATAATCGCGGTTGGACGAATACTGTTTCATTAAGGGGCTATGAGAACTTTGACAGGCTTTTTAATGATGCATTTACCAGGAACGTGGACGAGTACAAGTACGAGCAGATAGATGTGCCGTCGGAATCAGGTTCTTCGTCTGCGCCTAAGGCTGACCTGTTCAGTGATATCGCAAATGAAGCCGAAGAGGGAACGGGTGATTATATCTTTGCAAACAGTTCGATAGATGCGCTTTCAAAGAGCGATCTTGAGGGGCTTAGCGCGGATGAGTGCAGGTATGCAAGGAATGAGATCTATGCTCGCCACGGCAGGATGTTTGACGATGAGGATCTGCAGGCTTACTTTAACTCAAAGGACTGGTACCAAGGCACGGTAAAGCCTAAGGATTTTAACGAATCAGTTCTAAGTCAGGTTGAAAAGGATAATATCAAGCTTATAACCGATTACGAAAAGAAGCAGGGTTACAGATAAATCCCGGGAGGAGCTAAAATGAACGAAACAAAGGCAAAAAACATTTTAAAAGCGATAAGCATGGCGCTGGTACTGGTTTCGGTCCTTATGTTGTTTAGCGGAGCCATGACTGTAAAGGACAGGGATGAGCGCAAGGAGCTAAAGAGCGCTGTCAAGTCAGGTCTTAAGAATATCAATGAGTATAAAGATGATATCGATGACCTGCAGGATGAACTGGATGATTACAACATAGATATTAATGCAAAGAAACTGTTTAAGCAGGCCAAGAAGGTACTCAAGGTATTTAAGGATGCCAAGGTTTCAGCCGGCGAGGTAGCTTCATGTGCTCCCAGCATTATCAGCCTTGCAAGCGAGATCGAGGATAACAGAGCGGTAGCAGGCCTTTTGGGAATGGGCGGCATGAGTGGGATCATCGATACGATAGGTGATGCCAAAGCGGCACTCATTGCATTTATGGTATTATTTTATTTAACTCTGTTAGCAGGTGTGATAACGATAATTCTCCATTATATCGACAGCAAGCTCCCCGGAGTTGCGATCACGATACTTAATCTTATATGGCTTATCATATGGGGAGTCACCGTGCATAAGATAAATGTTTATGCTGACGAGGAACTGGATGTCGAGAAGCTTGTAAAAGTTACCGGTGCACCCGTGTGGGCATTCATTCTGGCAGCACTGGCGCTTGTGATATGGATGTTTAAGGATACTATCGCAGAATCACTTTCGGGAGGTGTTTCACCCGCTGCAATGGCAGGAGCTGCCGCATCTGCAGCATCGGCCGCTGTAACCGCAGCAATGCCGGTAAGGCCCGCGGCACCGGCAATCATCTGTCCCGTCTGCGGAAATGCTCTTAACGAGGGAGCGCTGTTCTGTCCCGAGTGCGGAAACAGGTATGAGCCTCCGGCACCGCCTGCGGAAGTTTTCTGTACAAACTGTGGAACAAAGCTTAATGCTGATACCGTATTCTGCCCGAATTGCGGAACAAAGCAGCAGTGATCGGTTGATTGATTCTTACAGGGAGGATTAAGATATGGCCGGATTTATGGATAGTGTAAACAAGGGTTTTGCAACACTTAATGTCAAGACTTCGAACTTTATGGAGTCTTCAAAGATAAGGGCTGCGATCACCAACAAGGAAACCGAGATAGGCGACCTTATGAGGTATATAGGTGAAACGGTATATTTAAACCGTAACGTGTTCTCCATTTCTATGGTCGAGCAGCAGCTTGCCGACATTAAGGCAAAATATGATGAGATAGAGGATCTTAAGAGGCAGATGAGCCAGCTCGAGGCGACGGAAAAGAATATCATCGGAGGAGCCGCTTCGGGTGCCGAGGCCAAGATATTCTGCCAGCAGTGCGGCGCACCGAACAGGCAGGGCGGAAAGTTCTGTGAAAAGTGCGGAAGTCCGCTGGTTTATTGATCGACAGATGAATTATTACACGTATATGGTAAGATGCAGTGACGGTTCTTTATATACCGGCTATACGACCGATCTTGACAGGCGGATCGCGGCGCATAACTCAGGTAGCGGGGCCAAATATACAAGGTGCAGGCTGCCTGTTAAGCTTGTCTACAGTGAGGAGCATGCATCAAAGGAAGAGGCAATGAGCCGGGAGTGGCACATAAAGCGTCTTACTAAAAAAGAAAAGGAAAAGCTTATAAACAAGGAGCAAAAAATGAAGGCTTACAAAGACATGACACGTGAGGAGCTGCTTGAACTTAAGGCGGCTCTTGAAAAGGAATACAAGGAGGAAGAGGCCAAGGGGCTTAAGCTTAACATGGCCCGCGGAAAGCCGGGTCTTTCGCAGCTTGAGATCGCTATGCCCATGCTTGACGTGATGGACTCCCATTCCGATATGCACACCTTTCTGGGCACGGATACCAGGAATTACGGCGATCTTGACGGTATAGGAGAGTGCAGGCGCCTTCTGGCGGCAATGATGGAGGTTGAGAAGGATAATGTCATCGTCGGCGGTAATTCAAGCCTTAACCTCATGTATGATATGGTCGCACGTTCCTACTGTTTCGGCGTAAGGGGAAGTACTCCGTGGTGCAAGCTTGACAAGGTTAAGTTCTTATGCCCGGTTCCCGGTTATGACAGGCATTTTAAGATAACCGAGCAGTTCGGCATCGAGATGATAAACATCCCGCTGTCAGAGTCAGGGCCGGATATGGATATGGTTGAAAAGTACGTTAACAACGATCCTGCGGTAAAGGGTATCTGGTGCGTTCCCAAGTATTCAAATCCTACGGGTATTTCGTATTCGGATGAAACGGTTAAGCGTTTTGCGGCGCTTAAGCCTGCGGCAGATGATTTCAGGATCTACTGGGACAATGCCTACTGTGTGCATCATCTGTATGAGAATGACCGTGATGAGATACTTAACATACTTGATGAATGTAAGAAGGCCGGCAATCCGGATATGGTATTCATTTTTGCTTCGACTTCGAAGATAAGCTTCCCGGGTTCGGGAGTTTCGGCAGTCGCTTCTTCGATCGACAATGTTACGTGGATACTTAAGCTGATGGGTGTACAGACCATCGGTCACGATAAGATAAACCAGTTAAGGCATGTAAGGTTCTTTAAGGATATTAACGGACTTATGGCTCATATGAAGAAGCACGGCGAGCTGCTGCGTCCCAAGTTTGCTGCGGTTACCGATACGCTTGAGAAGGAGCTTTCGGGCCTTGGCATAGGAAGCTGGGTTAAGCCCAAGGGCGGATACTTTATTTCGTTTGACGCTCTTCCGGGCTGCGCAAAGTCAATCGTTTCAAAGTGTAAGGATTTGGGAGTCGTGCTTACCGGTGCCGGAGCCACATATCCTTACGGCAAGGATCCGCAGGATTCAAATATCCGTATAGCGCCGACCTTCCCGAGTACCGAGGAAATGAAGGATGCCGCGAGGGTATTCGTGCTTTGCGTGAAGCTTGCAAGTGTTGAAAAACTGCTTGAAGAGAAATAATAAGGGAGATGTAAGGAAATGACAAAGATCGATATCGTATCGGGTTTTCTCGGTGCGGGAAAAACAACGCTTATAAAGAAACTTTTAAAGGAGGCTCTTGGTTCGGAGCAGGTTGTGCTCATCGAGAATGAATTCGGAGAGATAGGAATAGACGGTGGATTTCTTAAGGAAGCCGGGATCGAGATAACCGAGATGAATTCGGGCTGCATCTGCTGCTCACTGGTGGGTGATTTCGGTACCGCACTCAAGGAAGTGCTTGATAAGTACCATCCCGACCGTATACTTATCGAGCCTTCGGGAGTCGGAAAACTTTCGGATGTAATGAAGGCGGTTGAGGGAGCCACGGGAAGCGAAGGCGTACACCTTAATTCGGCGGTGGCAGTTGTCGATGCCAAGAAGTGCAAACCCTACTTAAGGAACTTCGGTGAGTTTTTCGAGAATCAGATAGAGCATGCGGGCACGATCATCTTAAGCCGTACGGGCGAGATGAGTGATGAGAAGATAAACGACTGCGTTTCGCTTATACGCGAGCATAATGACAGGGCGACGGTGATAACAACTCCGTGGGATAAGCTTGAGGGAGTCAAGATCCTTGAGACGATAGAGGATGCCAAGGACCTTGAGGCTGAGCTTATGAAGGAAGTGATGGAGATGCAGGAGGAGCATCATCATCACCATGAGGAAGGAATCCATGCGGATTCCTTTGATGCCTCAAAGCCGGCGGGCTCCCCCGACACAGAGGTCGGGGGCAGTCATGATGAAGAAGATGAGCATGAGCACCACCACCATGATCATGATGAGCACCACCATGAAGAGCATCATCACGACCACGACCATGACCACGACCATGACCATGATCACGGTCCCGAGTGCACCTGCGGATGCCATGACCACGACCACGATCATCACCATCATCATGCCGACGAGGTATTTTCTTCGATCGGTATCGAGACTTCCACGAAGTACACCAAAGATAAGGTGGAGGAGTGCTTAGAGGAGCTTGATGATACCGGCAAATACGGAACGGTACTGCGCTGCAAGGGCATGCTTCCTTCAGACGGTGAGAAGTTCATCCACTTCGATTACGTTCCCGGTGAGAGCGAAGTCAGGGACGGAGCTGCCGAAGTCACTGGAAAGATATGCGTGATCGGTTCCGACCTTAAGGAAGAAGCAATAAGAGAACTGTTTAAATAAATAACATTGTTATTTAAGGCGTAAAGATATGACATCCGTATTTATTATCACAGGCTTCCTGGACAGCGGGAAGACCGATTTTATCAATTATACGATAACCCAGCCGTATTTCCAGGCAAGGGAGAAGACACTGCTCCTTGTGTGTGAAGAAGGCGAGAAGGAATACGATCCCAGGGTCCTTGAAAGAACAAGGACGATAATGGAAGTCATCGATGATGAGGATGACTTTAACGCAAAGCATCTTGCGGAGCTTGAGAAGAAGTACCGCCCGGGGCGTGTTGTGATCGAGTTCAACGGCATGTGGCTGCTTAAGGATAAAAAGCTTCCGTGGAACTGGAAGGTTGAGCAGCAGATAGCGATGATAAACGGCGCTACGTTTGAGAGTTACTTCACAAATATGAAGTCGCTCATTGCCGAGCAGATAAGGGGTTCGGAGCTTATCATCATGAACCGCTGCGACGGACTTGATGAGAAGATCGCATCATACAAGCGAAATATTAAGGCCCTGAACCAGCAGGCGGATATCATCTTCGAGAATAAGGACGGAGAGATGAACGTCACCCTTGAAGAGGACCTGCCATATGACCTTTCAAAGGATCCTATCGTACTTGACGATACCGGTTACGGCATATGGTATCTGGATGCGCTTGACAATATGGAAAGGTACAGGGGGCGCACGATAGAGTACACGGGAATGGTGCTGCATCCTCCGGGATTCCCCAAGGGTTATTTTGTACCGGGCAGGATGGCCATGACCTGCTGTGCCGAGGATATCGCTTTTTTGGGATATGCATGCAAATACGACAAAGAGGAAGAGCTTAAGAACAGGCAGTATCTTAAGGTCAGGGCAAAGGTAGACATCGAGTATTTCGAGGACTACGGCAAGGAAGGACCGGTTCTTAAGGCAATAAGCATCGAACCGTGCGGAAAGCCCGGGAATGAAGTCATATCATTTACTTAAGAAACATAAAGGAATAAAAGAGAAAGAGTATAAAAAAGCAGGACCGTCAGCGGTCCTGCTTTATTATAAACCTGCGCATGAACGGCAGCATCAGAGTCGAAATGATAAGTCCCGAGCAGCCCTGTATAAGGTTTGCGGGGATACTGGCAACCGCAGCAGTTCCGTATATGAAGTATTCAAAACCGAAATAACCGAGGGCGACGAATATCGTTGCAAACAGGCCGCAGAGGATACAGCGTATGCGGTCCGCCTTCATCTTTCCGAATACCGTACCGTGGAAAATAAGGCCGCTTACGAGAGCGATTACGCCCTTAATAAGCAGTGTTACCGGAGCATAGAACAGATAGCCTCCGAAAAGATCCGCAAGTGCCGAACCGAGTCCTGCAGCCGCAGCCCCGTATATAGGACCGAGCACGATACCCGAAAGGATAACAAGGGCATCTCCGGGATGGATGTATCCACCGGTTCCGGGAGTGGGTATCTTGATAATGAAGGTCGCAATACAGGTAAGGGCCGCAAACATTGCAGTGCGTACCATTATATTTGTCCTTACATCAGTCATGGATCATCCCTCCTTGTCTGTTTTTTTATTTATTCAATAGGTATACACCTAGTGGATTGATATGTCAATATTTATCTTAAAACACGAGTGCCGCGGGGCCGTCAAATGCCTTGCAAAAGCGGGTGAAATATGCTATTCTGATTCTTGCACATAGTATAAAAAAGCCCTCAGGGCAGAAAGGTTGGATACATATATGAATTATCTTGAAATCGAAAAGGTAGTAGGAAGAGAGATCCTTGATTCAAGGGGAAATCCCACTGTTGAGGCTGAGGTTACCTTAGTTGACGGAACCGTTGCAAGGGGTACGGCACCTTCGGGAGCTTCAACGGGTGAGTTCGAGGCACTTGAGCTTCGTGACGGCGACAAGGGAAGGTATCTTGGCAAGGGCGTTTCAAAGGCAGTTGACAACATCAACGGACCTATCGCAGATGCTATCATCGGTATGGATGCATCCGATACATATGCAGTTGACGCAGCCATGATCAAGCTCGACGGCACAAAGGATAAGAGCAAGCTCGGCGCTAACGCTATCCTCGCAGTTTCAATCGCAACAGCAAGGGCAGCAGCTA
This sequence comes from Lachnospiraceae bacterium, assembly GCA_024694965.1. GTDB lineage: Bacteria > Bacillota > Clostridia > Lachnospirales > Lachnospiraceae > UBA2868. The sequence continues at coordinate 32,872 of JAILJC010000020.1, forward strand.
CTTCTCTTGATATTCCTCTTTACAGGTTCCTTGGCGGCGCTCAGGCTACCGATCTCCCTGTTCCTATGATGAACATACTTAACGGCGGCGCACATGCAGACAGCGCTGTTGATACACAGGAATTCATGGTTATGCCTGTAGGCGCTCCTTCATTCAAGGAAGGCTTAAGGTGGTGTGCTGAGGTATTCCATAACTTAAAGGCACTCATCAAGAAGATGAACGACGTTACCGCTGTAGGTGACGAGGGTGGTTTTGCTCCCAACAGCTTAAAGAGCGATGAGGAAGCTATCGAGAAGATCCTTGAGGCAATCAAGGCAGCAGGCTTCGAGCCCGGCAAGGACTTCATGATCGCTATGGATGCAGCTGCATCTGAGTGGAAGAGCGAGAAGGGCAAAGGCTTCTATCATCAGCCCAAGTCAGGTAAGGACTTCACAACAGATGAGCTTATCGCTCACTGGGAGAGCCTTGTAGATAAGTATCCCATCATCTCTATCGAGGATGGTCTTGATGAAGAGGATTGGGACGGCTGGAAGAAGATGACCGAGAAGATCGGCGGCAAGGTTCAGCTCGTTGGTGATGACTTATTCGTTACAAATACCGAGCGCCTTGCAAAGGGTATCGAGATGGGCGCAGCTAACTCGATCCTTATCAAGCTTAACCAGATCGGTTCAGTATCAGAGACTCTTGATGCTATCAAGCTTGCTAACAAGAACGGTTACACCGCAGTTACTTCACACAGGTCAGGT
>JAILJC010000024.1 GCA_024694965.1 Lachnospiraceae bacterium
TGTCCAGCAGAAGCTCATCTCCTCCGGTAAGATCGAATATTTTAACAGTCCCGATCACGACTCTACTCTTGTGAATGTCGCATCCGGCAAAGGCATCTGCCTTGCTCCCGGATTCTTAAACGACCACAGCGGACAGTTTGCGTGGATCCCTTATGACAGCAGGGAATGTTTTCACTGTGTTCTCTGCACCCACAAAACAGATAGTCGCGAGAGTCTTGCTGCATTTATACAAACACTTCAGATGCTGTACAAAGATGCAGTGGCTTTCCCGCTTTAATCGAGTAGACAGGCTTCTTTCGGCGCCAGCCCCTCACAGATCCGTACGTGCGGTTATCCTGCTTCATACCGGCATATTCTCATTCAATTCATCAAGCAGATGCATGGTCTTATATGTTCTGTCACACTTCCTGCATTGCCAGTCACAATCATTTTTCTTTGCTTTATTATGCAGCAGTTCAAGCTTTTCACCACACATTGGGCAATCTGCTCCCTCTTCCTTCCATAGTTTCTTCAGGAAGGATAAAGCAGCGTCCCTTGTTTCAAATCTCAATTCTTTCAGTTTAACCTGTTTCACACTACATACCTCTTATTCTATCAATCCACCATGAAAATAACATTCATAGAAGCTCGCAAAGGAATTTGGCATATGATCACCTCATATAAAATCTCTACATTCCTTCCGTTTGCTCAAGTTCAAGCGAGTCCGAAATAAAGCAATGATATTTACCGGCAAGGCAGAATTTCCTGATTTCCTGTGCCAGCTTTGCATCATCTGTATATTCTAATAAAAAGATATCTGCCCCCTGAGAACCATATCTGTCCAAATAAGCGCAAAAGTAGCTCTTATCCTCTTCTGATGCGCCTGTAAACCTCTCCTCATCCCAAATGATCTTAGTAAAAACAGTTTCCTGGTTAATCCCTGAGATCAGATCCTTCCAGTTACCACCCCGGGCACAATATGCATCAATAAACGCATCTCCTCCATTCATGATCACGGTATCACACATATCCTTAAGCCCGGAAAGAATATCAGCTACCCCATTCAGGATATCCTCTTGGGGATATTGGTAATACACATCGCAATTGTCAACAAAGAATCCATCAATACCTTTAGCAACAAGTTCCGGCGCAAGTTCTTCAATGATAAAATATCTCCACGCAGGATCCGACACATCCATCCAGATTTCTTCATCCCAATGCTCATATTCTCCAAGTGCCAGATTCTTATAACTGTCATAATAATCCCGAAAGTTTTCCAAAGCACCTATATTTATATAGCTGTAAATCGTATGTCCTTTCTCCTTAAACGCGGCAATCTCATCAGAATCATAGTATTGCGCATCGATCACGATGGTTTCATATGCTGCCAGTTCTTCAAGTTTACCCTCAAATCCTATAAACACTCCGTATTCATGCGATATGTCCGCCCCGCCCGACGAAGTTTTGCCTTGTATAATGAGTCCTGCACACGCTGCAGTTCCTGCTAAAGCTAAAAATATTATTATGATATGTGCTCTTCCAAGCTTCATGATAAGCCCCTTACGCAGTTAATCCTTTGCTCTTATCCCTTTTCCTCGTTTTGTCTCATAACACTCTCGAAATCTATATCTCTTGTCCGGGCGTATTCCATCTTATCAAGACATCCTCACCCGGTTTATCCGGTCTGCATATACACCGGCCATTGTATCGCCCCTCACTGCTTCCCTAAGAAACGATGCATATGGGAAGTGATACCGCATAACTTACCAGTGTCCTTTTTTTATTCTTATATCCGTGATCGCCCATTCCCTTGAATCTGCGATATCATAAATATTTCCGCAATAGGGACATTTCTTTGTTTTGGTTGCATCAAAACTTCCGGCACATGTCGGGCACTGTATCTTTGAAATCGAAAAATTGAAATCTATCGGAAGATCGGTACGTCTGGTAAATGTGGTCCTGAATACTCTGCGCATAGATGATATCCTGTCATCTTTCGCATACAATATATCAAAAAACGCGTCCGTAACAACAGTAGTGATCCCGTTTTTTTCCTCAAACTTCACGACACCCAGCGCGCCG
>JAILJC010000155.1 GCA_024694965.1 Lachnospiraceae bacterium
CCCTGCCGTTCAGTCGTTACCTACCGTATTGATATCATAAGGCGTGGACTGATAAACGTAATAATTTAACCAGTTTGTATATAAAAGCTGACCCGCCGAACGCCAGTTGACAACCGGCGGTTTTTCGGGATCGTCATCCGGAAAATAATGCTCGGGGATCCTCGGATCCAAGCCCTTATTAAGGTCACGGAAATACTCATCCTTAAGCGTGGTGGAATCATACTCCGCATGACACAGCACGAAGAACATGCGTGAATCCTCGGTCTTAACTATCGTGACTCCTGCCTCTTCTGAATCAGCCATCAGCTCAAGCTCAGGAGTCGCCTCAATGTCCTCTTTTTTTATGTAGGCCTCACGCGAATGCGGAACGTAAAAAACATCGTCAAATCCCCTGAACAAAGGAGCCTTGGGCCTTAACATGGTATGAGGATAAATGCCTGAAAGCTTATGCTCATAATACTCAAACTTTATCCCGTAATGATGGTACAATCCGGCAAGAGCACCCCAGCACAGGTAATACGTGCAGTGCACATGCTTCTTCGCCCAGTCCATGATCACGCACAGCTCATCCCAGTATACAACATCCTCAAACTTCACACGCTCAAGAGGAGCACCCGTGATGATCATTCCGTCAAACTTCTGATCCTTGATCTGTTCAAAGGTAGTATAGAAAGAATCAAGATGATGCGTATCCACATGCGTGGGCGTATAGCTTGCCGTCTGAAGTAATTCGATATCGACCTGCAGCGGCGAGTTACTCAGTTTCCTAAGGAGCTGCGTCTCCGTTACCTCCTTGTTCGGCATGAGATTTAGGATGAGCATCTTTAACGGACGGATATCCTGATGCATCGCCCTGTTCTCATCCATCACGAAAATATTCTCTTCTTCAAGGATCTTCTGAGCCGGAAGATCGCTGCGTACCTTGATTGGCATTGTTTATATCTCCTTTAGCAGATTCATAAAGCCTTCTTCATTTATTATCGGTATATCCAGTTCCTTCGCTTTCTTGTTCTTTGAAGAATTGGATGTTATATCGTTATTGATAAGATAATCGGTATTGGCGCTTACCGAACCACTGACCTTTCCGCCCTTTGATTCTATAAGCTCCTTTAAGGCATTCCTGTTTTCGAAATGCTCAAGCGAGCCTGTGATAACGAAGGTCTTTCCGTTTATCGCTTCATTTGAAGAATCAAGCTTCGGTATTTCTATCGTAAGCTCCTTAAGCAGCTCGTCAAGCTCACGGTTGTGACTCTCATCTGCAAAGTAATCGACAAAGCTTTTTGCTATAACTTCACCGACCTTGTCAATGCCGCTTAACTCCTCTACAGTAGCATGCCTTAACTTTTCGATATCATAGTCAAACTCACGACAGATTATCTTAGCGTTTGAGAGTCCGACATTTAATATCCCAAGGCTGTAAATGAGCTTGGGGAGCTGTACAGTCCTTGCCGCATCTATCGACTTAATAAGGTTATCATACGATTTCTCGCCGAATCCGTCTAGTTTACATAACTTATCTTTGTATCTGCTCAGCCTGAAGACATCGGCAAACTCATGTATATATCCTTCGGCTATGAACTTCTCAAGCGTGGCCTCCGAAAAGCCGTCGATCTTCATCGCATCGCGGCTTACAAAAAGTGAAAACAGCTTGATCTTCTTGGCCGGGCATTCAGGGTTGACGCAATACAGTGCCTCGGTATCGTTAAGCTGCCTTACCTCCGTACTGCCTCCGCATGCGGGACAGGTATCGGGAATCTTAATGCTCCCGCTCTTCGTTAAGTTATCCGCTATCTGCGGGATTATCATATTCGCCTTATAAACTGTAATGGTATCCCCTATACCGAGCTTAAGCTCCTTAACGATGCTGACATTATGAACACTTGCACGCTTAACCGTAGTACCCTCAAGTTCAACCGGTTCAAACACCGCTACAGGATTAATAAGGCCTGTACGGCTGGGGCTCCATTCGATCTCAATAAGCTTTGTTTCCCTTATCTCATCCTGCCATTTAAACGCGATAGCATCCCTCGGAAACTTGGCGGTGCGCCCAAGTGATCGGCCGTATTCTATGTCATCATAGGTAAGCACAAGACCGTCCGAAGGGATCTCGTTATTTACAACTGCATCGGCATAATACCGGATCCGGTCAAGAATGTTGTCCTTATTTACAACATGGTACTCAACCACATCGAAGCCCTGTGTGCGCAGGAACTCCATCTGCTCAGCCCTCGAATTCTTAAAGTCCACATCATCGGCCTTAACTAATGAAAAAGCATAAAACCTGACATTCCTGGCTGCGGTTATTTCGTTGTTTAACTGACGCACCGAGCCCGAGCATAAGTTACGCGGGTTTTTATACTTCGCATCCACATCCTCTATGAGCTCATTTATCTTTTCAAAATCCGGGTAGCTAATTACGGCTTCACCCCTTAAGATAAGTTCTCCGGTATAAGGTATGGTAAGCGGAAGGTTTATGAAGGTGCGCGCATTGCCCGTGATTACTTCGCCCACCTCTCCGTTTCCGCGGGTTACAGCCTTTTCAAACTTGCCGCCGTTATAGGTAAGCACTATCGTAAGCCCGTCAAGCTTCCAGGAAAGCAGTCCTTCCTTGTCACCAAGCCAGTCGCGAAGCGCTTCCCTCTCCTTTGTCTTATCAAGGCTTAACATGGGGCTTTCATGTGCTTCCTTGGGCAGCTCGTCAACTGCCTCATATCCGATCTTTGTGGTCGGTGAGGATGAAAGAACCGTCCCCGTGTCCTTTTCCAAATCAACCAGCTCATCATAGAGTTTGTCATATTCGAAGTTGCTCATTATCTCACGGTCCTCGGCATAATACGCCCTGGACGCTTCGTTAAGAATCTCTATGAGTTCCTTCATTCGATTCATTTTATCCATTACACAACCTTCTCAGTTCACCAACTTCATCATCAGTCAGGTACCTGTATTTTCCCAATGGAAGCTCACCCAGCTCCACATTCATTACCCTGACTCTTACAAGCTTCCTGACCCTGTATCCGAACACCTCGCACATCCTGCGTATCTGCCTGTTAAGTCCCTGGGTAAGGATTATCGAAAAGCTGTTATCCGAGATACGCGTGACTTTGCATTTCTTGGTCGTAACATCAAGCTCTTCAAGATACACTCCC
>JAILJC010000048.1 GCA_024694965.1 Lachnospiraceae bacterium
TGTTTTTGCTGGCCGGCGGTAAAATAGTGCAGATACCGACGATAGCAGGTATCGGGACAATCATAACAGCATTCTTTATGGGTCCGCTTATAGAATTTTTTAATGCACATATAGCGCGTCCTTTCTTAAAAGGAAAAACGAAATAACATTTGGTCAAAATTATGATATCATTGAATCGTTGTAATGAGTATTGTGGAAAGGAGCATTGAAAATGAAGAAAAGTACGGCGATCATTATAGCAACCGTTATGAGTATCAGCATGTTGTTAGGATGCGATCCGGTGGAGCAGGCAGAGCAGACCGGGCAGATAGAACAGGAAGAACAGGCTGAACAGGCTGAACAGGAAGAAGAAAACGAAACGGCCGAGCAGGAAGAAGAGACCGTGCAGACTGAGCAGGAGGAACAGGAAGAACCGGAAGAACCGGCGGAAGATCCGGACGAGCAGGAAGACAGTGCTGCTCAGGTTATGTGCTTTATAGGGAAAGACTTAAACGGAAATCAGGTCAATACGGCAGATGTTTTTGCAGATAACAAGATCACTATGGTTAATCTGTGGGCAAGCTGGTGCGGACCCTGTGCCGCAGAGATCCCGGAACTGTCCGAAATGAACAGCGAATTTAAGGAGAAAGGCTGTGGGATCATAGGATTCCTTATAGACGGAGAAGATCCCAATGGGCTCAGGGATGCAAAGGATATCTTAAATTACGCCGGCGCATCATATCAAAATGTCATCTGTCCGGAAAGTATAACGTATGACCTTGGGATCGAGGCTATTCCGACAACATATTTTGTTGATTCTAAAGGAAGGATACTGGATGATCCCATAATAGGAGCATATCCTCAGGAGTATCCAAAGGTTTTGGATAAGTTACTTTCAGGCGGGGATGTCAATCCGTAAAGAAATATAGATATGGAGAATTAAAAATGCCACCAAGCAGACACAGTAGTTCACATCACAGCAGCAGTCATCACAGCTCGCACAGTTCATCTCATCACTCGAGCAGCCGAAGTCATTCGAGCCACTCATCGAGCCATCATAGCAGCTCACATGGGTTTTCGGGCAGCGTTTACAGGCGCAGCACGCCTGTGCACCGTCCACGTACTTCGCAGCCGTATGGATGGAACAGATCAACCCATGGATCGGTAAAACATTTCTATTGTGCATCGCATGATTATGATTATTATCCGCAGGGATGGACTGCATCAGACGGTACCGGTTTTGAGGAAGGTTACTACGATGAGAACGGACGGCATTATGATAATGTTGTCATGATCGGCGGTACGTCGATACTTAAGTGCAAATACTGCGGAAACCGGATGGTTTATCGGTGGAAAGAGGGAGACATACCGACCTGTGATAAATGCGGAGCACAGTTCAGTATAGATTTTAAGGATAAAGATAAAAGCGATAACGGCTTTAAGAGTGTGTTGTCCCAAACACCGCTTATCGGAAAGATCGCAATAGCCGTGTTTGTTGTATGTCTTTTTTTGCCGTTCTTTGTAATAGCTGCCTGTTTGATCCGAGTATCTGCTCCGCTCAGCAGTTTGGAGGGAACGAGATACAAAACGGAATCCGTAAAGAACTCTGTCTATGTAGAGGAGATCGGCAGGACCTGTTATCTGGATGGTGAAGACTGGTATGACAGTAAGACAAAATGCTGGTTTTACTATAACGATACCGTATCACCGTATCAGTGGCAGTACTGGTATGAAGGGATATCTTCCGACTACGGTGATTACGGCTGGATGGAATATGATATGGACGAAGAAGCGTGGTATATAGAAACCGACGATGGTAACTGGGTGCATCTGCCGGGAAGTTATGATACAACGGATCTATGGCATATGAAGGATGAATACGTTAACGCATATGAATGACGTGGATATATCTTTCCGAATGTTGAAAACAAAGCACTTTTTAAGTATAATAATTTTCTGTTTGAATCCCCGATTTTACTGAAGAAGGAACAGAAAAATGCATAAAGAATATTTAATGGGTAATGAAGCGATCGCGATCGGCGCACTGGCAGCCGGGGTCAATTTTGTTGCGGGATATCCCGGTACGCCTTCGACAGAGGTTTTGGAAACGGTTGCAAAGCGTAATCCCGGAAATGTATATGTTGAATGGTCGGTCAATGAGAAAGCCGCAATGGAAGCCGCGGCAGGTGCCGCTTATGCGGGAGCACGTACGCTTGTGACCATGAAGCAGGTAGGACTCAATGTTGCTGCCGATCCGCTCATGTCATTGGAATATATCGGAATAAAGGGCGGGATGATCATTATGGTCGCAGACGATCCCGGCCCGATCTCCTCGCAAACGGAACAGGATACCAGAACATTCGCCGCTTTTTCCAAGGTGCCGGTTTTTGATCCGTCATCCGTAAAAGAAGCCTTTTTGATGATGAAAGAGGCATTTGATTTTTCCGAAAAGTGGGGAACACCCGTGATATTCCGTACGACCACAAGGATCGATCACGGATACGAATCCATCGATATACCGGATGAGAACGAGTATGAGAAACATGGAGCGGAGGGCTTTGTCAAAGACGCATCAAGTTTTGTTATCTTTCCGAAGCTTTCGGTTAAGAATCATGCGCTTATCGAAAAACGCAATGCAAAACTGTCGGAGGTATTCTCAAAGGATCCGCTTAATTTTATCCTGCCGGAAACCGGAAACCGGTATAAACGCAGGGCAATCGCGACCCATGGCATCAATTACACCTATGTAACGGATGTATTTGATGGAAGGGAACACCCCGAAATTCTCCGCATAGCAACACCCTTCCCTTTCCCGGAAGAACTTGCGGCTGATTTCCTGCGTGATAAGGATGAAGTACTGTGTGTGGAAGAACTGGATCCTGTCATCGAAAAAGCACTTATCGGAGTGTGCGGAAAGTACGGACTTTACGTAAAGATACGCGGAAAACTTACGGGAGACATCTCTCCCTCCGGCGAGAATTCCATAGACAGTATTGCCGAAGCATTGGCCGGATTCCTTGAGGATGATGACTTAAGATGTAAAGGCACGGAGCTTAAGGATGTACCCGATCTTCCCGTCCGTCCTCCCGTCCTGTGTGCCGGATGCCCTCATCGTGCATCCTTCTACGCCGTAAAGCAGGCCATGAAGGGACAGAAGACATTTTACGGAGGCGATATCGGCTGCTATACACTGGGAAACGCCCAGCCCCTTGATATGTGCGATACCTGCCTGTGTATGGGTGCGGGAATAAATATCGCCCAGGGTATCTGGAGGACCGAACCCGACACGAAATGCTTTGCCTTTGTCGGTGATTCAACATTTTTCGCATCCGGTATCACAGGTGTGATAAATGCGTTTTATAACAGGGCACAGCTTACACTTGTCGTTTTGGATAATTCCACAACCGCCATGACCGGTCATCAGCCGCATCCCGGCACCGGACGTACTGTCATGGGACAGGTGGTGGAAAAAGTAAGTATTGAAAAGATCTTAAGAGCCATCGGCCTGACATTTGTAGAGACCGTCGACCCGCTTGATCTGCCCCTGGCTATTGATACGATAAAGCGTGCCCAGGAAGAAGACGGTGTGAAAGCAGTTATCTTCCGTTCGCCGTGTATCGCAATAGAAAGGTCAAGCAGCAAGGCCTCGGTTGACAAGGATAAATGTATCGGCTGCCGTAAATGTATAAACGAGCTTGGCTGTCCGGCCATGATCCTTGAAGGAGGAAAGGCCAAAACGCTCTCCTCAACATGTACGGGATGTATGCTATGTGAAAAGGTCTGTCCCGCAGGTGCTATCAAAGAAGAAAGGATGCAATAAAATGCAGACGGAAAAAGACTTAAGTCAGGTCAATATAGTTCTGTGCGGTGTAGGCGGACAGGGAACGGTCCTTGCATCAAGGCTCATTGCCGATGCAGCGATGAAGAAGGGGATCCGCGTTTGTTCGGCAGAAACCATAGGTATGGCACAGCGCGGCGGCAGCGTATTTACAAACCTGCGTATCGGTGATGATGTTAAGACTCCGCGTATAGGATCCGGTAAGGCTGATCTGATGATAGCCTTTGAACCGGCTGAAGCGGTACGTATGCTTCCTTACCTTAAAGAAGGCGGTGCTGCTGTGGTATCGGTCGATCCAATCATGCCGGTCAGCGCAATGGTTGGGACATCGACTTATCCTACCGAAGAGATCATAGAATATCTGAAGGCACATGTGAAGCATTTAACACTTGTTGACAGTGCTAAGGCAGCGGCCGAACTTAAATCTGCCAAGTGCCTTAATGTAGTCCTTCTCGGAGCAGCCGTTCGCAGCGGATGCTTAAATCTTTCGGAAAAGGATATTGAAGAAGCGATCAATAAAAGACTTCCCGAAAAACTGCGGGATCTCAATATTAAAGCCCTGATGTACACAGCTAAAGAAGGAGTAACGGACCATGAGAATCAATGAAGAACAGCTTAAGCAGGTTGACCGTCAGATAAAGCGTCTGGTCGCCTCCAACAACTTTTACGGCGCAAAGCTTAAGGAAGCCGGAATCGAAAGTGTTGGGTCTGTGGAAGACTTTCTGAAACTTCCCTTTTCCCATAAGCAGGATTTAAGGGAGGCCTATCCGCTCGGCCTTATGGCAGTACCTGAGGAACAGATCGTAAGGATCCACTCATCTTCGGGAACAACAGGCACGCCCGTAATAATCCCTTATACAGCCAAGGACGTGGATGACTGGGCCGAGATGTTTAAGCGCTGCTACGAATTTGCCGGGATCACAGATAAGGATCGCATCCAGATCACGCCGGGCTACGGCCTGTGGACTGCAGGTATCGGCTTCCAGCTCGGAGCGGAGAAGCTCGGAGCCATGGCCGTTCCCATGGGACCGGGTAATACAGACAAGCAGCTTCAGTTCATGATGGATATGAAGACAACGGTTCTGTGTGCAACATCAAGCTATGCTCTTCTGCTTGCCGAGGAGATCGAAAAACGCGGGATCAAGGATAAGGTACATCTGAAGAAAGGCGTCATCGGTTCCGAGAGATGGGGAGAAAAGATGCGCAAGCGTATTTCCACCGAGCTCGGCATAGAACTCTATGACATATACGGCTTGACCGAGATCTACGGACCCGGTATCGGTATCAACTGTAAATATGACACCGGAATGCATATCTGGGATGATTTTGTATATATTGAGATCATAGATCCGGTTACCGGCGAAAACGTGCCTGACGGTGAATTCGGTGAGATCGTGCTTACCACTCTTGTAAAGGAAGGGGCTCCCCTGATCCGTTACAGGACACATGATATCTCCCGCATAATCCCCGGAGAATGTCCGTGCGGATCACATTTCCCGAGGATCGATGTCATCCAGGGACGCAGTGACGATATGGTGAAGTTTAAGGGAGTGAACTTCTTCCCAAGACAGATAGAGGAGATACTTGCGCTCTATCCTGAGGTATCGAGCGAATATCAGGTTCGTATCTCTCATCTTGAAGGAAGGGATACACTGAGGCTTTATGTTGAGACCACAGGTGACGTGAATTTCATGGAACTTGCCAAAAAGCTTGAAGCTTCGGTGAAGAGCAGGATAGGTTTCACACCTCTCGTTAAGGTAGTGGAAGTCGGTGTCCTTCCGCGAAGCGAGAAAAAGACCAAGCGTGTGATCGACGAAAGATACGAATGATACAAGTTACAGGGGGACGGAATCGCCCCCCTGTTTTTATACTCCTACCCTGAATTTATAGCTTCTTAAGAACCGTCCGGCGTTAAAATCATTTACAACATCCCAGCCGTTGCACTGTCCCGAGCACATAAAGCTGTCGCAGCGGGAAAGCATATACAGAGCATAGAAATAATTAATGGTTGTATCTTCAACCTGTTCGTCGTAATCTTCTTCTTTAAAAATCTCCTTTTCCAGTTCGCTGATGATCTGGCCTTTCCTGAATTCCGAAACGCTGTGTCTTTCCTGTGCCACCACGATCACCTGTTTACCGAATTCATCCTTCATCTGCTTAAGGATGTCCTTATCCTCTGTTGCAAGGAATATGCGGTCATAACCGTCTTCATCCATCCACTGGTGAATGGTCGGGAGCATCTGTTCAACCGTAGCCATCTTCCGGTCCCCCGAAACGCCTGAAGATAAAAAGTCCGTACCGCGGATCAGGATACCGAGTACTTTCTTATCTTTAAAAAGCGCGACAAAGTATTCATCCAGGTCTTTTTTAAAGCCGCCGGTAAGGATCGAAGTATCGGTTGCTCCCTTTGTTGCAAAAACGCATTTGGTTTTTATAAGGAGTACCTGATTTGGGACCTCAATAGTGTTCTCGTCCGTTGCATCTTCGGCGATAAGTCCAAGAGAAAAATATTTATCCAGCATATCCGCACGGAATTTTCCGATACGCTCTTCCTTGCTGATAAGCTTTAAGCCAAAATAGGAAAAAGCCTTTTCAAAACGCTTACCAAATGTAAGTACAGCGCCGATCCCACCCGCAGTATCAATATTGACCGTCGCATACTTAAACTTTGACAGCGGCCTGCCGTCTAAGATCCACTGGAGGAAGAAAATATTATGAAAGGCGTAGGTAGCACTGAGGCGGTTAAAGTCATTACCGTCTATTCCCGTTTTAAACTCTTTTTGCACATAGAAGGTTACATCCCCCGGAAGCTGCGGTAATTCGCTTTCCACATGCAGACGCTCGTTTTTATCCACAAACCAGAGGATACGGGGATCATTACAATAAACATGCATCCCGGTATATGAAAGTACAACCTTTGTCAGAACGATCGTATATTCATTTAATTCCTCAAATTCAAAATACTGCAAGCCGTCAAAAAACTTAAGATACAGTGTATCTCTGTCAGTTTCGTCATAGATCCGGTACGGAACCATGTAGGGCCGCGGTATATATGCCGGATAGCTGTCGATCGGCTCTATATCATCATTATTGTCAAGATAAAAAATATCAAAATCCTCACCTTTTGGATTTTTCACATGATATCTCTTTTCACCATCCGAAAGTGCGCGATGGAAAAGGTTCTCATCCAGATATAGTTCTTTACAACCCACATTGGCATCGTATTCCAGCAGTTCAAACATGTTATTTACCTTCGGCCGTTTCTATAAATTCATCGATCAGGTCTTCTATAAGAAACCCCGCAGCTTCATAAGTTCCGTCATCCAAAGGATCAACCCCCGCAATCTTAAGACAGTCTGCGGGAGAGGCCGAAGCACCCGCCTTTAAGAAGTCAAGATAATCATCTATTGCTTCCTGACCCTTCTCATCCACCCGATTACATATGGATGCCGCATATGTGAGGGAAGTTGCATATTCATAAACATAATAATTTAAATGGAAATGCGGTATCCTGGCCCAGTCAATGCCGGTATCTTCCGCAATAGTCATTTCGTCGCCATAATACAGATGCTCAAGTTCCAGCCACTTTTCACACAGGGAATCTGCATCAAGGGCGCCGCCGTTTTCAATTATCTTATAGCAGTAATCTTCAAACTCCGAGTACATACATTGCTTTAATAATGCACTTATGAACAGATCGATCTCCTTATCCAGCCAATACAGCTGTTCTTCCTTTGATCCTGCATTTTCTATCTTATACCTGTGAAACATCAGTTCATTGGCAGTGGAAGCCACTTCATGTGTAAAAATACTCGGGCCGCAATTGTAATAATTCTGATTTTTGATTGTTAATCCATCATAAACGGCATGTCCCATTTCATGTATGATAGTTGATGTATAGGATTCCATACCGTTGAAATTAATATTTAAAAACGGTGTGATCTTATTACCCGTCACGCACTCATAGGCACCTGACTCCTTTGTTTCTGAAGGATATACATCGACATGAGGGCTGGTTATGATATTGTCAAATACTTCAAGATATTCATCTCCCCATACGGAAATTCCGGCCCTTCCCATATTAACCGCATCCTCATATGAAATCTGCACGGGTTCATAATCGGCAACCGACAGAGAACAATCGCAGATCATCATTTCATCAAGTCCCAGTATCCTTTTTCTGGCTTCAAAATATTCATAAAACTTGGGAAGCAGTGTATGCGAAAAATCAATTATCTTATCATAAACTTCAGGATCCACATCCTCTTTGTCAAGGGCGGCCTCTAAATCATTTATACTTCGCTTAATATATCATAGTCAATATTTCTAAGAAAGTAAGTGTATACTTTTAGTATGTATCATAAGTGCCGGGATTACATTAGGATGTATTAAGGAAGCTTTTGGCATTATTATGTGATCAAAGGAGCAGAAAGCAAAATGGAAGAAAAGAAAAAAAGTAAACTTAAGATCATTCTTATTATTGCAGCAGTCGTGGTAGTATTGCTCGTAATCATGATAGCTTTAGGGTCGGGAGGATCGGATGATACACAGGCTGAATCCGACTATGAAGAAACTCTGGAAGATGAAGATACGGGCGATTACGAAGAGGAGGACGAAGGAACTAAGGTAACATCCTCAAGCGATGATAAATGGACCGTAATGGTTTATATGTGCGGAACCGACCTCGAATCGGGAGGTGCTTTTGCAACGATGAACCTTGCCGAAATGATGGAAGCGGAGCTTTCGGACAATGTCAATGTATTGGTTGAGGCCGGCGGTTGTAATTACTGGTATATCAACGAATACGCCGATGATCTGGAAGACTTTACCGAGGTTGATACGGATCTTTTGAACTTCTATCATATTGTCGGTGAAAATATGGTCCTTGAAAAAACGGAATCTTTAAGGTCGATGGGTGATCCGGGTAACCTTACGGACTTTCTTACATGGGGGTCGCAGAGTTATCCCGCAGATAAATATATGCTTATTTTCTGGGATCACGGCGGCGGCTCAGTCGGCGGAGTTTGTTCCGATGAACTGCATGATCATGACAATTTAAGCCTTACCGAGATAAAAGAAGCAATAGCAGGTGCCGATCTGCCGATAGAACTCGTGGGATTTGACGCCTGCCTGATGGCAAGCCTTGAAACGGCCGAGGCTTTACAGGGATACGGCCATTACATGGTCGCATCCGAGGAAACCGAGCCGGGCGGCGGCTGGGCTTATTCGGATTTCTTAAGCTACCTGAGTAAGGATACAGGCATGAGCGGATTGGAGCTTGGAAAAAGAATAGCAGACAGCTATATGGATAAATGTGAGCAGGATGAGACAGATGCGCTTGCCACGCTGTCGGTAACGGATTTAACAAGGATACCCACACTTTCAGCGGCATATAAGGGACTTTCCGGAGAGATCCTGCTTGCCACACAGGATGTTTCATCGTTCACGGAATTCACACAGGGTGCCATAAGGGCTGAGAATTACGGCGGAAACAATGATTCTGAAGGCTATTCCGATATGGTGGATATCGGGGACCTGGTAGCACAGACACAGGGTGTGCTGGAACAGAATTCCGGATCCGTAATACAGGCTCTTAAGGATGCCGTTCAGTATGAGGTACACGGATCGAACAGGGCAAATTCAAACGGTCTGTCAGTATTCTATCCGCTGTACGTTGACGAAGATATCTATGGTGAATATACCCGTGTTTCCGATAATACGGCATTTGCCGAGTATGTAAGCATCTTATGCGGTGACTGGGATGAGAGTGCATGGCAGCAGGCCTGGGAAGAGGCATATTCATCTTCACAGACAGAGGAAGGTAAATACGACGATTACTTCAATAACGGTGAAAGCGTTACAACCGATACAGGTTTTGTCCCGGATGAGGACTACTACGAATCTGTAAGCTCCATGGCACCGGTAAGCGGGGAAGATTACAATATCGAGTTTACGCAGCATGTTACGGATGAGGGATTCCTTCAGCTTTCCGTGACCAACGGACTTGATGCGATACAGGACGTGAGCTTCCAGCTTTTCTATATGGATGAAGAGACAGAAACGTTCCTGTATCTCGGTTCCGACAATAACATAAACGCGGATTTTGAAAAAGGTGTATTCGAAGACAATTTCTACGGGGAATGGATGACGATCGGCGGCGAATATGTATATGCGGAACTGATAGAGCAGAATGAGGATTACAACCTTTATACGATACCGATCAAATTAAACGGCGAGGAGATGTTCTTAAAGGCTGTTTATGATTATAACAAGGAGGAGTACCGTATCCTTGGTGCATATGACGGTATGGATGATGAAACCGGTCAAAGCGGAAGAGATGTCAAAAAGCTTAAAGCAGGGGATAAGATAACATTCCTGTTTGGGGTATTTGATCTTGAATCGGAATCCGATGATGTGGATTTTGTTGAGCTTGGCGAGATCACCTGGAGTGACGATATGAAAATGATAGACGAAGAAATGGGTGACGGATCGTTTTTCTATATGTTCTGTATGACAGATGTATTCGGAAATGAAATAACCGGAGATCCTGTATATATTGAGATTAAGGATGGCGAAATTTATGAATCCGAGTTATGATAATACTGTACTGAAAGTGTTTATCAAACGGAGGTTATAAATATGGACGGAGAAAAAGTCAGCATTGAAGATCTCGCATCGGTGAGCGGCGGACGGTGGGCAGGAGAAGTGCCAACAAAAGGCAGATCAACCTTTAAAGCCGGAAAAAGCGGCAATACACTGAGTGGAAATACTTTAAGCGGTAATAATATCATAACCGGCCAGGATACAAAGTTGTATTATTGTCCTGTCTGCAAAAAGGAAACGGAGTTTGATCTGTTTTCAGGCGGAAGGGCAATATGTTCCGAGTGCGGTGAGCAGATAACCCTGTAAGGGATCAGAACTGCGAGTAGATAAATGCGCCGCTGCCGAAGTATGCAAACATTAACGTTGCAATGATAAGGATGCAGAATGCTATCTTACCGTACATGCGTCCGAGCGGCAGGGGTTTTACGGGATTGCCGGAATCACCCTTACATGCCGTGATCAACTGGACGATGAGCAGTATGGCACCAAAGATGAAAATGTATACGTAGTAATACCCGATCCCGGGCTTTAACGTAACGATACGGCTTACTATCGTCCATGTATCGGAAAGGGTTTGTGCCCTGAACGGGATCCACAGGAAATTGACGGCAAGAAAACTTAATATCATTGAAATTACTGATCTGAAACGGAGCAAAGGAGTCCTTTGTTCCGTTTTGTTATTCGGATGAAGGTGTGTAAGGGCACGGTGGATCACCTGCCAAAGTCCGTGCAGTGCGCCCCATATAAGGAAGTTTACCGTTGATCCGTGCCACAGTCCGCTTATTACCATGGTAAGGAAAATGTTTATGTAAGTACGGGTATTTCCCTTCCTGCTGCCGCCCAAAGGAATGTATAAGTAATCCTTAAGCCAGCTTGAAAGGCTTATATGCCAGCGGTGCCAGAAGTCCGACGGATTGACTGACATATAAGGAAGGTTGAAGTTCTTTTCCAGATCGAATCCAAGCAGCCAGGCAACACCTATGGCCATGTCGGAATATCCGGCAAAATCAAACAGGAGCTGCAGAGAGTAGCCTACAGAGGTTAAAAGAAGCGTAAGACCGCTATAGGCAAGCGGAGCATCATATACCTTATCCACGCACACAGCCAGCCGGTCGGCCATTACAAGCTTAAGGAACGCACCGAGTGCAAACAGCTGTATACCGTAAGAAAACCGTTCAAGGGTAAGCTTTTTACGTGCGGATAACTGGGGAATGAAATCCCTTGCCTTTACAATCGGCCCCGAAACGACCTGTGGAAAGAAGCCGATGTATACAAGACTGTCAAGCAGGGAAGGAACTACAGGGGCGTCTTCGGGCACTTCTGCTCCCGAGGGTATTTTAATATCGCCGCGGTAAGTATCCGCAAGCAGGCTTATGGCCTGCAGCATATAAAACGAAAGGCCCACGGGCATGGGGAACAGCCCCGCATATTTAAAGAATGCAAGTACGATGACCTGTACAAAAATACAGGCAATGAGAAGCTTTTTGGATGAATCCTTTTGTCCGTTTTTGATAAGTCCGGCTATAAGCTTTGCACCCGCCCAAGTAAATAACGAAAGCAGGAACAAAAGAGCAAGGGCGTGGACATCAAAGCAGGCATAGAAAAGATAGCTTGCTATAAGAAGCAGCAAGCGCTCAGCTTTGCCGTTTTTTATAAAAAACAGCAGTATGAGCAGAACCGATATGAGGATTACAAATGGCAGTGATAAAAAGGACATAAACCGGTTACCTCAGTTTTTTATACAGTTCTTCAGCCATCATGCGGTGGGCCGCACGGTTTATATGTCCGTCGCCCGGAGTTGTGTTTGAAAAACCGTAAGGAACGATGTGTTCCTCATTATAGGCTTTCATAAAGGCATCGGACATATCTATAAAATCAATGTCATGTTTAGCGCATATTTCTTCATAATACGGTTCGGCATCGTTGGTAAGTAGTTTCATGCTCCCGTCTTTTTGGATGGATACTGCGGGATGATAGAGTATGATCACCTGTTTGTCGGTTTTGGAACGGATAAAGCCCATAAGTTCATCCAGGGCCTTACTGTAACCGCCCGAAAATTCCTTTTCCCAGAAATCGGGATCAAGGATGTCTGATGAGGAAGGTTCTGCCTTTGATTCTTCGTATGTAAGATACTGTTTGTGGAGTTCCCTTACAAGAGGAAGTGACTGCTTTACCTTAATGGATAGCCGCTGTCTTTGGGAAAGGTTATCAAGCATTGACCGGGCGGTTTCACCGGGGTCGTATCCTGTCTGTATCTGAGAGTCATACAGCGCTTTGGTATCGTAGGTAAGCGTGTCGGTTTCGATGATCAGTGCGTCTGCATCCGGGAATTCACCGAGGATACCGTCAAGATGCTGAAGGACTACCGAGAAGTAATTACCGCTGCGGCCTATATTATAAACGCACAGTTCATCCTTATCCGTAAGCATGTCATTTAATATATCGCTGTACCTTGACTTAAGAGGAATGAACAGCCCTTCGGTATGCGAAGCGCCGCAGACAAGGATGTAGTGATCTGAGCGGGGGAGATCGCGGTTCACGTAACCGTTACCGTCGATATTTGCAATACAGTAGCCTTCAAGTCCGTAGACACCCTTGCTGTCAGGGAGTAAAAAGCCCGTGGTCGAACCTCCCGAGCGCAGAAGCTCCTGGCAGGGATCATAGAAGGCAAAAGTTGCGAGATTTAATATGATAAAGGCTATGGCAAATGCAAAGCCCCACTGTATAATATGTTTTATATAAAAACCGGTCTTGTGCATGGCTATAATTCTAACCGTTTTTAAATGCTATTGCAATAAAAAGGAACCGCCAAAAGCGATTCCTTTGTAAGCTTAAAAGAATTTCGTTATATCATCTACTGCCTTGCGTTTGGGCTTCTCGGGATCATCTTCACGTACGCCTACGGAAATGATCGAAACGATCTCCTGTGAATCGGGGATACCGAATTCGGCTTTTAAAACATCTACATCCCTGATACCCATGATAAGAGTATCATATCCGGTTTCCCTTGCCTTTAAAACAAGGTTTTCATTCTGAAGTCCGAGATCGTAAACACCCCACTTATCGCCCAGTTCATTTGTGGGATTGCCGTCTCTTTCAAACCCCGAGCGCTTTGTCTCATATGTTGTGATTATGATCGCTACCGCATTCTCGCAGTTGGCGGCATTAAATGACGGAAGCGACTGATTCCTGATAAAGTTCATCTTGTCCTCGCTCATGGCTACATAGTAGCGGCCTGTCTGCGAGTTCTTCCAGGTGGGAGCCTGGATCGCGGCATCGATCATTACCCTGATCTGATCCTCGCTTATCTTCATTCCCGGTTTAAACTTCCTTATACTCCTCCTGCTTTCAAGTAACTGTGAAAATTCCATAATACCTTCCTTTCCGCTTAAGAGCTTTGTTGATCAAACCATCCGTTGTCCCTGGGTGCCACATCATCGATAAGGCCCCGGTCAAATAACGAAATGAATACATCAAGTATCTTGGGATCGAACTGGCGGCCCCTGCCCTTTAACATTTCCTCCCTGATCCTCTCACGAGAGAGAGCCTTACGGTATATCCTGTTTGAACTCATCGCATCGAATGTATCGACGATGGTCACTATCCTTGCATCAAGGGGTATCTGCTCGCCCTTAAGTCCTTCAGGATAACCGCTGCCGTCATAACGCTCATGATGGTAACGGATAACGTTTTCCGCACCCGGGAGCGTGCTGGCATCATGCATTATATCGCCGCCTATCGTAACGTGATCCTTAAGGATATCAAACTCATCATCAGACAGTGTTGATGCCTTGTTAAGGATGACATCCGAAATACCTATCTTTCCTATATCATGCAGAAGACCTTCGTACCTTAATATATCAACCGATTCCTTGTCCCATCCCAGGGCAGTCGCCAGACGCACGCTGTATTCGGCAACCCTTGATGAATGACCGTTTGTATATTTGTCCTTGGCATCGATCGCGTTTGCAAGAGTCTGCACCAGCTGGACCGACATCTGCTCGACCTTCTGATGACGCTGTTCGGCGTATTTTGTCTGTTTTTCAACCTCGGCTTCAAGCTCCTCCCGATATCCGTCCTGAAGGGCCTTGTATTCGGTCTGTGAGGTGATATCGTTAAGAGTCACTACAATACCGATGGTGGCCTTGCTCGAGGTTATCTTTTTAACTGTCGGGTCATAAAGCCTGCCGCCGTAATTAATGGGTGTTGTGTTTCCGTTTACTATCTGCCTGAAAGAAGTTGAGATCGGATAAAGGTTATCATCCTGCATCAGGCTGTTAAGCTCCGGAAATATCATATTTGCAAGGTCATTGCTGCCCTTATATCCGTAATCACCGTCCGTTACAATGAAAGCAGAATCCATGGAGGCAAAAATGTAATCCCTTGCTATATCGTTTACATTATATATCTTTTCAACATAAATGAGTTCCATTATTATGATGACCGAGATTATGAATGAAACAGGTATAAGGTCATAAGGGAAATTTATCAGCCTTTGTATACCGTAGCCTACGAAAGGCATGAGTATGGCGGACATTAGCAGAACCGATGCCCTCCTGCGGCGGTGCTTTGCAAGGTTCATGAAAAGCAGGCAGAGCATGGCCAGAAGGTAAAGGATCAGTTCGATGTGATATATGGTATGAAAGGGTCCGTAAGTCCGTTTGAATACGGTAACACCGCCGGACTGCTCAATCCATGTGGCGGTATAGAACAGGCTGTGCTTATCCATGAACAGTGCAATGATGCTCATGATCACATTATTCATTACAATAAGCATCTGTATTCTCGGTGATAATGTTTTATGGCAGAAATCAAATACGAAAAGGAGCAGATAGAACAGGGCATGAACAAATGCCAGATATACGATCTTCTGTCCCAGGAGCTGGGATTCGAGGGTAGTATTTGTTATGCGTATACAGAAGCCAAACGTAATAAAACAGCACCATGAACAGATGCTGGACATAAGCTTCTGGGAATAACTTGACTGCTGTATGTCAACGACAAACATGCTTACGGCAAGAATGACCAGTGCCGCATAATCTATTATAAGAAAAGAATAATACATTTCTTGCTCCGATGGATATTATAATAAGATTATATATAATGTGGGGCATAAAAACAACACAAAGCAACAGAATAATTGTCATGATTTTTGTTGATAAAGCGCAGAACTTTAGGTACTATTACTTTATAAACGCAACGTGACGGAGGTCAGGGATGAAAGCAGAAGAACTAAAGGAATTGATAAAAAGCGGAAAAATGGATGAAAGGTTTGTCGATATTTATGCGGATAAGGCGCTTATCGATAAACAGAGGAAAAGATATGAGACCGCGGCAGATAAATTCATTGAACTTTACGGGAACAGGGAAGTTGAGGTTTATTCCGCACCGGGCCGCAGCGAAGTCGGGGGCAACCATACCGACCATCAGCACGGACAGGTGCTGGCAGCTGCCGTTAACCTTGATGTCATCGCGATAGTGTCCGCAACCGATGACGGGATCATCAAGGTGGTTTCGGACAGCTTCGATATCGCACCGGTCAACGTTAACGAACTTGAAAAGAAGGATGAAGAAGAGGGAAGCTCAGAGGCACTGATCCGCGGCGTGGCAGGAAAGATAAGCTCTGACGGCTATAAGGTCGGCGGTTTTGTGGCATATATGACAAGCGATGTTTTAGTCGGAGCTGGGTTATCTTCTTCCGCGGCTTTTGAGGTAGCCGTGGGAAACGTAATATCCGGACTGTATAACGATATGAAGCTTACGGATGTTTACATAGCAAAGGTGAGCCAGTATGCGGAGAATCACTATTTCGGCAAGCCCTGCGGACTCATGGATCAGATGGCATCGAGCGTCGGAAGCCTTGTTAATATTGATTTCTGTGATGTGAACGAACCTGTCATCAATCCGGTAAAGGTTGATTTTGATAAATTCTCACACAGCCTGTGTATCGTGGATACCAAGGGCGATCATGCAGACCTTACTCCCGAATATGCGGCGATCCCCGTTGAAATGAAAAAGGTAGCGAAGTTTTTCGGTAAAGAGTATTTAAAGGAAGTGTCTTATGATGAGTTCTATGAAAAGATACCGCAGATCCGCGAAAAATGCGGTGACAGGGCGGTGCTGCGTGCCATGCATTTCTTTGAGGATGACAGGCGTGTAACGGATGAAGTCAAAGCACTTGAAGCAGGTGATTTTGAGAGCTTCAAAAAGCTCATCAGGGAATCGGGGGACAGCTCATATAAATATCTTCAAAATGTCTATCCGGTATGCGACCTTGACAATCAGAATGTTGCCGTTGCACTTGCTCTTACGGAACATATCCTTAAGGACAGGGCAGGATACAGGGTTCACGGAGGAGGTTTTGCGGGTACTATACAGGCATTTGTGCCTAACGACCTTGTAGACGGATATAAACGTGAAATAGAAAAATACTTCGGCCCTGACAGCTGCCATGTGCTCAAAGTCAGAAAATACGGAGGAATGAAGGTACTCGGTTGACTTATGCTTGAGTAGTATATTATAATTTTACACGGTCGGTAAAGACCGATGTAATGCAGACGTATCGAAGTGGTCATAACGGGGCGCACTCGAAATGCGTTTGCCCTCCGGGGCACGAGGGTTCGAATCCCTCCGTCTGCGTACACGAAAACAGGGTACCGAAAGGTACCCTGTTTTTGTGTACATAAAGGGATTCGAACGCTGAGGCATGCGATCACAGATCGCATAAGATGCTCCGGTGGAGCATCTGTGCCGAGGCCGGCGTGATAGGGGCGAAGCCCCGGAGCGAATCCCTCCGTCTGCGTTCAGTAAATACGGGCATTTGGAGATTTTTCCGAATACCCGTATTTCTGTAAATACTGACTGTTCTACCAAATATATTTTTAAGCTGTTAAGCTGTTGTTTGCCATATCGCTGTATTTTCGTCTTATTTCAGATCAAGAATCTCCTCCATTGCTTTTGCTGTATCTTCTTTTGCATCAAATTCAAGATGCGAATATCTGTTGGCTGTTGTGCTGAAGTCGCTATGTCCAAGCCATTCCTGTACCTGCTTCATATGGATTGATTTTATATCAGACATTTACCCTGGATAAGAGGCGGAAGAATGCGATTGAAGTCAGTGAAGTCTCATAATTGTTCAGTATTATAGTTTAAATGATCCGAACGGGTAAATTCGTTATAGCGAGTTTACCCGTTTTTTGACAAGCTACATGAAATATATATAAAACCGTTAATCATTTACATATGTAATCCGATATATTAGTATAGAGTTACCAGATTATACAGGGAGATAAGGCTATGGGAGAGATAACACCGAGCGAGAATGAATGGCTGATAATGGAAATTGTATGGGCATCAAAGGAGAAGATAACCGCAGCCAGGATAATAGAACAACTTAAGGGAAAGCTTGATGTGAGTGATAAAACAGTGAGAGTCATGATCAACAGGCTGGTTGCCAAAGGTGTACTGGGTTTTGAAGTAGATTCCGATGATGCAAGGATTTATCATTACTATGCTTTAAGGCAGAAGGATGAGTGTCTTGGCATGAAAAGCAGACGTTTCATCGACAGTTTCTTTGGGGGAGATACAGGGCTCGCGATAGCAAGTTTTATAAAGAATGGAAATATAACGGAAAAAGAATTAGATGAAATCCGAAAGATAATAGATGGGATAAAGTGAGGATGCAGGCATGAACAGCTTGATCACAGCTATAAATATGCTTAAGTTCACAAGTTCATACATAACCATAAAAGCACTGCTTTCTGTAATGTTTGCCACAGCAATCATGGGAATGATCGTGCTCGTGCGCCTCATAAACAACCGTAGGATAAAGGCAGTTGATTATTATAGCACCCTGCTTGTAATCCCCAT
>JAILJC010000200.1 GCA_024694965.1 Lachnospiraceae bacterium
ATCTCAGGTACCATGACTCTTTCAAGAGTACCCTTAGGACCTTTTACAGTCACCTTATTATTTTCTGCCACCTCAACGGTTACGCCCGCCGGGATAGCGATTGGCATTTTTCCTATACGTGACATGCCCGTACCTCCTATATATTTTAACTTTATTACTACCTCTACACATGCTCTCGATAATCCGTCCGCTGCGCGTCCGCCGCATCTTCGATGCTCCCGATTATCTCGATGTACGCTCGGGTGAAAACAAATACTCGCTTCGCTTCGTGCTTGTTTTCCGTCCTCGCTACAAATTACTTACGCCTACCAAACGAAAGCCAGTACCTCACCGCCTACGCCTGCCTTGCGGGCTTCCTTATCGGTGATGACTCCGTTGTTGGTTGAGATGATAGCTATGCCGAGGCCGCCTAAGACCTTCGGAAGCTCATCTTTGCCTGCGTATACACGAAGACCGGGCTTTGAAATCCTCTTAAGACCCGAAATGATCTTCTCATTCTTGTCCTCGCCGTACTTAAGCGTGATGTGGATGTTCTTGGCAGAACCTTCGCCAATAACATCGTATTTCCTGATGTAACCTTCATTAAAAAGAATCTCTGCAATAGCAAGCTTCATCTTTGATGAAGGAACATCTACTGTATCATGTTTTGCGGTATTTGCATTACGAATTCTTGTAAGCATATCTGCAATAGGATCACTAGTTGTCATTTCTTATTCCTCCTAATAATGTAATGCCCCCTCCTTTTCTCTGTCATAAGGACTCCACCACTTCGTGGTACCCCTCATGACCAAAGTCGGCGGCCAATCGTCGGAGCCATCCTGAAAAATGCTTCGCATTTTGGCTCCTCCTACATCTCGTCTATAAGTCGTATTATTTCTTTAAAAGGCATAAGGAGATCATCCACCTCCAGTGCCCTGTGATTCTTAAGTATTTCCTCGGCCACACGCTGCATTGCCGGGAAGGCTGCCCTCATAAGCTGATTGGCATAAATGACTATATTTATCCCGTGAGCGGCAAGTTCATCTTCCGTAACCGAATTAAAGCTCGTCGGAACAACAACCAGCGGGGTATCCTTATCTTCCTTCCTGAACCTGTCGCAGAAATCAAATATCTCGTCGGGTACTTTTTTCCTGCTGTGTATCATTATCCCGTCGGCTCCAGCATCGCGGAACGCAAATGCACGCTTTAAGGCATCATCCATACCCTTTTCAAGGATCAGGCTTTCGATCCTTGCGATTATCATAAAGTCATCCGTAAGCTGCGCCCTCTTACCGGCGGCTATCTTCTCACAGAAATTCTCGATCGTATCCTGGGTCTGTTCAACTTCCGTTCCGAAAAGGCTGTTCTTCTTAAGTCCGGTCTTATCCTCGATGATGACTGCGGATACACCCTTGCGCTCCAGTGTCCTTACATTATAAACAAAATGCTCGGTAAGTCCGCCGGTATCACCGTCAAGTATTATGGGCTTGGTCGTAACATCCATGATATCTTCGATGGTACGGAGCCTTGATGTCATATCGACAAGCTCTATATCCGGCTTACCCCTGTCAGTACTGTCGCACAGGCTTGATACCCACATTCCGTCAAACTGATCGATGACTCCCTTGTTCTCGACAACCGTCTTTTCGGCTATAAGTCCCGTAAGACCGCTGTGTGCCTCAATCACCTTCACGATAGGACGTATATTGAGGGCCTGTTTGAGCCTCTTTCTCCTGTATTCGGGCATTGACAGCTTCTCGATAAGCTTACGGTCCGTCTTAATGACCGACTCGTTCCTGGTATATGAAAGCTCTATAAGCTTACCGCCATAGGATTCAAGTAAAGATATGACATTCTGCCGTATGATCATCTCCGGGCCGCTGCACCAGTTGTCTCCGTGGATGACGTAATCGGGATGAAGCTCTTCTATGACCTCGTCATAATACATATCATCCTGGACTACGACACGGTCGACGCCTTCGATCCCTTCATACAGGCTGATCCTTTCCTCGATCGTAAGTGTCGGAAACCTGTTGAAGCTTACCATGGCACGGTCTGTCAACGCTCCCACGATCACGGAACCGTATTTACGGGCTTCCCTGATTATGTTCAGATGTCCCTCATGTATAACTCCTGTACTGAAACATGTATATACTGTCTTCATACCCGTTCCTTATCTCCTGCTATTCCGGTTTATCTTCGCTTGTCAGATGACATGGTGTACGCTCACTCGGAGGAACCGGAACCATATAGTCCCCGTACATCATCGTCAGAAATTCATCGTATTTCGTTATAGCCTTATATGTCCTGTCCTCAAACGCCCTGTCCTCAACCTCATCAAACAGCGACGCATCATACCTGTTGTATGCGGATTTCATGTTTGAAGAATACGATGACAGGATACCGGTATTTTTGCCGTTATCCTTTGTACATGACTTAAGGTATTTATCTACCCTGCCTTCATAACCCGTAACCTTTCCGACAAAGGATGTGATATCCCACATGCGCCTTGCCTTGGGCTTGAAATTGGCATACTGCGGAGGCTTTCCGAGCATTCCGGAAAGGAACCTTAACTTTGTTGCCTTAAGCCACGATGCCGCCTTGTTCTTAGGCGCTTCATCCATGGGAAATATCGTTACCCACGGATTGATGATGGTCCCCTCTATATGGACCATGCCCGGGATATCGTAATTGGGATTGATCACCGAATAAACAGCCCTGTTGCAGGGACTGCCGACTATGAAATCCTCGCGCTTTTCGGTAGCATATACCTTCTTAAACTTTTCAAATTCATCCCTGACCATCCTGACATCCATATCATCATCCCAGGGTATGAAGCCTTTATGCCTTATGGCTCCGAGCAGAGTACCGTCTGCGATCGTATATTTGATATCATGCTTCCGGCACACTCTGTCAATATCATCCATAATGATCAGAAGCTGCTCATGCATAGCTGCCAAACCGTAACTGTCATCCATTTTGCTTTCTCCTCGTAAACCGCTTTATCCTTATTCATCAATTCATTTTATATTCTCGGTATATACCGTGTCAATATTTCCTTGGCTCATTCTCCGCCCCTGTCACGCTTTAAATCCTTTATGAAGTTTATCCATTTTTTGCCCGTTATGAGCATGACCGCAAGCAGCAGTGCGGCAAAACCCCACCTTACGTAATTCCACCTGTAAAGGAGGCTGCAGAAAAGCGTGAATGCAAACAGCGGGACCGATATAAGCAAAAGCGACCTTATGTCAAGAATGTCACGAACCCTCATGCCTTCGGCCTTAAGTGTCTTATGTAAAAAGAAAAAGTGCCCGATGCATATGACCACATATCCCGCAAGCGTGGTGTATCCTGCCGCTATAAAACCGTACCTGGGGATAAACACCGCATTAAGTACAATATTTGCTATCATGCCTGCTGCCGAGGATATGGTGACAAAGATGTTCCTGCCGTAGAACAGCTCGATATTCGTGCACAATATGTATATAAAGATAAGGTACACGCTGTATACCAGCGCGGGGATACAGTATACACCCTGATAATACTTGCTGCTTCCTAAGATATGCATTATCTCGGGCGCTATGATGTCTATACCAAGGACTCCCGCGGCAACGAGCACCGCAAGGCCGTTTATCACTTTCTTTATCCCTGAACAGGTACCGGCCTTAAGCTTCCTGTAAAGCCACGGCACAAAGGCCCCGTCGAGTGATTCTGTAACGACCTGTAACACAAAGGCCGCAGAATGCGCAACGGAATAAATACCGGTGTCTCCCGAACCCGAATACTGATTGATCATGATGCGGTCACACTGGTTTAGGACTACCTTTGACAAGTTAAACGGGATAAGCTCAAGGCCCGTCTTTAACGAGTATTTCCAATAAGAGGCACTGTAGTATAACCTGCCCTTAAACATCATGGCAAAATACAGGATAAGACCGATAACGATCTGCACTCCCACCGCAGCCAGTATCCTTGTATGGCCCGGATCAAGCGGAATATCGCAGCAAAGGATCCCTATGATACCGAGAAGCGGCTGCAGCACGACATAAAGCATCGAGACCACCGCAACCTTACGGTAGTGGTAATCAAACCTTTCACGCCTTAACCAGCAATAATAGGGAACATATGCGATGACATGGACAAACATTAAAGCGATCAGAAAATCGGGAAGCTTTACAACTGCGCTTATCTGACGACGGAGCAGGAAACAGACAACGGCGTATATTCCGACCGATGTTGTGATAAAGCCAAGCGTTGCCGAAACAAACCTGTCCCGGTCCTCCTCAAACCGGACAAGTCCGACATTGAAAACTTCACTGAAAAGATACAGCGTAAACAGTATCTTTACTATCTGGAACCATGAATTGTAGACGTTATAAATACCGTATTGATCCGTTGTAAGGATACGGGTAAAAACGGGTGTGACAAGAATGTCCACGGTATCCTTAAGGGCACCGCAGATCACAAACCATATGGATGCCTTAACAGGCAATGCCATGTTACGGTATTTTTCTCTTAATTCCCTAAACAATTTCCTTCTTTATATCCTCGAAAGCCTTTACAAGATCAAAGCCGGGCTTCCACCGGAGTTCCCTTTCCGCTTTGCGTACATCCATGAGATATTCTTTGGTATCCTCGGGCTTATCCTCAAGGAGTTCCATACCTGCGGTATTATTAAATACCTCATTAACTAC
This sequence comes from Lachnospiraceae bacterium, assembly GCA_024694965.1. Classification (GTDB taxonomy): domain Bacteria; phylum Bacillota; class Clostridia; order Lachnospirales; family Lachnospiraceae; genus UBA2868. The sequence goes on from JAILJC010000200.1 coordinate 4,674, forward strand.
GCGAGTAAGTTCGACTATCGAAACATTACAGTCCATGCCTATATTGTAAATGCCTGCGCATTCATCTGCCTTTTCCACACAGTGCAGCAGGGCATCGCAGACATCCTTCACATATATGTACTGCCTTTTCCCGATACCCTTACCGTACACGGTCTGCTTTTTCCCGGCGATCGCGTTATCGATAAGCGTATTCAGGAGAAAGCCTTTCTTCTCTCCCATTCCTATGACCTGGGCAAGCCTTAAGCTCTTGATCTTCATATCGTATGCCTTGTTATACCACAACACCAGCGAATCAACCGCCTGCTTGGAGGCACCGTATAAGGACAGCGGGGCCTGAAGATCATTCTCCACCCACGGGATATCATCGGAGGAATAAACGCTCCGTGATGACGTTACGGCCACGTTATTTATCCCCGCTTCTTTAGCCAGCTCAAAATACCTTTCGGCAAGCCTTAAGTTGTATATGTACTGCTCCATCCCAAATTCAGCGGTAGGCCGTTTTGCCGCAAGGAAAACAACCGCATCACAGCCTGAGAGCAACTGAGACGCCTTGTCCCTGCCTTCTTGCGAAAATACATCTATATCGCTTCCCATTACAACGGGATCATGTCCTTTTCCGGCAGCATATTTTACGAATTCGCTTCCTATAAATCCCCTGCCGCCTACAACCGCTATCTTCATTTACCGGCACTCCGTTTTATAACATATCCGCACTTTTCAAAATAACCGTTCATGCTTTTTATCGTTTCGCCGTCTTCATAATACCAGCTTATAAATTCGTTATCGGGAACGATATGATTATCTTTCGTAAACACAGTCCCCGGCTTCCCGCAGAAGAATTCAAGGGAATGAGGTACCACCTTATATTCGGGCGGCGTAAAAGTCCCGCCGGTAAGCAGCTTTACGGATGCATCCAGCAGATCTACGCCGGTACTGTGCTTAATGAGCCTCCACATATGGCAGCCGTCAAGCCTTGGCGTAACTTCGATAAGGTACGGTATGCCGTCCTTATCCACCTTTATCTGGAAATATCCGGGACCGTCCGTAAGCCCTATCGCATCAAGGACATTTACCACAAGCTCCTTTATCCTGCCTGCTACCAATTCATCATTCTCATACCTTGAAGGGATGAAATGCTCATGGATGAGTCCGCCCGGATATTCATCCCATATCCCGCGGTCCGATATAAGGTAAAACTTAAGCTCTCCCTTTTCAAGGAAGACATTTACCGATATCTCAACTCCGTCGATATACTGCTCAAGTACTACCTTCTTCTCGCGCGAGTACTTAAGTGCATGCTCGAAGTTTTTCCTAACTTCATCCTCGTTCTCAACGCGCATGACTCCGCGCTGTCCCTGAGAATCAGACGGCTTAATAACAGCCGGAAAAGGAACTTTGATTTCCTCCCCGGCATCCTCCATCATCTGATAAGGGATATTTCCCTTTACTCCCTTTTTATTAAGCAGCTCCCTTAGCATGTTTTTATGATTGCAAACAAGAGCCGTATCGTAACTTACAAAACACGGAAGCTTAAGTTCAGCCGAAACCCCGGTCACCGTAGGCATTGCCACATCCGAACCTATCGAGTATATGATATCGGCCTTTTTATCGACCGCCAGCTTTTTTATCGCTTCTGCGTCAACTATATCGTTGAGGCAGAATTCATCCGCAAATTCCTGCGCGGCACCTCCCGCCGCATTGGAAGCGGCGATCACATACATTCCTTTGTCCTTGCAGTACTGTATCAGGTCCTTCTGTGCGTTTCCGGTTCCCAAAACCAATATCTTATTCAATCCGTACTCCTTTTTTTGTCAACGTTCTTTTCCTTTACGGTATACTTCGGCAGCCGCTTTATCTCATTTATCGCAAGCATAAGATACCTTCCCATTATGCCCACCGAAAACAGGGATAATCCGTTCATCAAAAGCACAAGGATCACCAGCGTTGTAAAACCGGATACCCCGACATGACCGCCGAAATACTTTATCAGATAATAGATGATAAGGACCATGCTCACAACAAAACTCGTGGTACCGATGCTTCCGATAAACCTTAAAGGAAGATCCGAGTTTGAATAAAGGTTTGCCATGAAAGCCCTTACAAGCTTCTTAAAGCTGTATCCGCTCTTTCCTTCACCCCTCGCGTCATGATGGACCAGCGTATTTACCATGTTCCCGTCCACCATAAGCAGGCAGTGCCCTACGGTCGGTGCCTTTAAGTTAACTTCGGACAGGTTGTCGGCCACAAACGACTTCATAAGCCTGAAGCTTGTAAGCTTTAAATCCTTGTTTTTCTTAAATGCGATGTTTGAAAGTCCGTCAAGCATCTTCGTTCCCAAAAGCCTGATCCCGTTATGCTTTTTAGAATCATACATACCGATGACTACATCGATATCCGGATCAGACTCCATCTTTGCTATGAGCTTGGGGATCTCCTCAGGCGGATGCTGAAGGTCATCATCCATGGTGATGACGTAATCACCCGAAGTATGCTCGATCCCGCACAAAACAGCCTTCTGCTGGCCGTGGTTCCTTGCAAGCCTTATATACTTTACACGCCCGTCCATTTCTCCGAGCCGTTTCATGACCGAAAAAGAATCATCCTTTGAAAAATCATCCACAAGGATGAGCTCAAAATCCTCACGGATAACGCTTTCAAATACCGCCTTTATGCGATTGTACAGTTCATCCAGCATTCCGGCCGAATTATATACCGGTACGACCACCGAATACAGCATCGTTATCTCCTCTTATAAAGCCTGTGTGAAAAATGCCTCAACACGGCTGCAAATATATTCAACATCCTCAGGCTTTAATCCGTAATACATCGGAAGCCTTACGAGGCGTTCGCTTTCCTTTGTGGTATATCTGTCTTCTCCGTGGAACCGCCCGTACTTAAGTCCCGCAGGCGCAGTGTGCAGCGGTATGTAATGGAACACCGCATACACTCCGTTTTCCTTAAGATACGGAAGAAGCTTAGACCTTGTCTCAAGGTCCTTAACCTTTATATAAAACATATGCGCATTATGCACGCAGCCCTCAGGTACCGTCGGAAGCTCGATAAGCCCCTTATCACTGAGTGGCTTTAACAATTCATAATACCTATCCCAGCTTCGCATCCTGTCGTCATATATCTCCTGAGCCTTAACCATCTGCGCATACAGATACGCGGCGTTAAGTTCGCTCGGAAGGTAGGATGATCCTGCTGCGACCCAGGTATATTTATCAATCTCGCCCCTGAAGAACTTACTCCTGTTCGTGCCCTTCTCGCGGATTATCTCAGCCCTCTCTATGTCGGCCTTATTCTTAATGAGCAATGCTCCGCCTTCACCCATTGAAAGGTTCTTCGTCTCATGGAAGCTGAAGCACCCGAAATCGCCTATGCTTCCAAGCCGGGCTCCCTTATACGTGCTCATGATACCCTGCGCCGCATCCTCAACAACCTTAAGGCCGTGCCTTGCAGCTATGTCCATTATGGTATCCATCTCGCAGGATACGCCGGCATAATGA
>JAILJC010000228.1 GCA_024694965.1 Lachnospiraceae bacterium
TTGAGGTCACGATCGCATTTCCCGACAGCGCAAGATATGCATATATCGGCCTGACCGGCGAAAACTGCCTGATCGGCAATGTCAGCACCGAAAAATGCGAGGAAGAATCACCCGCGAATTATATCCCGAGGATAGCCGAGGAGATAAGCTACATAAACGGTCCCGAAGGAGACATCCCGAACGTACAGATAGACGGATACCGTACCGCGGCATCGGAGGGCGTTAAGATAGAAAACGGGCTTAAGATAACGCTTCATGCAAAGAGCCTTCCCACGGCGAGGCTCGTATGGCATTGCCCGTATATCGACATTTTCTGTGCGGATGACGGAAAGATGGGCGGCGAAAACTACAGGGACCTTGCCTTTATGAGGTTTGACGGTGAATCCTGGTCTTGTGACGACAACTGCGCCCTTGATCTTAACGTAAATCACAGCAAGAGCTTTGAGGGATGGGATGCCTGGAAGAAATTTGCCCAGGACGGTTTTGATGCCGAGATCGGGTTTAATGTCGAGGATAATGAGATAACCGTAATAACCGAAAACTCAGGCATATTCATAAGGAACAAAGTAATAATGACGGAGATAGACAGGCCGATATACGCAGCCATAACGGGTGATCAGGTGGCAATAACAAACATAAGGATAACCAAGCCCTGATAAATCCCGTCTGAGGCTGCTACATAAGGTCGCTGAGTTTTTTACTGTGGAAAAAGTCATGGATCAGGTTGTCATATTCGATCCACATCGGAAGGGTTGCACAGGTGTCCTTCCTGGGACAGTTATAGTCCTTGTCGGCAAGGCATGCGACCGATGACATGGAGCCTTCCATAAGTTCCAGTATCTCGTCTATCGTATAGTCCTGCGGTTTACGGCAGAGCATATATCCGCCTCCTTTACCGCTGGCGCCCGTGATGAGCCCGCCGTTTACCATATCCTTTACTATGATTTCAAGATACTTTTTTGATATATCCTGTCTGGCCGCGATATCTTTAAGCGGAATGTAGCCATTGCCTCCGTTTTCCGCCAGGTCGAGCATAACGCGTATTGCGTAACGTCCTTTTGTTGAGATCATGTTTTCAACCTCCTCATTTACCCATAATACTGCAAGGTGAATAGGTAAATCAAGTAAAACAGGCCGGATATTGACAAAACATGGGATTCGGGGTATCTTCGGGATATCATTTGCATCATTCAATTTGACCGTTTTGGGAGGATCATACTATGGGAATGAGTTACGAAAGACAGCTGGCAATTCCTGCAGAGGTCAAGGAAATGTACCCGCTTACCGCTAAGATGAATGAAGTCATCCAAAGGCGGAAAGCCGAGCTTGAAGCGATATTCGAAGGAAGGAACAACAAGCTCATACTGATAATCGGGCCGTGTTCGGCGGATAATGAAGATTCCGTAATGGATTACATCGGAAGGCTCGTGCCCGTACAGGAGAAGGTCAAGGATAAGATATTTATCGTTCCGAGGATATATACCAATAAACCCAGGACAACGGCCGAGGGGTATAAAGGGATGCTCCATCAGCCCAATCCGACAGGCAAGCCGGACCTTTTCAAGGGGATCGCGGCTACCAGGCATCTGCATATGCGTGCGGTAAAGGAAACCGGATTTGCATGTGCGGATGAGATGCTTTATACGGAAAACTACGGCTATCTTGATGACCTGCTTATATATGTGGCGGTCGGGGCAAGGTCAGTTGAAGACCAGCAGCACAGGCTGACTTCAAGTGGTATAAGCGTTCCGGTCGGGATGAAGAATCCCACATCGGGAGATTATCAGGTAATGTTAAATGCAATTAGCGCAGCCCAGAACGGACACACGTTCATTTACAGGGGATGGGAAGTGCACTCTGACGGAAACAGGCATACCCACGCGATCCTTCGCGGATACACGGACCAGCACGGTTCAATGAAGCCCAACTATCATTATGAGGATATCGTAAGGCTCTGTGACTGTTATGATGAAATGAACCTTTTGAATCCGGCGCTCATCGTTGATACAAACCATTGCAACTCGAGCAAGAATGAATTCATGCAGTCGCGTATAGCAAAGGAAGTCCTTCATTCGGCAAGGCATGATGAAAGGATAGCGAAGATACTCAAGGGATTCATGATAGAGAGTTATATTGAAAACGGCGCACAGGAACCCGGAGGCGGATGTTACGGCAAGTCTATCACCGATCCGTGTCTGGGATGGGAACTTACCGAGAAACTGATCTACGAGATAGCGGATCTTCTTTAATACTAACGGTAAGGAAGGGGAGTAACGGAAATGATCTCATTGATAGTTGCATATGCAAAGAATCATGTTATAGGAAACAAGGGATGCATCCCGTGGAGGATAAAGGGCGAGCAGAAACGTTTTAAGGAGCTTACGACGGGAAACGTTGTCATTATGGGCCGCCGCTCTTATGAAGAGATAGGACATCCCCTTCCGAACAGGATGAACATAATAGTATCCAATACGAAAAAATTCGAAGCGGAAAACTGCATGACGGCAGGTTCACTTGAGGAAGCGATAAAGCTTGCGGGAGATAAGGACATATTCATTTCGGGCGGAGCCAGGCTGTATGAAGAAGCGCTGCCCATCGTGGAGAAGATGTACGTGACCGAGATAGACCGCGATATCGAGGGCGATACATATTTCCCCGATTTTGACCCCTTACAGTTTGATAAGGAAATTGTTGAGCGTCATGATGAGGGCGAAATACCCTTTACTTATGTGACTTATACGAGGAAGAAGAATGCATAGATCATACGAGAATAAAGATATTACGGTATTCTGGGATTCGGATAAGTGCTTTCACGCAAAGAAGTGCGTGACCGGCTGTCCGGAGGTGTTTGATTTTCAAAGAAGGCCCTGGATCGATCTTGGCAGGGGAAGCAGTGCGGATATCTGGCAGACAGTATCAAAGTGTCCTTCGGGGGCACTCAGTATTACATATAATCATGATGCAGAGATCAGATTTGATGAAGAAGGCTGCCGGAGCGTGGCATATCTTAACGGGAAACAGATAGGTGAATGCGATTACATTGAAGGTGATAACGGATGGACGATAGTCCATACCGAAGTGGATAGAGAGTACGGCGGCAAGGGGATCGCCAAGCGCCTTGTATACAGTGTCACCGAAGCAGCGGAGCGCCGTAAAAAGGAAGTTATCCCCGTATGTTCCTATGCCGTAAAGGTTTTGGCGGATAAAGGAGCAGCTGATTGAAAACAAGGCAGGAAGCACTTGAATACGGACTGACATTTGAAGATACATATGAAGACACACCGTTTTCGGATACCAACTGGGTGCTGGTAAGGTACAGGGGAAACGGGAAAGCATTTCTATGGACATATGAGAGAAACGGATATATAAATCTCAATGTTAAAACCGAGCCTGAAAAGGCATATTTCTGGCGTAAGATATACAGTTCGGTACAACCCGGATACCATCAGAACAAGGATCATTGGAACACGGTGATCTTAGACGGGAGTGTGCCCGATAAGGATATACGTCTTATGATCGCGGAGAGCTACGACCTTGTGTCAGACAGTCCGACCAAGAGGATATACGAAGCGGTTAAGACGATACCAAGGGGAAAGGTGGCAACCTACGGAACTATTGCCGCGCTTGCAGGCAATCCGAAGATGGCACGTGCGGTCGGAAATGCCCTTCATAATAATCCCGATCCCGACGGGATACCCTGTTACCGGGTCGTAAATGCAAGCGGACGGCTGGCGGATGCATTTGTATTCGGTGGGATAAATGTACAGGAGAAGCTCCTTAAGGAAGACGGTATAGAAGTCATAAACGGATATGTTGATATTAAAAGATACGGATGGACAGGACAATGAAACAGTTGCGGCAGTCAGGTCTTCGGAGTACTATATTAATATAATCCAAAGGAGGTATCGGGTATGGGTTTTAAGAAATACATGGTGGATGGGAGCAGTAAGGTAAAGCTTAAGGATTTTAACACTGACAGTAAAAAAGATGATGTAAAGAAGAATGAGATAAAGCTTAAGCAGGCGGAAAACATCGAGAAGATCGCCCTGCTGCAGGAAAAGCTTTATGCGGAGGGCAAGGAAGGACTTATCATTGTTCTCCAGGCCATGGATGCGGCCGGCAAAGACGGCGCGGTAAAGCATGTTATGAGCGGTATCAATCCGCAGGGCATCGATGTTGTCAGCTTTAAACAGCCCAATTCCGAGGAGCTTATGCATGATTTCTTATGGAGGATAAATAAAAGGCTTCCCGAGAGGGGAAAGATAGGACTGTTTAACCGTTCATATTATGAGGATGTGCTGGTCGTACGGGTCCATGAGCTTAACAAAAGTTACAAGATGGCCGAAAGGATCACGGGACAGGCAACGGATGAGTTTTTTAAGAAGAGATATAAGCATATCAGGAACTATGAAGAATACCTTTACGATCAGAGTTATCGCGTAGTTAAGATATTCTTAAACGTTTCCAAGGGAGAACAGAAGAAACGCTTCCTTGAGCGCCTCGAGAACCCTGACAAAAACTGGAAGTTTTCGTCATCCGATCTTTCCGAGCGCAAGCTGTGGAAGGAATATCAGGATGTATATGAAAAAGCAATAAACGAAACGGCAACAAAGCAGTGCCCCTGGTATGTGCTTCCTGCCGATGATAAATGGTATACGAGATATCTTGTTTCAAGCATCATACTTAAGGCACTTACCGATATCGATCCGCAATTCCCAGAACTTCCGGAAAGTGAGAAACTTAAGTTAAACGAGTATCATGACAGCCTTACAAAAGAAGATGCATAAGATTTACGGAGGTAAAATAGTATGAAAGATCTTAAGGATTATGTAAAAAGCATTCCCGATTTCCCGGAAAAGGGAATCATATTCAGGGATATAACAACAGTGCTACAGGATGCTGACGGATTCCATCTTGCGATAGACGAACTTAAGAAGCTGCTTAACGGAGTTGAGTTTGATGTGGTAGTAGGTGCGGAATCAAGGGGATTTATCTTCGGAGCACCCCTCGCATACGATCTTCATAAACCATTCGTTCTTATCCGCAAGAAGGGCAAGCTTCCCCGTGAGACCATATCACAGGAGTATGAGCTTGAATACGGCAGTGCTACCATAGAGATGCACAAAGATGCCTTAACAAAGGGGCAGAAGGTAATACTTGTCGATGACCTTATTGCAACGGGAGGAACTCTTGCCGCTTCGGTCAAGCTGGTTGAACAGCTCGGGGGTGAAGTGGTAAAGATCATATGTCTTATGGAGCTTGCAGGGCTTAAAGGCCGCGAAGCTTTAAAGGGATATAATGTTGAAGCCGTGATAACCTATGAAGGTAAATAATTAATTTACCAAAAATAAGAATAAAAAAAATGCGCGATCAGGGGCTCGAACCCTGGACACCCTGATTAAGAGTCAGGTGCTCTACCAACTGAGCTAATCGCGCATGCTGTTGCGGCACAATAGGGATTATATTACAGGAAAATGACTTTTGCAATACCTTTTTTGCATTTTTTTGGCGGAGTTAAACACCGATGATATTTGAGACTCACGCGCATTATGACGATGATGCGTTTGACACAGACAGGGATGAGATATTAAGGCTTCTTCATGAAAAAGGGATAGCTCCCATAGTTGATATAGGGGCTTCTGTAAAGAGTACGGAAGAGGCCTTTTTACTGGCACATAAATACGATCATGTTTATGCGGCGGTGGGAGTGCATCCGAGCGACAGCGCCGATCTTACCGAAAAGGATATTGAGTGGCTTAAGGGCCTTACGGAAGATCCGAAAGTTGTTGCGATCGGTGAGATAGGTCTTGATTACCATTATGATGAGCCGGATAAGGAAATCCAGAAAAAATGGTTTGTAAGGCAGCTTTTTCTTGCAAAGGAAACGGGGCTTCCGATCGTGGTACACAGCCGTGATGCGGCTGCAGATACGCTGGAGATATTAAGCAGGGATGAATTCAGGGGATTAAAGGGGATCATCCACTGCTTTTCATATTCTTTTGAGCTTGCAAAGAAGTATGTTGAGATGGGATACCTTATAGGGGTAGGCGGTGTGGTGACTTTTAAGAACGGACGAAAGCTGCATGAGGTTGTAAGGCAGACGCCGCTTGAGAACATCGTGGTAGAGACGGACTGTCCGTATCTTGCGCCGGAACCGTACAGGGGCAGGCGCAATTCATCCGCATATCTTCCATATGTAATAGAAAAGATAGCATCCCTTAAGGGATTATCATATGAAGAGGTGAGGCGGGCGACTTACGAGAACGCCGCAGCGCTTTACGGGGTGAGAAAAGATGAATAAGCTTGTGAGCGCAGGTAATACAATAGATGTGATCAAAAAGCATGACTTTACCTTCCGTAAGCGCTTTGGTCAGAACTTCCTTATTGATGAACATGTGCTTGAAAAGATAGTACAGGCTGCGGATATCACAGGGGATGACTATGTAATAGAGATAGGTCCCGGGATCGGCTCCATGACGCAGTATCTGTGCGAGAAAGCAGGGAAGGTAACGGCCGTTGAGATAGACAGGGATCTTATACCCATCCTTAATGAGACGCTTGGCGATTATGATAACGTAACTGTCATAAACGATGACATACTTAAGGTTGATATAGCCGGACTTATAGAGAAGGAAAATAAAGGAAAGCCCGCGAAGGTTGTAGCAAACCTGCCGTACTATATAACAACGCCGATAGTAATGACTCTGCTTGAGGACCACCTTCCCATAAGCAGCATTACGGTAATGGTGCAGAAGGAGGTAGCGCAGCGCATGCAGGCGGAGCCGGGAAGCAAGGACTACGGAGCATTGAGCCTGGCTGTTAAGTATTATTCCGATCCGCATATAGTGGCAAATGTTCCTCCAAACTGTTTCATTCCAAGGCCCAAGGTGGGATCGGCAGTCATCAATCTTATTGTTTATGATGCGCCGGTCATTAATGTAAAAGATGAGAAGCTGATGTTTAAGCTTATCCGTGCGGCATTCAACCAGAGGAGAAAAACACTTGTCAACAGCATCTCGAATTCGGGTGATCTTGGCTTTTCAAAGCAGGAAATAACGGACGCTTTAAACGCCATGAACCTGCCCGAAACCATAAGGGGAGAAGCACTGAGTCCGGAGCAGTTTGCGGCCCTGTCGGACCGTCTGATTTTTTGACAATGCACCATGTCTATGATAAACTTAAGACCGAGTGTGCTCAACTATTCAGCCACTTACCCGAAGGATTTTAAGCCTGTTATGAATAGTTGATTTATATGAGGTGAAAACGTTGGATAAGTACGAATATCAGGTATGCGCCGATCAGATAAAGACGCTAATAAGTGAGCGAAGGTATGCGGAGGCTATGAACATAGCCGATACCATTGACTGGCGTAAGGTGAGGAGCGTTTCCATGCTCTGCACCGTCAGTGAAGTATATAAGATCAACAAAAAGTACGAAGAAGCAAGGGATATACTGTTCCTTGCTTATGACAGATATCCAGGCGGCAGGACCATAGTTTATGCACTTTGTGAGCTTGCCATAAAGCTTAACGATGTTCTTCAGGCCAAGGAACTGTATGAGGAATACGTAAGGCTTGCGCCCGAAGATACGGGTAAGTATATCCTGCTTTACAAGCTCTATGAGGCTCTTGATGTATCACTTGAAGAGCGCATAGAGGTATTGGAGGAGTTCAAGAAAAGGGACTACAGGGAAAGGTGGGCCTATGAGCTTGCATACCTGTATCATAAGACAGGTCAGGAGACTCGTTGCGTTCAGGAATGTGACGAGCTTATTTTATGGTTTGGTGACGGCAGGTATGTTAAGCAGGCAATGGACCTTAAGATGCAGCACACCAGGCTTTCAAAGGAGCAGCAGCTTAAGTATGAAGGCCGTCAGGAACCCATCAATGACAAATTCATGAATATGGGGCAGACCCCCGTACAGCAGATATATGATACGGATCCGCAGGCAGGTAATCCCCAGCAGATACCGATGCAGCCTCCCGTTCAGCAGCCGTCCATGCAGCAGCCCTACGATGCAAGGTATAACGGTTCATATATGGGACAGCCCATGCAGGATCCACAGCAGATGTACATGCAGGGTACATCGGGCGAAGCCGGTCCTTTAGGACAGGGACAGGATATGCGGATCACTGCCGAGCCGGTGACTTCATCCGGACAGCGTACCGCACAGATGCTTAACACTTCCGAGATCGATTCGATCCAGGTACAGCCCGTCAATGTGGGAATGTATAATACGATGGATCTTCAGAACGGCCTGTCGGAGAATATCAAGAAGTTCTTCGAACGCGAAAATGCCCGTGCGATCGATGAAGGCGTCACACTGAGCGCCGATCCCGAATCTTATGACCGCTTATATGAAAATAATACGATGGATATCCCTGGATCTACCGATGAGATCGGCATGAGTGAAGAAAACGGCCCGGTGATAACCGTAAGTGAGATAACACCGTCGGAGAACGAACTGGATGATGTTCCGGGCAACGAGGAAGACGTCCAGATCACGACGTTTATGCCTGACAAAGAGGAAATCTACAAGTCCGGCAGCTATAGCTATAACACCGAACCCGAAAGCAGCGCAGGCCTGTATATGGCTGCACAGGAATTGAGTCCGTCCGAGGAGGATGAGGCGGTAATGCAGGCCGTTATGGGACATGACGGGCATGAAATGCCGTCGGATGAAGGCGTGACACCGGTAACGGGCGAAGTAGCAGCACCTGCGGGGACAATGTCTGCAGGATCAGTACCCGCAGAAGAGGAGCCTGCAGAAGAAGAGCCTGTTGAAGAAGAGACTGCGGCAGCCGGTACCGGAGCGGCAGACCCGGATGAAGAAGACGACGAGATATACAGGGATGACCTTGACAGTATATATAGGGAATGGGAAGACAAGAAGCGGGAGAGCGAAGAGAGGCGCATACAGGAGGCAAAAGAGAAGTCACTTGTATGGACCAGCGATATCATGGCTCAGCTTAAGGGCGTCCTTCCCGAGATAGATGATATCGCAAGGCCTACACCTCCGAGAGTTGTAACCGGAGAGGAAACGGGTGAAGTTCCGGAGATCGAACCCGTATTCAAACCATACCGTACAGCAAGTGCGGGAAGTGAAGTAAAACCCGCATCGATATCCATACCTCTTCCGGTTGATGATATAGAACAGGCTGCTGAAGCAGGACCGGATTTTGCAAGGCAGCCCGAAGAAAAACCGGCGGAAGAACCTGCAGAAGAACCGGTTTATGAGGAAGCTGAACAGGAACTTACAGAAGATACGGAAGAGTCATATGAGGAGGCTGAGCAGGAAGCTTCTGAAGATGAGGAGTTACCTGAAGAGGAACCTGCAGAAGAATCGGTAGAAGAAGAACAGCCTGAGGAGGAGCCGGTAGAAGAAGAGCTGCCTCAGGAGGAAGAGCCTGCTGAAGATGAGGAGTTACCTGAAGAAGAACCTGCAGAAGAATCGGTAGAAGAGGAACAGCCTGCAGAAGAACCTATAGAAGAAGAACAGCCTGAGGAGGAGCCTGTAGAAGAGGAAGAGATACCTGAAGAGGAGCCTGCGGAAGAAGAGCAGTCCGAGGAAGAACCGGCGGAAGAAGAACAGCCCGAAGAGGAACCTGCAGAAGAGGAAGAGCAGCCTGAGGAGGAGCCCGTAGAAGAGGAAGAGCAGCCCAAAGAGGAACCTGCGGAAGAAAAGCAGCCCGAAGAAGAGCCCAAGCCGGTGAAGCCAAGAGCGTTTACGCCCTGGAGGGAAGTACCCGACGAAGAGCCGGAACAGGAATCCGCGGATGAGAAAACGGCGGAGGATGAGGCTGACCGGGGATCCGAAGTAAAGGATGCGGAAGAAGCCGCAACGGAAGAAGCCGCAACGGAAGAAGCGGAAGTTGATTACGGCAATATGGAGATAAGCTATGATCCGCATGCAGATATGGGCTTTGATCCGGAAAAGATAGATGTATCGGTCGCAGTGACCAAGGGTGAATTTGACTACTTAAACAACACCGATCCCGGATCGGGTAACGATATTTATTTCCGTGAGATAATGAATATCGAGGATTCCGAGGAGGAAGTGTTCGGAGATGAAAAGGCGGGACTTAAGAAGGATGCTTCCGAAGAGGAGCTGACTTATTCGGAGGATGAAGAGGCCGCCAGAAAGGCAGCATTTGAGGTTACATCCGAGCTTCCCGAATATCCTTATGAAACCCTTGAGGATTACGGCGAGGTTGAAGAGATCGAAGTCATCGAGCAGCCTGAAGGACTCGACGGCATTATGAAGACCAATGACCTTCCGCTTGATGATATAGCAAGGGCCAATTATGAGGCCGGGATCGAGCCCGAGGACGACGAAAACGACGAACCGAAAGAAACGTCGAAGAAAAAACATCCAAGCTATATGAAACTCGAAAAGGCTCCTGTCAGCAAGCGTGATTTTGATAAGGAGGAGCAGCTTGTATTCGGAAGGTTTGAAGGTATCGAGTGGCTGAAGGCTCAGATCGTCAATTCAATAGACAATATTGATATGGATCCTTCCAGGGGTAACGTGCTTGTCATGGGTACCGAAGCGACCGGAAGGCGCTCGATAGCGATAGATGTAGTTAAGGTAATGCAGTCTCTCGAAGACGGATTTAAAGGAAAGGTTGCCAAGATATCCGGTGAGGCGCTTAATAAAAAGGACATCCCCCTTACCATAAAGAAGTTAAGGCACGGAGCGCTTATTATTGAGAATTCGGAAGGACTTACCCCTTCATCGGCGCGTATAGTTGCGGAAGCCCTGGAGCTTGAAACAGAGCCGGTGCTTGTCGTGATGGAAGGTGAGACCACGGGAGTTACGAAGCTCATAAATGCTTCAAAGGATATATTCGACAGGGTATTCAATTCAAGGATCGAGCTTCAGGATTTCACTACCGACGATCTTGTTGCATACGGCAAGGGTTACGCCCGTGAGAAGGAATATGCTATAGACGAGATGGGAGTACTTGCACTGTACAGGCGTATCGGTGACATGCAGACGCTTGACCATATCGTGACGCTCGAGGAAGTCAGGGAGATAGTCGATAATGCGATCAAGCATGTTGACAAGAAGAATATGTCCCATTTTGTGGACGTATTGCTTGCCAAGAGATATGACGACGAGGACTACATCATATTACGAGAGAAGGATTTCATTGTATAATATTTGATCATCCGGGAGGGCTAGGTTTATGGCAAATGAACAGGATTTTTCACCGTTTATTTCCGATATGGACAAGTATCTGTTCGGCTCGGGAACGCACTATGACATTTATAAGAAATTAGGTGCGCATTTAGCCGAGAAGGACGGAGAAAAGGGAGTGTATTTTGCCGTATGGGCACCCGAAGCCGGGGGAGTATCCGTAGTCGGTGATTTTAACGACTGGAACGAAGGTGCTTCGCCGATGGTAAAGATCGGGGACATAGGCATTTATGAGCTGTTTATCCCCGGACTTACAACGGGTACGCTGTATAAGTACCTTATCACCACGGCTGCGGGAGATAAGCTTTACAAGGCCGATCCTTATGCAAATTATGCGGAGCTGCGTCCGGGTACGGCATCCATAGTAACGGATATACAAAGCTTCAAATGGTCTGATTCTTCATGGCTTAAAAAGAGGGATGAGCGGAATGTCCAGGAGATCCCGATGGCTATATACGAATGCCATATCGGCTCATGGATGAGGCATCCGGGACGTGATGACGAAGGCTTTTACACGTACAGGCAGTTCGCGGACCGTATAGTCGATTATCTCGTGGACATGCACTATACCCATATAGAGCTTATCGGAATAGCCGAGCATCCGTTTGACGGATCGTGGGGCTATCAGGTGACCGGGTATTATGCTCCCACTTCAAGATACGGAACGCCTGATGACTTCATGTATATGATCAACAAGCTCCATAAGAATAATATCGGAGTTATCCTCGACTGGGTTCCTGCGCACTTCCCCAAGGATGCGCACGGACTTGCCAATTTTGACGGAAGCTGTCTGTATGAGTATGCGGATCCCAAAAAGGGTGAGCATCCCGACTGGGGCACGAAGATATTTGATTACGGCAGGAATGAAGTAAAGAATTTCCTTATTGCAAATGCGATTTTCTGGATAAACGAGTTCCATGTCGACGGATTAAGGGTCGATGCGGTGGCATCCATGCTCTACCTTGATTACGGCAAGAAGGACGGGCAGTGGATCGCAAATAAATACGGAAGCAATGAGAACCTTGAGGCTATAGAGTTTTTCAAGCATCTTAATTCGCTCATAAGCGGGCGGTATCCCGGAGTTATGATGATAGCGGAAGAATCAACCGCATGGCCGAAGATAACGGCAAAACCCGAGGATGACGGACTTGGCTTTACATTCAAATGGAACATGGGCTGGATGCATGATTTCTGCGATTACATGAAGCTTGACCCGATATTCAGGAGGGACAATCATCATAAGATGACCTTTGCGATGAGCTATAACGATGCGGAGAATTATATCCTGGTACTCTCGCATGACGAGGTAGTACATCTTAAGTGTTCCATGCTAAACAAGATGCCGGGCTACTACATCGATAAGTTTGCAAACCTCAGGGTAGGATATACATTCATGCTTGGGCATGCCGGAAAGAAGCTTCTGTTCATGGGTCAGGAGTTTGCCCAGGACAGTGAATGGAACGAGGATAAGGAGCTTGACTGGGGACTTCTTTCTGATCCGCTGCATGCGGGGATGCAGGCCTATGTCCGTGAGCTGCTTAAGATATACACCAAGTATCCGGCAATGTATGAGCAGGACAGGGGCTTTGCGGGATTTGAATGGATCAACGCAAACGATACATACAAGAGCATCTACAGCTTTTACAGAAAGGGTAAGAACGACAAGAAGAACAGGCTGCTGTTCGTAATGAACTTCACACCCATATCAAGGGATGATTACCGTGTGGGTGTTCCCGAGAAGAAAAAATACAAACTGCTGCTTGACAGTAACGAGGAAAGGTTCGGAGGCAACGGCATGGTAAGGGAAACAACCTATCAGGCCGAGGAGGTAGAATGGGACGGACAGCCTTATTCGGTATCATATCCTCTGGCGCCTTACGGAGCGGCGATATTCCTGTTCTAAGCAGACATGGGATGGTTTGGGACCACGGGGACGGTTCTTTTGGCGAGTTAAAATCACTCGCCAAAAGAACCGTCCCCGTGGTCCCATTTGATTATTAAGGGTTAAGGAAAACGATCATCTGTCCGAAATAAATATCAGCTAAGAAAACATTCACGTGGAGATGACTATGAAGATAGAAAACAGTTTACACCACGATCGGAATGTTGACATGGAGAAAATTACATACGGTAACTCCTATCAGAAAGGTACGGCAAGGATAGCCGACCAGGTGGGAGGATTTACATTAGACATTTCTGGCACAGTTACGGATAACGCTGCTTACGGAATGGGAGAGCTTAAGTCTGCCGATGAAGTAATGCAGGATGCGGGGCATAAGGATATCGCCTTACAGAGAAACTACATGGCAGTAATGTCTAATTCTATGTCAGCAGGAGATTACGCCAAATTACAGGAAGAAGGAATATCCGCTACGGATTCCGACATTGAAACGCACGTTACGTCGCTTGATAAGATGAAAGCGAAGCTTGCACAGTCGGGAACGATAATAGCCGGATATAACGATGATCTGACGAACGATCAGATATCCGCTATTGCCGGCGGTGATATTGCAGCCGAGCAGTTGAGGGAAGTGTTCAGCAAAAATGACCTTCCGGTAAATGAGGAAAACGTTAAAGGCGTATCGGATGCCATGTTAAAGGCAGCAGGCATCACTTCATTATCGGATGATGTCAAAAAATATATGGTTATAAACGGACTCGAACCGACCATTGCAAACCTGTATAAAGCCGAGTACAGTGCGGGTACGGGTAACGGCAGGCAGGCAAGGGGCTATTACATGGATTCGACGGACGGTTATTATGCAAAGAAGGCGGACGTGTTTGATTTGGAGCAGATCCGCTCACAGGTAGAAGGCATAATAGACCGGGCGGGACTTCCCGTAAACGATGAGACTATGGCCGAGGCCGAATGGATAATAAAAAGCGGACTCCCGATAACGGAGAAGGCAGTAAGCATGCTTGACCGCTTAAACAACCTTGAGCTTCCGCTCTCAGGAGAAGACATTATCAATATCTCTGCCATAGCGATAAACGACGGCAGGACGCCTGTAAACGGAAGCATAGATAAGGCAGAACCGGATCATTTAACGGCCGTAAGGATACAGGATGAAGTAAACGCGATAACAGATGAAGCCGTAGACAGGGTAGTAACATCAGGTAAGGAATTAAATATAAAGAACCTGTATGAAGAATCAACAACCCCTCTTTCAAAGCAGGAAGGGGGACAGGATAAAGCCGTTACTTTGGATAACGCAGACAGCCTGACTGCAATGAGGCAGCTTGAGGAAACAAGGCTTATGATGAGCGTTGAAGCAAACCTTAAGCTTATAAAGCAGGGTATATCGATAGACTTAGAGCCCTTAAGCAGGCTGGTGGATGAACTTAAGGAAGCGGAAAGAGCTTATTACGAGCCGTTCCTTTTAAACTCCGATGAGAGAAGTTCGGACGGATCTGTAAAGATACTTGACGATAAGATAGACCTATATAAGCAGACGACGGATGTATTCACAAAACTTCGTACCGTGCCCGCCGAGATACTCGGAAGGGTAAATACGGGATCGGATGACTTTACCGCAAGGAACTTATCAGAGCAGGGAGAAGCATTAAGGAATTCCTATGCAAAGGCAGGCAGGTCATATGAAACGCTTATGACGGCGCCGAGGGCCGATCTTGGAGACAGCATCCGCAAGGCATTCGGTAACGTGGATGAAATACTTAAGGATAATGGTTTTGAGTTAAACGATATAAACCGGAAAGCGGTAAGGATACTCGGGTATTCGGAAATCGAGATAAATCCCGAGACGATAAGCAGGGTAAGGGAAGCCGACAGGGCAGTGGAACGTGTAATGGAGCTTATGACTCCCGCAAAGACACTGGAGCTTATCCGCTCAGGTGAAAACCCGATGGATACAAACATATATGCCCTGCAGCAGCAGCTTGAAGTATCACCCGATACGGAAAAATCCGAAAGGTACAGCCGATTCTTAAGAAAACTCGAAGAGAAGAACGAGATAAGCGAGCGTGAAAAATCAGCCTTCATCGGAGTATACAGGCTGATGCGGCAGATAGAGAAGAGCGACGGTAAGCTTATAGGAAACGTTTTATCAAGCGGAGCCGAGCCTACGCTTCGAAACCTGCTTTCCGCTTCAAGGAGCAACAGGGCTAAGGGAATGGACGTATCCGTTAATGATGATTTTGGCGGATTAAGCGCCCTTAACCAAAGAGGAATCTCGATCTCGGGTCAGATAGATTCAGGCTTTGCCGGAAGGAACAGGCAGGAAAGAGACACAAACTATCTTACAAGCCTCTCAGGGGAAGCGTTAGATAAGCTGGATCCGGAGGGGATGCTCAAGTCAGGGATCGATTTTGATAAACCGCTTGAAGATTTTGCATCCGGTATTATAAACGGATATGATAAGGAAGAATCAATAAAAGAACAGTTAACGCAGGACATGCGTGCAGTCAATGACGCAAAGGCTGTTGATGATAAAGTCATAGAAATGCTTAAGGACTTTAAACAGCCGGTAACGGTTAACAATCTCCTTGCCGCAAATGCACTTATGATGAACAGGGGCTCTGCACATAAAGCCCTGATGAATGAAGCCGATAAGGCCGACGGATCAAGAGGAGAAGCATTAAAGGAAGCGGCCCGTAAGCTTACGGATGAATTCACAAGCCGGGAAAGCGCGGATATAAGCTATAAAGAGTTTACCGAAGAGGCGTTAAAAACAGTGACGGAAGCCGTTGACAATGCGGTAACGGATATAGATGTAAGGGCACTTAAGCTTCTTCATAAGGAGTTAAGCGTTGCGGGAAGTCTTTCGAGACAGCAGAATTATGAAGTTCCCGTAAATATAGACGGTGAATGGACATCGATAAACTTAAGGCTTGTAAGCAGTTCCGAGGAAGAGGGAAGCGTTATAGCCACAATGGATACCGAAAAATACGGTAAGGTGGCGGCAAAGTTCTTAATGACCGGTAAGGAATGCAGGGGCTATATAACAAGTGACAGGCAGGACGGAACGGATGCGTTAAAAGCACTTAAGGATGAACTCACGGAGCTTATTTCAAAGGACGGCCGCAGCGTTAAGGAACTTGATTTTGTAAGGAGCGATAAGCTTGACCTTAACGGTTTTGCAAGGGAAGAAGGAGAAGGAGCGGCAAATGCCGATTCGGCCGACCTATATGAAACGGCAAAGGCGTTTATAAGTATAATAAACAGGTAGGAGGAACGGGATATGAAGGTTAATTCAAACATTCAGGCAATGATAGCGGGGAACGTGCTTAAGAACAACGAGATAAGGCAGTCGGATTCGACAAGGAAGCTCTCAAGCGGCTACAAGATCAACAAGGCAAAGGATAATCCGGCGGGCATGGCGATCTCTAACAGGATGCGTGCCCAGATACAGAGCCTTAACAGGGCAAACCAGAATGCTTCAAATGCGGTAAACGTGATCGAAACGGCAGAAGGTGCTTTGGGTGAGATACAGGCAATGATCCAGAGAATGAGCGAGCTCTCTGTAAAGGCCGCAAACGGGACCAATACCACCGAAGACCGCGTAGCCATTCAGGCGGAGATCAAGCAGCTTACCTCAGAGATACAGAGGGTTGCAAAAGATACCGAGTACAACGGCCAGAACCTTCTTGGAGGTGAGCAGGCACTTAAGGGATATGTTACCGATCCCGCTGCTTTGGGACTCAGTGTTGTGGATTATGATCCCGATTTTCCTATAGGAAAGAAATATGATATTGAGTTTTCAAAGACGACGGATGCGGACGGTAATACGGTCATTGACAAGACCAGTGTGGTATTTAAAGTTGACGACGTTGCCACGACAGGAAACATCGAAGTTAACGGAGATAAGATCACCGTTACAAATGCGGACGGTGCAAAGCTTACTCTTAAAGCCGGAGCTACACTTCCCGATAGTGTTTCGACAGGGCTTGAATTAAACGGTATCGGCGGAATGACTATACAGGTAGGTTCGTCGGAAGGACAGGAGATCAATATTGTTATACCCGAAATTTCCCTTGACAACCTGGGTATAGAAAAAATAGATGTAAGGACGGAAGAAGGAGCACAGAAGGCTCTTGAGCAGACCAAATACGCTTTGTCCTTCATATCATCGGTAAGGTCAAGGTTAGGAGCATATGAGAACAGGTTTGAAAATACGATATCAAACCTTGATGTTGCGGAAGAGAACCTTACAAAGTCTTATTCGACCATAAAGGATGTAGATATGGCTGATGAGATGGTAGAGTACACCACACTCCAGGTTCTCGTACAGGCTGGCACGTCGATGCTGTCACAGGCAAACGAGCAGCCGCAGCAGGCTCTTCAGTTACTTCAGTAAAACCGGGAGGAAGAGGTAATGACCAAAGAACAGATACAGGAGTACACTTTAAGGATCACCCGTGCCAACAGGAGCGAGCTCATAGTCATAGTTTATGACCTTGCAATCGGCTATATCGAGTCTGCGATCAAGGCTTACGACAGCCATGATATGGAGGCCTTCAGCGCAAACAGCAGATATGCGAACAAATGCGTGGGAGATCTTCTTGAGGCACTTGATTTTAATTATGAGCCGGCATATCCGTTAATGAGGATATACGTTTTTGTAAGCAAACAGATATCCCTGGCGCCTATAAAGAAGGATAAGGAAACACTTGAGGTTGCTCTTAGGCTGCTTAAAAAGCTGCGCAAATCCTTTGAGGATATCGCCGCTCAGGATGACTCTGCTCCGCTTATGGAGAATACCCAGGATGTGTATGCGGGACTCACATACGGACGGGGCAGCCTTAACGAAAAT
Organism: Lachnospiraceae bacterium; assembly: GCA_024694965.1. GTDB lineage: Bacteria > Bacillota > Clostridia > Lachnospirales > Lachnospiraceae > UBA2868. The sequence continues at coordinate 17,970 of JAILJC010000228.1, forward strand.
GTCGGAGGTTCTCAGAACAGAGGCTTCACGGTCTGAAAAATCAATTTTGTTAAATACTTACAAAAATCACCCTGTTTGACGGGGTGATTTTTTTGATAAGCCTTGTAGGAGTTGCACAAAGATTATTTTTTTCATCAAATTGGCTTTACAAACCAGATCCCGTTTCATATAATGCAGACACGTTTTAGATCACAGCTTGGAACATTTCGATCGTATCTTTTTTACCTTGATCGATACGGTTAATATTTTTCATTCGGAACCGTTTCCGCACGCGGAGGGTTCCGGTCGGATCATTCACCCGGAAATAATAAATAAATCGGAGGTTGGTTTGAATATAAGGAGTATGGTCATCTGCGACCGTGACAGGGATTACGGCGGCAGGCTGACGGAATATATAAGGCGCAGCGAATGCGGCTATGATGTGATGCTGTATACGGATCCGGTCAGGTTCCTTAATGAATGGCAGCATAAAAATATTTCACTGCTTCTGATGGAGGAGGAATTTCTTTCAGAAGACCGGGCCATGGACACAGGCACGTACGAGGAGGAAAACATATCGGCAGATGTCCGGTTTATATTAACGGGTGACCGCAATAAGGCCGGGTGGGAAGGTGTCATTTACAAGTATCAGTCCGCGGCCGGCATAATAGCCTGCATAGGCGGTGAGCTTAATGATTCGATCAGGATTATAAATGATAATCAAAGGAGTGAAGGTGCGGGGATGATCGGAGTGTATTCACCGGTATCCCATGTGCTTAAGACGACATATGCTATGACTTTGGGAAGGATACTTTCAAAGACACAGAATGTTCTGTACGTAAACCTTGAAGGGTACAACGGGCTTGCAAGGATGCTTGATATCGGCAGCGATCTGAGTCTGCAGGATATGATCTATGAATATTCCTTAAGTCCGGGTTCCCTTAGCGGACTGCTTACAAGGTATGTTACGACAGTGGACGGACTTGATATGCTGCGGCCGGCCCGCTGCCCCGATGAACTTAAGGAGGTTGAACCGTCAATGTGGCTTTCGTTTTTGAGCGATCCGGCCGTCAGGGGAAAATACGACAGCGTGATCCTTGACCTGTCCGATGATGTCCGGGGAACGATAGACCTTATGAATGTATGCAGTATCGTTTACATGCCCGTAAGGAGGGATGAGATTGCGGTTGCCAAGTTAAAGGATTTCGATGATTCTCTGTTAAGGTATCCCGGGGGTGAAGGGATAATGAACAGGATAGTGAGGCTTAAGTTTCCATATTTTGAAGATGCAGGTACACCGCTTAACAGTCATGGAAACGGCATGCTTAAAAGGTATATACGGCAGGAAATACTGAAGGATGACAGCACGGGAGAATATGAACAGGAACCGGAATGTGCTTGAAAAGAGCAGGGAGATAAGGGATGAAGTAAGGCATGACCTGGAAGGCCGGTTTGGTATTGCCGATGATGAGGTCCTTTCCCTGATAGACGAAAGGATAAGGCTTAAAAACAGACAGCATGCAATGCAGCTTTCCGAAAAACTTGCGATAAGAAGGGAAGTGTTCAATTCGATCCGCAGGCTGGATGTACTGCAGGAGCTTATTGATGATCCTCAGATCACCGAGATCATGGTGAACGGCATGCATTCCATATTTATCGAGAAGGACGGAAGCCTTTTTGATACCGGGAGGAAATTTGATTCAAAAGAGAGGCTCATGGATATCATCCAGCAGATAGTTGCCGGAGCAAACAGGACGGTAAATGCAGCTTCGCCGATAGTGGATGCAAGGCTGCCTGACGGATCGAGGGTTAATGTTGTTTTAGGCCCGGTTGCGCTTAACGGACCGATACTAACGATAAGGCGGTTTCCCGGGGAACCGATGAACGGAAAGCGGCTGGTGGAAACAGGGTCTGTAAGCAGTGAGGCTCTTGATTTTCTGAAAATGCTCGTTAGAGCAAAGTACAACATACTGATAAGCGGGGGCACGGGAGCGGGAAAAACTACCATGTTAAGTGTGTTAAGCGGTGCGATCCCGCAGGATGAAAGGATCATCACGATCGAGGACAGTGCCGAGCTTGTCATACAGGGGATAGATAACCTGGTCTCACTCGAGGCAAGGAATGCCAACATAAAGGGGTGCGACCCGATAAGCATAAGGGACCTTATTAAAACGGCGCTCAGGATGCGGCCTGACCGGATAATAGTCGGCGAGGTAAGGGGTGCCGAGGCCATAGATATGCTCCAGGCTATGAATGTGGGGCAGGACGGCTCCATGTCAACGATACATGCAAACAGCGCGGGAGATGCTTTATCAAGGCTTGAAACCATGATGCTCCTTCATACGGACATACCCATATATGCATTAAGACGTCAGATGGCTTCCGGCATCGATTTTATCGTTCATCTCGGCAGGCTGAGGGATGGCAGCAGGCGGGTCCTTGAGATAAGGGAGATAACGGGATGCTCCGATAATGAGATACTGTCCCGGAACATATTCAGGTTTGAGGAAACGGGCGAAGCTAAAGGAAAGGTTCAGGGAAGTCTTGTAAGGGATATGGAAATGGAAAACACGGATAAGCTTAAAAGGGCAGGGATAAAGTTATAAATGGACTACGATAAATACAGGATGAGCAAGACAGAAGTTATAAAGTATACGCTCATTTATGCTGGTGCCGCTGCACTCATATCATATACCTTCTATGATTCGCTTTATGTGATCGCAGCGTTCATTCCTGCAATGATCTTTTACTTTAAGCAGGTAAAGGCGGAGCTTAAGAAAGCAAGGAGGGAACGGCTTACAAGGCAGTTTACGGATATGATAGACGGAGTGTCGACGGCGATGCAGGCAGGATATTCGGCCGAGAATGCATTTCACGAATCATACATGGACATGCTTAAGCTGTACGGGAAGGAAAGCCTTATCGTATCGGAGCTTGAATCTATTTTTTCAAAGCTTGATACGGGAATGGCACTCGAACTCATACTTAAGGATTTTGCACAAAGGGCGGATACGGAAGATATAACCGATTTTGAAGAGATATTCATGATAGCCAAACTAAACGGCGGAAACATGAGCGACATCATAAAAAACACGGTAAGGATCATGAAGGATAAAGAAGATACGGAAAAGGAGATACGTGTGATACTTTCAGGCAGGAGATATGAACAGAGGATAATGTGCATCATTCCCTTTGCTATCATACTTTATCTTAAGGTGTCGGGCGTCAGTTATATCTCGATACTTTATCATAACCCGACAGGAGCGGCGGTCATGACAGTATGTCTGATCATCATGGCAGGTGCATATTATCTGTCGCGGAAGTTTATTGATATAAAGGTTTAGCATGATGATCATTATATATGGTTTACTGACACTTACGGGAGCAGGATTCCTTATTGTTTTTAACAGGCTGCCGTATGAAAAACAGCTTAAGTTGTTCAGGCGGATCGGTAACGACAGGACGATACAGGATATAAAGAAAACCGATCCTGCGGGAAATGCATTTAAAAGAAGCATTGACCATTGCAGAAAGAAGATAAAGATAGCGGTACTGATACTTACGACAGGTTCAATGCTTGCCTGTATATACGAGCTGAATATGATGGAAACGCATGAACTCATTGACGGAAACATGATAGAGAGGGAAGGCTATACGGGCAACAGCCGGAAGGTAAGGCTTAAGGTCCATGACGGTTCCGGTGAGGAACAGGATGTGATCGATGTTACTGTAAGTAAACGAAAATATGACACGGATATGCTCACGGATATGGCTGCCAAAGCAGAAGAACAGCTTATGCTTGAAATCCTGGGCGCCAATGATTCTCTCGACAATATAAGGTATGACATGTCGCTGCCGGAATCACTGCCGGATTATCCCTTCAGTATATCCTGGAGGATAGACGATCCGCTGCTTTTAAGCAGCAGGGGCGTGATAAACAGGGACAGATACGATGAAAATGATATCGAAGCGGTGAATGAAGGCATCCTTACAGGGATACATGCCGAGCTTAAATATGAGGATTATGTCTGCGGCATTGATCTTGCGGCCAGGGTTTTTCCGGTAAAGACAAGGGAGCTTACCTTCGGAGAGTATTTAAGTGAACTAATATTTAAAGCGGATAAGGAAACGAGGGAGGATAAGGAGCTTGTGCTGCCGGGATCTTTAGAGGGCAGAAAGGTGATATATGAAGAATCATCCGACTTACGGAGTACGGCAATATTATTCCTTGCTGTGGCAGCCGCAGCGCTTATGTACTACCGGGAAGATAAGGAGTTAAGCGATAAGGTTAAGAAACGTGACAAGGAGCTTATGCGGGATTATCCGGAGCTTGTAAACAAGTTTGCCCTGTTTTATTCCGCGGGTCTGCCCACAAGGGGAATATGGCACAAGCTTTGCAGGGATTACAGGGAGTCGCTTGAGCACGGGGGAAAGAAGAAATATCTGTATGAGGAAATGCTCCTGTGTGAAGGAAGGATGAATGAAGGAACGGGCGAGGTCGCGGCGTATGAAACGTTTGCATCGGCCTGCGGACTGTTTAAGTACAGGCAGTTTATAAGCCTTATCTGTCAGGCGGTAGGAAAGGGAAGGGCAGACATGATCCTTAAGCTTGAGGATGAAGCATGTGAGGCGTTCACGGAAAGGAAGCGGCATGCCAGGGAACTTGGCGAGGAAGCGGGAACAAGGCTGTTGTTCCCGATGATAATGATGCTTATGGTCGTACTGATAATAGTTACGATACCGGCGTTTATTTCATTCAGGTAATGAAGTTTAAAAAGGAGGATATATGACCGGAAACATATTTAGGGAAATAAGAAGGCTGACAAGGAGATTTGCGGGAGATGACAGGGGTATCGGAGTGGTCGAGCTGATACTTATATTGGTCGTCCTCATCGGCTTGGTAGTGATATTCAGGGATCAGCTGACATCACTTATAAACGGTATCTTTGAAAGAATAGTAAATGATTCGCATGCGGTATAGGGACCACCGGTTAAGCGGTGAGATAACGGTATTCCTGGCCCTTGTCATATCAGTGCTTACCGGGTTTTTCATAGTCCTTATCGAAAGTGCCAGGCTTCAGTTGATAAGGATGAATATTGAGGCACTGATGGATACGTCTCTTACCTCGTGCTTCGGTGAGTATGACAGAAAACTGTTTGACAGATATGATCTTTTGTTCATAGACAGCAGCTACCGGGGCGGCGAAGAAGCGGGGATCGACAGTGTCAGGAAGCATCTGTCCCGGTATATGTCGGTAAATGCCGATTATACAAAGACGGACTGTACCGGTGAATGGTACAGGGAAATATTATGCAGTGCTTCTGCCGGCATATGGGAGCTAGCAAGCGATAGAAGCGGAGAAGTGCTTAAGTATCAGGCATCCAGATACATTGATGAATACGGAAGCCATATATATACAGCGGGTATACATACCAATAAGGCAGAGATCGACGGCATTTCAAGGGTCGATCTTATGGGGGAATGGGATGAGGTCCTTGCAAGAATAGACGGATACGGATTCCCCCTCATAAATCCGGGCAGGATAGTGCGGGAAATGGTTCTTGACAAAGATGATCTTTTAAAGGGTGCTCATTTATCAACCGCAGGTTTTAGCGATCTTCCATCGGGCAGGGGGCTTGATGAGGGAAACGGAGCTCCGGACAGTGGCAGCAGGACGGGCAGCGATGAGGCATTTATTGAATACTTAATGCAGAAAGCAGGCTGTTATACCGAATTTTATGAGGAACAGATGCTGAGAGCTGAACTTGAATACATCATTTACGGCAAAGAAAACGATAAGGATAATATGTCCCTCGTCATTGACCGCCTGTTTGCAATAAGGGAGGCCGACAACCTGAGGTGTTTAAGGTCTGACGATGCAAGGATAAAAGAGGCTGAAATGAAGGCAGAGGAAGTGACCGCACTGTGTGTCACGGATTCTTTTTCGGTGCCTGACGAAACGCTTACGGAACTGGTTAAGGAATCAATAATATATGCATGGGCTTATGCGGAGTCGGCAGTGGATGTAAGCACGCTTTTAAATAAGGGAAAATGTCCGGTTATAAAAGCATCATCGGACCTGACACTTGGAATCGAAGATATCACCGGATTTACATCACGGCTTAACAGGTCTGGGGGAAGGGGGATCGGCTATAAAGAATACATAGGTGTATTTTTAAGTGAAACCGATGATGGATTGAGAAGAAAAAGATGTATGGACATCATAGAGGGTAATTTCAGGATGTTTTATAACGACGGATTCAGGATAGACGGATGTGTGGATTATCTTAAAGCCTCTGTCGGGCTTGAAAGCGGATACGGTTATTCACATGAGATAACCCGGGAAAGATATTATGAATAATGATTTCGGGAGGGCAAAGGGAAGCCTGACCATTGAGGCATCACTGGTCATACCGCTGTTTATGTTTGCTACGTTCATGGTGCTGTCGGTCATAAACCTCATGAGGTTTCATCTAAACCTTCAGGAGGCGGTGCATCAGGAAGCTGCAAACCTCTCGCTCCTTGCATATGAGGAATGGGATGTTAGCGAAGGTTCGGTCAGGGCGGCCGTACTTGACGGAATGGATGATTCGGTTAAGGGAATGGCTCCCGTAAAGGGAGGCGCCGATGCGATAGATCTTTCGTTAAGCAGGCTCGATGACAGGGAAATAGTTGAGATAAATGCTTCGTATGAAGCGCAGCTGCCATACGATCTTACGGGTCTTTTTAAAAAACGGTTTACCGCAAGGTGCCTTATGCACACATACATAGGATATGAGAAGGGACTTGCTGATATATCCGACAGGTTAGAGGACGAGGAATACGTATACGTGACCGAGACGGGTACCGTATATCATAAGGATCCGGAATGCAGCTATCTAAGGCTGTCAATAAGGAAAGTAAGCAAAGATTCGGTAAAGGATTTAAGAAACAGCGGCGGACATAAGTATTATCCCTGTGAAATATGCGGAAAGCATGCAGGGGATACGGTATATATAACAAATGACGGAACATGCTATCACGGCAGCCTTGGCTGTTCGGGACTTAAAAGAACGATACACTGCATTCCCATTTCAAAAGTAGGCGGCAGGGGGCCGTGTTCAAGGTGTTCCAGATAAATAAGGAGACAGATGATATTACTGAGCCTATTACTACTTGTCATATGCAGTTTTACAGATCTACGGGAGCGCGGCATAAGCGTTATGCTGCTTGCCGCGTTCCTCACATCTTCAATACTGCTTATGATAAGTGTTTCGATATTCGGTGACCGGTCAGGCATTCTTAAGGGAATGCTTGAGTATGAACCGGGTGCCTTAAGCATTGCGGCATCTTTTGTTCCGGGAATCATACTTTTTGTAATAAACAGGGCAACGCACGGAGCGGTGGGGCTTGGAGATGTATATATGATACTTATCCTGGGATTTATGATGGGGGCAGAAAAGATAACCGTTCTTATCTTTGTATCAATGATGATGACGGCACTGTTTGGGATCATATACATGATCACAGGCAGGGGAGGGCGCAGGGACAGCCTTCCGTATGCTCCTTTCCTGCTCGTATCGATGGTACTTATATTGATTTTTTTAAAGTTTGGAAAGGCGGCTTAGACAAAATGAAAAAAGGCAGTCTAACGATCGAATTATCACTTATCATGCCGGTCATCCTCGGACTGTTAGTGATCATCATATTTACGGGTTTCATACTCCATGATAAATGCCTGGTTAACAAAGCCTGTCTGAGTGCCGCACTCAGAGGAAGTCAGGAAACAGATGAGGCAAAGGCAATGGATGTGGCCGGCATGGCAATAAACGAGGTGATCCCTGAACGCCTTCTGTGCAGGTGGGATTACGATACAACGGTTGATGTGGGAGAAGATGAGGTAAGGGTATCGTTTAAAGGCACCACCGGGATAACGGACGGACTGGCAGGCAGGCTGCTTGCGGTGAAAAGCACAGTCCATGATTATGAATGCAATGCCCGACGTTTTAACAGGGCGGATTATTTAAGGAAGCACAAACACTGAGATGATAAGCGGGGTGGATCAGAATGTATGACGAAAGATATGAAAACGGAATAAACGGGAACAGCCTGATATTTGAAAATGAGAATAAAACAGAAAAGGCCTATATCACAAGGATGATAACGGAGAATCACATTCCGGGATATCTTGATTGCAGTGTTGTTTATACCGACGGAAGCGAAAGGTATGTATATGACATAACGTCAAGATCAAATCTGGAGAGCATGTATGAATATGATGAGATAGGATACGATGCATTGTGCGATATCCTTAATTCACTTGCTTTAGCTCTTGAGTCTGCGGAAGAATACCTCCTTCCCGCAGAACATCTGATGCTTGATCCGCATTACATTTACAGCATACCGGGCAGCGGAAGGATGATGTACTGTTATTATCCCGGAGCATATTCAGCATTAAGCGAATCAATGAATGAAATAGCCGAATTCATTCTTCAAAAGGCAGATCATACCGATGACGCCGCTACCATGCTGGCATACGATTTCTATAAACAGGTTACCGACGGAGATTATACTATACGCCGGCTCCTTGACAGGGCGGAAACCATGATCGAAAACGATACGGAGGAGGATGAATGCCTTAAGCACGTGGTGATAGAAGACGATGAACTGTATCCTCCTGATGAGGATATGGCTCCGGTCATACCTGCTGCCGGAAGGATCATCATGGCAGTATGTATCGCACTCCTTGTTATGATCTCGGGATTTGTTTTATTTGCCGAATTAAAACCGTACGGAATGGCCGCCGGGCTTATGGTGTATAAGGAAATGAAAATCCTCATCTGCTCCTCTTCGGCAATGTCTGTTCTTCTTCCCATACTCATTGCACTTAAGTGGTTGGGAGAATCAAAACAGTATAAGGAAAAGCTTAATGAATATGATAATGACAGAAGTGCGGAATTGTTTTATTTAGGGTAGAATTGTGCTATACTTTTACTGTTCGGGTATTATTCGGCCCAAAACGGATATATGGGAGGAATTAACGGGAGGGGCATTTAATGAAGATCAATATTTATTACGGCGGACGCGGGATCATAGACGATCCGACACTGTTTGTCTTAGGTAAGATGCAGCAGGTCCTTGATGAACTGAATGTCAAGGTTGAGAAGTTTAACCTGTATGAACTTAAGAATTCGATCACCACGCTTCCCGCATCCATAAACGATGCCGACGGAATAGTGCTCGCTACAACGGTCGAATGGTTCGGCATAGGCGGATATATGCAGCAGTTCCTTGACGCCTGCTGGCTTTACGGCAACAAGGAGAAGATCGAAAACACATATATGTGTCCCGTTGTAATGTCTACAGCACCCGGTGAAAGGGAGGCTATGACAAGCCTTGAGCTGGCATGGGAGATGCTGGGCGGACTTTTATGCAACGGACTGTGCGGGTATATAGATGATCTGGTATCCTTTGAGATGAACCAGGGATATTTAAGCGTTATTGAGAAAAAGACAGAATCTCTTTACCGGGTGATATCGCAGAAGGCCAAGTCGCTTCCGTCAAGCAATAAGGCTGTGGTCAAGGCAGGAAACACTCCGAGGAACATCCCTCTTACACCGCAGGAATCGGAACAGCTGTCCAAATATGCTGCAGATGAAACCTATGTACAGCAGCAGAAGGAAGATATCGAGCAGCTGGCGGAGCTTTTCAGGGGAAAGATGGAACACAGGGGCGTTGACGAGAACATGCTGTACGTTAACGATTTTAAGGATAATTTCCATCCGTCCCAGAACATTACGGCAGTATACAAGTTTATGATCAAGGACAGGAAGAAACCTCTCATACTTGATATTGCCGATTCCGAACTTAACTGCTATTACGGCAATCATGAGGATCCGCAGGTGGTATGTAAGGTTTCAATGGAAATTATGAACCATATCGTAGCCGGTCAGATGAGTTTCCAGCGGGCGTTTATGTCGGGAGAAATGCAGGTCAAAGGAGATTTTAAAAAGTTAAGGATGCTGGATCAGATATTTACGTTCAGCAACGAGAGCATATAACAAAACGGAGGTAATACCATGAAGGATGATTGTATTTTCTGCAAGCTTGCAAACGGTGTGTTTGAAACAAATATGATATATGAGGATGATGATTTTGCGGTGATACTGGATGCGGCTCCCGCAACGAAAGGACACGCACTCATCATTCCCAAGGAACATTATTCCGATATATATGAGCTTGATGAGGAAGTTGCGGGCAAGGCATTTAAGCTTGCAAAGAAGCTTGCGGCACACATGAGTAAGAAGCTTGACTGCGACGGATTTAACATTGTTCAGAACAATGGTGAGGCAGCGGGACAGACGGTGTTCCATTTCCATATGCACTTAATACCCAGGTATAAGAATGACAATGCATTTATCCAGTGGAAACCGACCGAACCCTCGCCGGAAGACCAGAAGGAACTGTGTAAGCTCCTGTCTATGTAAACTTACGATAATTCCCTGATGAGAGATATTATGGTTTCAACAGCATTATTCTGACTGCTTGATGACATGGCCGCGATATATTTATCGCGGTCTTTGTACAGTTCATCGATCATATCAAGAAGGCGTTCATCGGTAAGTTCGTCTTCGGTAAGGAGCATGGAGTAGCCCTGCTTTTTAAAAGATTCGGCATTAAGGAGCTGATCACCGCGGCTGCTTGCAGATGGCAGGGGGATAAGAAGATTGGGCTTTTTAAGTGCGAGCAGTTCGCATATCGCATTTGCCCCGGCACGGGAGATGACCAGGTCACTTAAGGCAAAAAGGTCCTTAAGCTCATCGCTTATGTATTCATACTGGCGGTAGCCGGGTATGTCATTTAACGCATCGTCAGACTTACCCTTTCCGGTAAGGTGTATAACATTAAACTTTTCTGTAAGAGAGGGCAGTACATTACGTACTGCTTTATTTACGTTTGCGGCTCCGAGAGATCCGCCTATAACCATTATCACGGGCTTATCATCGGTAAAACCTGTAAAATCACGGCCCTTTTCAGGGGAGCCCTTAAACAGTTCGCTTCGTATCGGAGAACCGGATAAAACCGCTTTATCCTTCGGAAGATAAGCTACAGTTTCCGGAAAATTGCAGCATATTTTTTTTGCGGACTTAAAACAGAGCTTGTTTGCAAGCCCGGGTGTCATGTCGGATTCATGTATGATCACGGGAACCCCCGCACGTCCGGCAGCGATCACGACCGGAACGGATACGAAACCGCCCTTTGAAAATAAGACATTGGGTTTAAGTTCCTTAATGAGCTTCTTTGCTTCGAAAAATCCCTTTAAAACCCTGAACGGATCCGAGAAATTCTGAAGTGAAAAATACCGCCTCAGTTTACCTGAAGAAATCCCGTGATAGGGGATGCCGATATCCTCAATAAGTGCTTTTTCCATTCCGGCATAAGAGCCGATGTACTGTATGTCATATCCCTGCTCTTTTAAGACAGGTATAAGTGCTATATTAGGCGTCACATGCCCGGCGGTTCCGCCGCCGGTCAGAATTATCCTCTTCATTTAAACGGGGTTCCTTTCAATGTTTGTGGGATCAACGAAAATGATCCTGTTGATTGTAGCATGAAACAGACAAAAAAGCCACGTTTCGATTGTATGATCATTGCGTGCATGATAAAATAGAAATAGCAGCTTTACATAAGATGAGGGAGAAAGGACAGGCTATGAATAAAGATGATCTGACAAGGTTAGATGAAATATTCGAAGCCTTTTCCATTATTGCGGAAGGTTCATATGTTTTTTTGTGTTATATGGACGAAGATTACTCAAGATGGTCTAAATCCGCAGTTGATTATTTCGGTCTCCCCGATGAGTATATGTACGAGGCAGGAAAGATTTGGGAAGAGCATATCCACCCCGATGATGTTGACGAATACCGCAAAAGCATCAGGGCCATTATAAACGGCACCGAGACCACCCACGACATGCAGTACAGGGCAAGGGCCTTAGACGGCAGTTACTGTACCTGTACATGTAAGGGTGTGGTCATGCACGATTACGACGGTACACCCAGGTATTTCGGCGGATGCATCAAGAATCACGGGCTTACAAGCTATGTCGATTCCGTGACCGGGCTCCGCAGCCTGTACGGTTTTTTTGAAGATATGAGGACCATGTTCTGGAAAAGGAACGAGGGCGTCATAATCCAGATAGGGATCAGTAATTTTTCGGTATTTAACGATATTCACGGATATACTTTCGGTAACCGTATCCTTCAGTCATTTGCAAGGCTGTTACAGAAAAAATTCACGAATGTCGGGTCCGTTTACAGGATGGACGGTACCAAATTTGCGGTGATCACACACGAAACCTCCCTTGAGGAGATCGCAAAGATATATTCCGATATACACAGGTATGTAAGTGAGAACTTCTTTGTGGATGAGCACAGGATCAATCTTATGGTAAACGCCGGGGATATCCTGGTCGACAATTTTGAGATAAGCGATAAAACGGTTTATTCATGTCTAAAATATGCCTATTATGAATCGAAAAACGCCAAGATGGGTGAGCTTTATACCTTTAAGGATGCCCTGAATGAAAACAACCGCATTATGCTTGAAAAGCTTAATGTCATACGGAGCAGCGTATCGGATAACTGTAAGGGATTCTTCCTTTGTTATCAGCCCATCATGTTTGCGGATTCACAGAAGCTTAAGGGAGTTGAAGCCCTTATAAGATGGAGGGATGACAAGTACGGGATAGTCCCGCCGATACAGTTTATCCCCGTACTTGAACAGGATGCGATATTCCCGAGCCTCGGACGGTGGATACTCAGACAGGCAATGACTGACGGAAGGACTTTGCTTGAAAGCTATCCGGGTCTTATCATGAACATCAACCTTTCATATGCACAGCTTGAGAAGGAAGGATTTGTCATGGAGGTATTGCAGATCCTTGAGGAAACGGGATTTCCGGCAGAAAACCTGTGTCTTGAGATAACGGAGCGGTGCCGGCTTATAGACATGGGACTTTTGTATAACATGATAGAACTGTTCCACGGTCATGGGATAAAGATCGCGCTCGATGATTTCGGGACCGGATTTTCAACAATCGGTATCCTGCGTGATCTTCCGATAGATACGGTAAAGATCGACAGGTCATTTGTCATGAACATAGAGAGCAGCAAAGCAGACCAGATAACCGTAAGGAGTATATCAAACCTTGCCGAAGCTTTTGAGGCCGAGGTGTGCGTTGAAGGTGTCGAGACTCAGGGAATGGTGGAACAGCTGTCACAGTATAAGGTTGATTCTCTTCAGGGGTATTTCTATTCAAAGCCGATACCGATCGAAGAATTTATCGAGATGGATTTTCTGAAATAAGGACGGGTATGATGCAGGAAGGCAGAAAGCGCATTTTCAACATAATAGAGATAGGCAACAAGGATGATGCCCCAAGCGCCGTATTTGACGGGTTCATAGTAACGGTTATACTGTTAAACCTGTTTGTAACGCTTGCACAGACCTTTAATGAGATGAGTCCTTATGCAGGGATCCTGGGCATAATCGAGCTTATCACGATAGTGATCTTTACAGTCGAATATATACTGAGGGTATGGACTGCGGATTATCTTTATCCCGATGAGAAGGTTAAGTGGAAAGCAAGGATCAGGTTCATTGTTTCGGCATACGGTCTTATTGACCTGTTTACGATAATCCCGTATTTTCTTCCCTTAATTTTTCCGGAGGGAGCGGTGGCATTCAGGATATTCAGGGTCATAAGGATATTCAGGCTGTTTAAGATAAATGCACAGTACGATGCATTTAATGTTATAACTAGTGTCATTAAGGAAAAGAAGGATCAGCTGATCTCGTCTATGTGCATGATCCTCATACTTATGGTCGCATCATCGCTTTGCATGTACAGCCTTGAGCATGAAGTACAGCCTGATCACTTTGAAAATGCGTTTTCCGGGATATGGTGGTCGGTATCAACGCTTTTGACCGTCGGCTACGGAGACATTTATCCCGTAACGGCAGCAGGAAGGGTAATGGCCATTATAATCTCTTTCCTCGGAGTGGGTATGGTGGCTATTCCTACAGGTATCATTTCAGCGGGTTTCGTGGAGCAGTATACCGAATTTAAGATGCTGGGCGGCTCGGTAAACGATACAAAGCTTAAATATATCACATCAAGGATCGGTGAAGAGAGCGGCTTTGTAGGAAAGAAGGTAGGAGAAGTAAAATATATGCCCGACATGATACCGGTAATGATAATTCGGGGAGATGAAAAGATCCTGCCACAGCCTGAGCTTAAGTTTGAGAAGGACGACCTTCTGGTAATGGGAGTTAATACATTAAGTTAAGGCCATCATGAGTTATTGTCAGTCTTCTTTTTTATGAACGAAGCCCTTCCGTATGAGTCATATTCCTTAACATATTCATAACCGCCGTCACTGTCTGTTTTGACAGCCTCATATCTGCTTATCACCTCGCGGATACGATCGGCGCTTAAGGATCCCGAATCAAGATATTCGCTTATTTCTTCGGGTGTGTATCCGCTGTTATGAAGGTGTCTTATAGAATCACCGAAAGCAGCATCAAATGCAAAATCGGAAAGGGCTGCCTTAAAGTACCTGTTATCACTCATATGGTTTCCCGCGCATAACCGTGACATTGACCGGTTAAAGTGTTATATTGATATATGGCGTTACCGTAATTATAAACTGCTTTGTGGACAAACACAAGGAACGGCGGTGTAGCGATTGAACAAGATAAAGAAGCTTATAAAATATCTTCTCCGCGATGAGCTCACTACTCAGCACAGGCTTATAAATGCCATACTGGTGGTGGGTATAGGTGCGCTTGTATTCTGTACGTTTTTTGATTTTTTTGTCGGTACGGGCATCAGGACATTTTGGATAATGGGGCTCCTGATCCTGTGTTTCGTTTTTTCCCTTTATATCGCAAATGTAAAAAACAAACCTAATGCGGCAGGTCTTATCCTGGCGGTAATATCCAACTATTTTCTTATGCCGTTCTTATATTTTTTAGAGGGCGGCAAGGAATCGGGAATGCCAATGTGGCTTACTCTGGCAGGGCTGTTTGTTTGGCTTATAGTTGACGGATGGCCGGTGTTCCTTATCTATATCGGGGATATCATCTTATATGCTTCTCTACTCATTATTGAATATTTTCATCCCGAATATGTTCATAAGATGGCTGACCGTAAGGCTGAATATATCGATTATATATTTGCGATATCGGCGCTCATCATTATCTTCGGATCGATATTCAAGGTGCAGAACCGCGTATACGAAAAGCGCAGGATAGAACTCGAAGACAAGGAACGTGAACTTACGGAGATGAACTTAAGCCTTGAGAAGGCCAATGAGGCAAAGAGCATTTTCCTTGCCAGGATGTCTCATGAAATAAGGACTCCCATTAATGCCGTCATCGGTATGAATGAGATGATCTTAAGGGAGAGTGCGGAAGCCAATATCCTTAACTATGCGGGAAGCATAGAAACGGCATCAAACTCTCTGCTGTCACTGATAAACGATATCCTTGATTTTTCAAAGATAGAATCGGGACTTATGAAGATCATTCCCGAGGAATATGAGGTTGCTTCCCTTATAAACGACTGCTACAGCCTGCTTGACATGCGTGCAAAAGGCAAGGGATTAAGGCTTAAGCTTGAACACAATGAGAAGCTTCCTTCGGTACTCCTCGGTGACGGAGTAAGGATAAAACAGATCATTACCAACCTCTTAACAAACGCCGTTAAATATACGGACAGGGGAACAATAACCCTGGAAGTCGATTACATTAAAAAAGAGGATACGAGGATAGACCTTGTGATCCGTGTCACCGATACGGGACGAGGCATATCGGATGAAGATATAGGAGGCATCTTTGATTCGTTCTCAAGGGCAGATGAGAGGCAGAACCGGAACATTGAAGGAACGGGACTGGGACTGTCCATTACTAAGCAGCTTATTGACCTTATGAACGGATCGATAAGTGTTAAGAGTAAACAGGGCGTGGGTTCCGAATTTACGGCAGTCATACCCCAGACCGTTGTTTCAAGAGAACCTATCGGAAACATATGGGAAAAATTCAATGCAGGCAGCAGGACGGGACAGAATTACAGGGAGAGCCTTACTGCACCCGAAGCAAGCATTTTGGTCGTTGATGATGTGCAGGTAAACCTCCAGATAATAAAACTCCTGCTTAAGACAACACAGATCAATATAGATACGGCGGAAAGCGGCAGGAAGGCGATCGAACTGTATGAGGATAATCATTATGATCTGGTATTCCTGGATCACATGATGCCGGAAATGGACGGCATAGAAACGTTCGATGAGATAAAGAAGTCGGAAAGGTATAAAAATGAGCAAACACCGATAGTAGTTCTCACGGCAAACGCGATACAGGGAGCCGATAAAGAGTATATGGCCGTCGGTTTTGCGGATTATCTTACCAAGCCGGTTCAGGCTAAGGAACTTGAACATGTATTGATCAAGCTCCTTCCTAAGGATCTGGTAACGATGACCGAATAAGGAGGATAGATCACTATGATAGTATGTCCCAGCTGTGGGGCCAACTTAAAGTTTGATCCGACAAAACAGCGAATGCTGTGTGATTTCTGCGGATCGGATTTTGACCCCAAGGAATTTGATGTTAAGGCGGACGCTCAGGAGCAGCAGGTAACCGAACAGACCGAAGACCTTGACACCTATGACGTGACCGTGTTTACCTGTCCGCAGTGCGGAGGTGAGCTTATGAGCGTGGATTCCAATACCGCCGCGGCATTCTGCAGCTTCTGCGGAGCCTCGACAATACTGAATTCACGTATCGCAAAAGGTAAGCGTCCCGAGTTCATCATACCCTTCAGTAAAACGAAGGAGGACTGCAAGGAGGCTTATCTTAAGATCGTCAGGCGTGCATTGTTCATACCGAGGGAATATAAGAGCAAGGAATGCATCGACGGGTTCAGGGGTATTTATATGCCTTACTGGTCCTATGATGTTAAGCAGAGCGGTCCTGTAAAGCTTAAGGGTAAAACAGAAAGCAGGTCTGGTGATTATATAATCACAAAGCATTACAGCCTTTCGGGTGAGATAGATGCCTCATACGAAGGGTTAAGCTATGATGCGTCATCTTCATTTTCCGACAGCATAAGTGAGGCGCTGGCACCGTATGATGTTAAGCAGCGCATACCTTTTGAACCCTCTTACATGAGCGGCTTTTATGCGGATATCGCGGATGTCGATAAGGCGGTATATTCAAAGGAGGCTGCGGGCTTTGCCTATGACCGGTCGGTTGAGCGTATAAAGAGCGAAACGCCCGAATTCAGGAAATTCACTATAGAAGATGAGAACAGGCCGGCTGACAAGGGACCCGGTACGGCATTTTCCTCACGGACTATGAAGGGTCATTCTTCAATGTATCCGGTATGGTTCATGTCATACAGGAACGGGGACAGGATCACCTATGCCACGGTTAACGGACAGACCGGAAAGGTTGCCGCGGATCTTCCGATAGACGTTAAGAAATATCTTCTGTTTTCCGGAGTGCTTGCACTTATCATATTTGTGATCCTGAATACATTTTTGGTGCTTACACCGAAGGCGGTACTGGTCACCGCAAGCATACTTACCATAGCCGTATTTTTGATAAATGCAGTTCAGAGAAATACGATAAAGAAGGCAGTAACAGGCGAGGATGATAAAGGCATACAAAGTGTTGCCGCCGCTGCCAAAAAGGCAATGAAGGATAAAAAGAAGGCACCGGAACCTGATATACCCGAGGCAAAGATGAGCCCTGTTGAGAAGATCACTTTATTCTGCGGTATAGGATCCGTCGTGATAGCGGCACTTATGATCTTCTTCATCCATGTTGTACATGATATGCCGTATTATGTGATGTGTATATTCGATGCGGTGCTGTTTGTTTTAAGCTTCCGCTTCACACTTAAGAACTATAATATAATGGCCACAAGAAGGCTTCCCCAGTTTGACAGGAAGGGAGGTGATGACCGTGCGTAAGGTGAATTTCAGTAAGGATCAAATATTCGTAAGAGCAGCGGCTTTTATCATGTCGCTAAGCATGGTCATGCTCCTTTCATGCGGACTTACCGCGGTTCCCGTATGGGCGGATGATTCTTATACCGTTGAGCAGGAGGCAGATGATTATGTCCTTTGCAAGAACAGGGACAGCGGTTATGAGATACTCATTGATGACAGCGCAGATCTGTTTACCGAATCGGAGGAAAACGATCTGATCCCGTATATGATCGCATGCTCGGACGGCGGATTCGTAATGCTTGTTACGATAGATGACAACAAATACAATGATGCATACGACTTCTGTCACAGCTACTACCGTTCAAAGATACCTGAAGAGAGCGGCATCATGTTCCTTATCGACATGGATACGAGGGAGCTGCGATTCTACAGTGAAGGCAGCTACCACAGGCAGCTGACCAAAGATGTAATGAACATCATAAGCGACAACGTGTACAAGCAGGCGCATAACGGTGATTATTACGCCTGTGCGAGTGAGGCGTTTGCGGAAATAGCGGATGTGCTTGAAGGCAAGAAGATAGCTGCTCCGATGAAATATGTTTCAAATGCCTGCCTTGCCATACTTCTTGGCCTTATAATCAATTACTTTTTCGCAAGGGGAGTATCCAAGGCCGTTAAACCTTCAAACAGTGAGATACTGAAGTCTATCTTTTCAGCCTTCGAGTTCAGGAATCCGACGGTTACGTTTACCCATCAGACCAAAACCTATTCACCCAGGAGTTCGGGTTCCGGCGGTGGCGGCGGCGGTGGCGGTGGCGGCCACTCATCGGGCGGACACAGTTTCTAGGGACAGGATCAAATGTTAAACTACAGGTTCACGATCAGTTATGACGGGTCGCGCTTTCAGGGCTGGGAACGCCAGCCCTCTACCGATATGACCATTCAGGGCAAGCTTGAAGCGGTTCTTGAAAAGATGACCGGGAAAGAGGTCGAGGTGATCGGAGCGGGGCGTACCGATGCGGGGGTCCATGCAAGGGCAATGACAGCCAATGCTTTCATGGATACCGGGTTAACTCCCGATGAGATACGGGATTACCTAAACCGATATCTTCCCGACGACATATGCGTAAGGGAGGTAAAGGAAGCCTCGCCGCGGTTCCATTCCCGCTACAATGCTGTCGGTAAAACATACCGCTATACCTGTTATACGGGACCTGTAAAACCCGTGTTTGACCGGAAATATGTTTATTATCTTGAGGAAACTCCCGACATCGATAAGATGAAGCAGGCGGCTTTGTTCCTTACGGGGGAGCATGATTTTAAGAGCTTCTGCTCAAATCCGAGGATGAAGAAGTCGACCGTAAGGAAGGTTGACAGGATCGATATAAGCAGAAAGGGAGCGTATATTTATTTTACTTATCACGGCACGGGATTTTTGCAGTACATGGTAAGGATACTGACGGGAACCCTGCTTGAGGTGGGATTTGATAAGCGCACGCCGGAGAGCATGAAGGAACTCCTTCTTGCAAAGGACAGAAAACTGGCCGGAGCTACTGCCCCGGCGCAGGGTCTTACTATGATAAAGGTTGATTACTGAAATGCTCCGTAAGATAGTCGGATATTATTTCCGCAGTGATCATGTGGGATTTAAGCCCCGGATGTGAACGCGCTCCGACAGTCTTTTCATTAACATTGGGAAGCTGGAGATAGGTAACGTTTTTGTCTCCGCTTTCAGCTTTATATCTGTTTACAGCATCCGCAAGATACAGGCTCAGATCATAACCCAGCATCCCATACAGCCATACAATGTGGGATGAGGGGTTATTTTTTCGTACCGTTTTAAGAAAGTTAACGGCGGCATCGGTTATAAGCTTTACATCCTCCTTAACAAAGGAGCCGTCTTCTTTTTTGTTAAGCTTATATACCGCCCCCGTATCCGGATCGGTGAAAGGGGGCTGGTTAAAGCCCGAACAGTCATTGGTACCTAAGTTTATGAGGATCGCATCCGGGATCCAGGAGCTGAAGTCATACGGTTTTGCCGCACCGAACCTGTCGTTTGCACCTCCCGATGCAAGTCCGCATATCCTGTCATAATACCTCGGAATATTGTGGTTTCTGTTATTATCCCATCCTGAGAATACACCCCATCCGCCCTGAGACATAACACGGCACTGGGCATTTAACAGTTTTCCGACGCGGTTTACATAAGTCCTGCTGTAACTCATGCAATACGCCGTCCAGTCCTCATCGGTTAAAGCTCCGTAGCTTCCTTCTCCCGAATTGATACTGTCTCCGATGAATTCAAGCCTGTATTTATAGGCAGGGGGAGCCTGGAACTCGCCGTCTGTTTCAAGTCCCTTTATAACAATATTAGTCGTTTGGTCATCGCTCATAGCCTGAAGCTCGCGGTAAAACTTTACACGGGTGGTTCGTGTCGGATCGATGCCCCTGAAAAGACAGATACGGTGATGCCCCTTATCGATCATGAAACGGCTTATGAGTTCACCGTTTATTTCAATCGCGGCCCAGGGTTCAAAATCCGTGTAGTCGGCTTCCACATCGGCCCAAAGCTGTGAGCCGGTCACATTTACCTCGATACCGTGCCCGTTTGACAAAAGCGGTACAACATCAAGTGTTGTATCGATGCGCCCGTGAAGGCAGATATTGTCGATTTCCTTAATTTTACAATATTTCAGTTCGTTCATAATGGCTGCTCCTTTAATGGCTGCTCCTAAAACA
>JAILJC010000033.1 GCA_024694965.1 Lachnospiraceae bacterium
GGATATCAAGGATCACAAGACCGATTGGAAGGATGAGAAGGTTATCAACGCAGGTAAGCAGATCCAGGAGCTTTCAAAGTACTTCCAGAAGACCGCTGCAGGTGATGACAATGATATAGCTACGGCAGCATTCTACAACGGTGAAGCCGCTATCCTTATCCAGGGTTCATGGGCTATCGGCCAGATCAACGGTTCATGTGCGGAAGGTTTCGCTGACAAGGTTGGCGTATTCGCATTCCCCGCTGTTGACGGTTCAAGCGCAGATCCCAACAGGGTTATCGCTAAGTCAGATTCACTCTGCATGAGCGCAACAACACAGTATCCCGATGCGGCAGTACAGCTCATCAAGTACTTCGTTGATGACACTGCCAGCAAGTACACTGCCGAGATCGGCGGCAAGATCCCCGTAACCAGCGTACAGTACGATGAGAAGGTTGCGCCTCCGGAGCTTAAGTATGTTATGGATGTATTCAAGAACGCATCTTCAACCTTCGGTTTCTACAACGAGTCCCTGTATGATACCGAAGCAGGTTCAACATTTGATAACTGTTTCGTAGATATCTTTACGGGCACGGATCCCGAAAAGGCTCTCGATCCTATCCAGGAATACTATGAGATGAACGTTTGGTAAGACAAAAGTCTTATCAGCGGATTTAATATGGCCAGCACCTCAAAAGGGTGCTGACCTTTATATAGGGGATTATTCGGTGAATAGTCCCCTATATAAAGGTTTGGAAAAATCAAGGGAGGTATTGTATGGACAGGCTTTTACGAAACAAAAAGGCGATAATCATGTTTATCGCGCCGGCGTTCATCCTGTTTACGCTGGTACTGCTTATTCCCATTTGCAAGGCAGTGTATTACTCTTTCTGTAATTACAAGACACTGCACCCGATCAAATTCACCGGTGTTGACAACTACGTTAAGCTGTTCACGAAGGACAGGGCAATGAGGGCCGCGCTTAAGAATTCCATTTTCTTCATGATATTCTCTATCGTGACGCAGCTTATCATGGGACTGTTCCTTGCGGCATTGCTTACAAACATAAGGACCGGCAGAAACCTGTTTAAGAACATATACTACCTGCCCTGTGTACTTTCATCAGCAGCCCTCGGACTTCTGTGGATGTTCGTATTCACTCCCAAGCTCGGCATCAACCAGATGATGGCCAGCTTCGGATGGATAGCCGACTGTACCGAGGGTCCCCAGTGGCTGTTCAATACGGACGGCTTTATCATACTTCCGATCATAGTGATCTCGTTTGTGGCCCTGTGGCAGTATGTGGGCCAGTCGATGATGCTCTACATGGCGCAGATATCGGGCATCAGCAGCGATATCTACGAGGCGGCGGCCATTGACGGATGCAACAAGTCGCAGACGTTTTTCAAGATAACGCTTCCGCTTATCCGCCCGATGGTGGCAACTGCCATGTCCCTTAACGCGATCGGCTCGCTTAAATTCTTCGATCTTGTTTACAACATGATCCCCGAAGGATTTCTGGGGGACAAAGCTCATGTTCTTGCAACCCATATGTACACTCAGGCATTCAAGTTTAACAAACTCGGATACGGTTCGGCCATCGGCGTGGTACTGCTTGTGATGTGCCTTGTTGTGACCGTTCTCATCAACAAGTTTGTTAAGGTAGAAGCATACGATTAAAGGGGGTGGAATAATGAGCGCAAAAACAGAGACCATTTCGGTAGCAAACCACAGAACAAAAGTCCTACACGGATTTATATATGCTTTTCTCATCATTCTGGCACTTATTTATCTGCTCCCCCTTGCATGGGTCGTGATCACGTCCCTTAAGGATGACAGCGTGCTGATGATATCGCCCTGGGCGCTTCCTTCGAGGCCCATGTTTGAAAATTACAGCTATTCATGGGTGATGGGACACCTTGGGACAGCGACTCTTAATTCGTTCATCGTCTGCTCGATCACACTTGTCTTTTCCATGATCTTCGGGGCGATGGCCGCATTCGGAATAGCAAAGATGCGCTGGAAACTGTCAAAGCTTGTACTTACCTATTTTATGGTGGGAATGATGATACCCGTTCACTGCGTGCTGATACCGCTTTTTGTTCAGTTTTCATCACTTAAGCTGAGCAATTCGCTCATAGGAATCATCATCCCGTATATCACTTTTTCACTGCCCATAACAATCTATATAATGGCGGGATTCTTTGAGGGTATTCCCAATGAGCTGTTCGAATCGGCATGTATTGACGGCTGTTCGGTATACAGAATGTTTACCACGGTGGGCGTTCCCCTTGCAAAAACCGGCTTTATGGTCACGGGACTTATGACCTTCGTAGGCAACTGGAACGAGCTCCTGCTCGCAATGGTATTTATCTCCAAGGAAGCGAAGAAAACGCTGCCGGTATCACTTACGAAGTTCGTCGGACCGTACCATACGAATTACTGCCAGATGTTTGCCGCGATAGTTATAGCGGTTATACCGACGATCATAGTATATTGTCTGTTTGCAAACCAGATAGTTGAAGGACTGACTGCAGGCGCAGTTAAAGGTTAGACCATAAGAGGTACCGCTTGGACAGAGCATGAGGAGGATTTATGACACGAGAAGACGCAAGAAAAAAAGCTGAAGCACTTGTCGGTATGATGACGGTAGAGGAGAGGGCAAGCCAGTTAAGGTATGATTCTCCCGCTATAGAAAGGCTGAGCATACCGGCTTACAACTGGTGGAACGAGGCGCTCCACGGAGTTGCCAGGGCCGGCCAGGCGACCGTATTTCCCCAGGCGATAGCCATGGCTGCGGTTTTTGATGAGGAAATGAGTGAGAAGGTGGGAGAGGCAGTATCCACCGAGGCCAGGGCAAAGTATAACGCAGTTTCGGAGGAAGGCGACAGGGATATTTACAAGGGACTTACCATGTGGTCGCCCAACATTAACATTTTCCGTGATCCGAGGTGGGGCCGCGGACATGAGACCTTGGGAGAGGATCCTTACCTTACATCAAAGCTTGGAGCCGCATACGTAAGGGGCCTTCAGGGCGACGGCGAATGCTTAAGGACTGCGGCATGTGCAAAGCATTTTGCGGTACATTCGGGACCCGAGGCTATAAGGCATGAATTTGATGCAAAGGCGAGCAAAAAGGATATGCGTGAGACCTACCTTCCGGCATTTGAGGAATGTGTTAAGGAAGCAAAGGTTGAAGCGGTAATGGGTGCATACAACCGTACGAACGGTGAACCCTGCTGTGCACACACCGAGCTTATGGAAAACATACTCCGC
>JAILJC010000034.1 GCA_024694965.1 Lachnospiraceae bacterium
GGATATCAAGGATCACAAGACCGATTGGAAGGATGAGAAGGTTATCAACGCAGGTAAGCAGATCCAGGAGCTTTCAAAGTACTTCCAGAAGACCGCTGCAGGTGATGACAATGATATAGCTACGGCAGCATTCTACAACGGCGAAGCTGCTATCCTTATCCAGGGTTCATGGGCTATCGGCCAGATCAACGGTTCATGTGCGGAAGGTTTCGCTGACAAGGTTGGCGTATTCGCATTCCCCGCTGTTGACGGTTCAAGCGCAGATCCTAACAGGGTTATCGCTAAGTCAGACTCACTTTGCATGAGCGCAACAACACAGTATCCCGATGCAGCAGTACAGCTCATCAAGTACTTCGTTGATGATACCGCAAGTAAGTACACGGCTGAGGTCGGCGGTAAGATTCCCGTTACCAGCGTACAGTATGATGAGAAGGTTGCTCCTCCGGAGCTTAAGTATGTTATGGATGTATTCAAGAATGCATCTTCAACCTTCGGTTTCTATAACGAGTCTCTGTATGATACCGAGGCAGGTTCAACATTCGATAACTGCTTCGTAGATATCTTCACAGGCACGGATCCCGAGAAGGCTCTCGATCCTATCCAGGAATACTACGAGATGAACGTTTGGTAAGGATTGCGTCTTATCAGCGGATTTAATAAGGCCAGCACCTCAAAAGGGTGCTGACCTTTATATAGGGGATTATTCGGCGTAATAGTCCCTTATATAAAGGTTTGGAAAAATATATAAGGGAGGTTATATATGGACAGGCTTTTACGAAACAAAAAGGCGATAATCATGTTTATCGCGCCGGCGTTCATTCTTTTTACGCTGGTACTGCTTATCCCCATCTGTAAGGCGGTGTATTACTCTTTCTGTAATTACAAGACACTGCATCCCATCAAATTCACAGGAGTAGACAATTACGTTAAGCTGTTCACAAAGGACAGGGCAATGAGGGCTGCACTTAAGAATTCCATTTTCTTCATGGTATTCTCGATCGTGACGCAGCTTGTAATGGGACTGTTCCTTGCGGCACTCCTTACAAACATCAGGACGGGGCGCAACCTGTTTAAGAACATATACTACCTGCCCTGCGTACTTTCATCCGCAGCTCTCGGCCTTTTGTGGATGTTCGTGTTTACACCCAAGCTTGGTATAAACCAGATGATGGCAAGCTTTGGATGGATCGCCGACTGTACCGAGGGCCCGCAGTGGCTTTTCAATACTGACGGATTTATCATACTGCCGATCATAGTGATCTCGTTTGTAGCCCTGTGGCAGTATGTCGGCCAGTCGATGATGCTTTACATGGCGCAGATATCGGGTATCAGCAGCGACATATACGAGGCAGCGGCTATAGACGGATGCAACAAGTCGCAGGCCTTCTTTAAGATAACCCTTCCCCTTATCCGCCCGATGGTGGCAACGGCCATGTCGCTTAATGCCATCGGTTCGCTTAAGTTCTTCGATCTTGTTTACAACATGATCCCGGAGGGATTTTTGGGCGACAAGGCCCATGTTCTTGCAACCCATATGTATACTCAGGCATTCAAGTTTAACAAACTCGGATACGGTTCGGCCATCGGCGTGGTACTGCTTGTAATGTGCCTCGTGGTGACCGTGCTCATCAACAAGTTTGTTAAAGTGGAAGCATACGATTAAGGGGGTGGAAGAATGAGCGCAAAGACAGAGACTATTTCGGTAGCCAACCGTAAAACAAAAGTCATACACGGCTTTATATATGCTTTTCTCATTATACTGGCACTTATCTATCTGCTGCCCCTTGCATGGGTCGTTATCACATCACTTAAGGATGACAGCGTGCTGATGATATCGCCCTGGGCACTTCCCGAGAGGCCGATGTGGGAGAATTACAGTTTCTCATGGGTAATGGGACACCTTGGAACGGCGACATTAAATTCATTCATCGTCTGCTCGATCACACTTGTTTTTTCGATGGTCTTCGGGGCGATGGCTGCATTCGGTATCGCTAAGATGCGCTGGAAATTATCAAAGCTTGTACTTACCTATTTCATGGTAGGAATGATGATACCCGTACACTGCGTACTGATACCGCTGTTTGTTCAGTTCTCATCACTTAAGCTGAGCAATTCACTCATAGGTATCATCATCCCGTATATCACTTTTTCACTGCCTATAACCATTTATATTATGGCGGGATTTTTCGAGGGCATTCCCAATGAGCTGTTTGAGTCGGCATGTATCGACGGCTGTTCGGTATACAGGATGTTTACAACCGTAGGTATCCCGCTTGCAAAAACAGGCTTTATGGTTACCGGACTTATGACCTTCGTAGGTAATTGGAACGAACTTCTGCTTGCAATGGTATTTATCTCCAAGGAAGCGAAGAAAACACTTCCGGTATCCCTTACAAAGTTTGTCGGACCGTACCATACGAATTACTGCCAGATGTTTGCAGCAATAGTCATAGCGGTCATACCTACGATCATAGTATATTGCCTGTTTGCAAACCAGATAGTTGAAGGACTTACTGCAGGTGCCGTTAAAGGTTAGTATTGATCTTAAGGAACACGAGGAGGATTTATGACACGAGAAGATGCAAGAAAAAAAGCTGAAGCACTTGTCGGCATGATGACGGTTGAGGAGAGAGCAAGCCAGTTAAGGTATGATTCTCCCGCAATCGAAAGGCTGAGCATACCGGCATATAACTGGTGGAACGAGGCACTTCACGGAGTGGCCAGGGCCGGACAGGCAACCGTATTTCCCCAGGCGATAGCAATGGCGGCTGTATTTGATGAGGAAACAACCAAGAAGGTGGGAGAGGTTGTATCCACCGAGGCCAGGGCCAAGTACAATGCGGTTATCGAGGAAGGTGACAGGGATATCTACAAGGGACTTACCATGTGGTCGCCCAACATTAATATATTCCGTGATCCGAGGTGGGGCCGCGGACATGAAACCTTAGGAGAGGACCCGTATCTTACTTCAAAGCTTGGAGCCGCATACGTAAGGGGCCTTCAGGGTGACGGCGAATGCTTAAGGACTGCTGCATGCGCAAAGCATTTTGCGGTACATTCGGGACCCGAGGCAATAAGGCATGAATTTGATGCAAAGGCAAGCAAGAAGGATATGCGTGAGACCTACCTTCCGGCATTTGAGGAATGTGTTAAGGAAGCAAAGGTTGAAGCGGTAATGGGTGCATACAACCGTACGAACGGTGAACCCTGCTGTGCACACACCGAGCTTATGGAAAACATACTCCGC
>JAILJC010000077.1 GCA_024694965.1 Lachnospiraceae bacterium
ACAGAAAACCCTTGAGCGCTCAGGGGTTTTTTGTTATAACTAAAGGTAGAATAAACCGAGGAGGGTTACCACTATGGACATAAAAAATCTGATCGAAAGCGGTAAGGCGGTAATGGGACTTGAATTCGGTTCCACCCGTATCAAGGCGGTGCTTATTGACGAAGAGCATAAGCCCATTGCAACAGGTTCTTACGACTGGGAAAATGAACTCGTTAACGGAATCTGGACCTATGATATCAACACGATACATAAGGGACTTCAGAGCTGTTACGCGGATATGGTAAAGGATGTTAAGGATAAGTACGGCGTTTCCTTAAAGAAGCTTGCGGCTATCGGTATTTCCGGCATGATGCATGGTTATCTTCCATTTGACAAGGACGATAATCTCCTTGCTCCCTTCAGGACATGGCGCAACACGATAACAGGTGAAGCGGCAGCTGCACTTACGAAGGAATTTGATTTTAACATACCTCAGAGATGGAGCATAGCCCATCTGTATCAGGCGATCTTAAACGGCGAGGAGCATGTAAAGGATGTTGCTTTCTTTACCACGCTCGCGGGTTATATCCATTACAGGCTGAGCGGGGAGAAGGTGCTCGGCGTGGGCGAAGCGTCAGGTATGTTTCCCATAGATGATAATACGTGTGACTTTAACGCAGGTATGATAACAAAATTTGATTCTCTTGTAGCAGGCAAGGGCTTTTCGTGGAAGCTCGGTGATATACTTCCCAAGGTGCTTTCTGCGGGGCAGAGCGCAGGAAAGCTTACCGAAGCGGGAGCGAAGTTCTTAGACGTCAGCGGTGAACTCGAAGCAGGCATACCCATGTGCCCGCCCGAGGGTGATGCCGGAACAGGTATGGTCGCAACGAATTCGGTACTTAAGAGGACGGGTAATGTTTCGGCGGGAACATCCTTCTTCGCAATGGTAGTACTGGAAAAGTCACTCTCCAAGGTGCATGAGGAACTTGATATGGTCACCACGCCCGACGGATCACCGGTTGCGATGGCACACTGCAACAACGGTACCACCGATCTTAACGGCTGGGTAAATCTCTTCAAGGAATATGAGCAGGCCAAGGGCAATGAACCCGACATGGGAGAGCTTTACGGTCTTCTTTACAACAAAGCGCTTGAGGGTGATAAGAACTGCGGCGGTCTTCTCGCATACAATTACAATGCGGGCGAGGCAATTACCGGGCTTAATGAGGGACGTCCTCTCTTTGTTCGTACACCGGATGCGAAGTTTACTCTTGCAAACTTCATGAGGTCACATCTTTATGCGTCGCTTGCGACTCTTAAGATCGGCTGCGATATCCTCTTCAAGGAAGAGAAGGCAGGCGTTGACAAGCTGTACGGACATGGCGGTTTCTTTAAGACCAAGGGTGTTGGCCAGAGCATGCTCGCAGCGGCCATGAACGCACCCGTAGCGGTTATGAAGACTGCAGGCGAAGGCGGTCCCTGGGGAATGGCCATTCTTGCTGCATATATGTTAAACGGATCGGGCGTTTCACTTTCCGATTATCTTAAGGACAAGGTATTCGGAGGAGACGAGGGCGAAGTATTGAATCCCGATCCTGCCGACGTAAAGGGCTTCGACGATTATATCGTTGCATACAAGAAGACCCTTGCGGCGGAAGCGGCAGCAGCTGCCAACTTCACCATCTAAACACACAAAGAAAGGAAAAAAGAAATGCTGGAACAGTTAAAGAAGCAGGTTTATGAAGCAAACATGGAGCTTCCTCACAGGGGGCTTGTCACCTATACGTGGGGCAACGTGTCCGGGATCGACAGGGAGAGCGGATATTTTGTCATCAAGCCCAGCGGTGTTGAATATGATGAACTTACTCCTGATGATATGGTTGTAATGGATCTTCACGGAAACAAGGTGGAAGGCAAGTATAAGCCTTCGAGCGATACCGCGACCCATATTGAGCTTTACAGGGCTTATGAGGGTATAGGCGGAGTAGTGCATACGCATTCACCCGAGGCTGTTGCATGGGCACAGGCAGGAAGGGATATCCCGTTATACGGCACCACGCACGCTGATTATTACTACGGACCCATTCCCTGCACGAGGAATCTGACACCCGAAGAGATCGATGAAGCATATGAGCTTAATACGGGCAAAGTCATCATAGAGACATTTACCGAAAGGGAGATAGATCCTCTGTATACGCCCGGCGTATTATGCAAGAATCACGGTCCGTTCACCTGGGGCAAGGACGCGGCCGAGGCAGTCTACAATGCGGTAGTGCTTGAAGAAGTTGCAAGGATGGCAAGGAATACCGAGATCATCAATCCCAATGTGAAGCCCGCTCCCGACAGCATAAGAGATAAGCATTTTTACAGGAAACACGGCATCAACGCATATTACGGCCAGTAGGATCAAAAATGGCACAGGAAAAGCTTCGTTTTTGCAGGCTATGCGATATATTTGACAGTATCCCGGGGGATATAAGTGCTTATGCCGACCGGCTTTATTCTCTTCTTGATGA
>JAILJC010000090.1 GCA_024694965.1 Lachnospiraceae bacterium
TATCATGGTCCTGAATTCAAATATATTTTGACAGGGCACGCCAAACCGCCCCTGCAAAAAAACAAGGTATTATCCATGATATTAAGCGCAATTAAACAAGCCGCCAGCAGATCCACTGTCAACTCAAGATTAAATATTGCATTTTCATGCAATGGTTATCTCACCACGCTTAACATAGAATACCTCGTTCTTTCAATTTTTTCACATTATATCATTTATATCAAAATATGTCAAATCCGCTGTTTTACAAGGATTTTCCGCCGTAGTAAATATTTTTAAAAAAATGCTTGACAAATATATCGCACCGCGATAGTATATATATCGAAGTGTGATATTGCAGTGCGATATATCGAAGTGCAATGGTAAGTAATAAATTATATTTGATAGTGTAAAGTAACGTATGGAAAGAATTAAGGCTCTCCGAGGGCTTAGGGCGCTGCCCTAAGAACCCGCAAGGGACTCGTCCCTTGACCCATTTTGTGGGCGCTGCCCACACCCGTCCTCGCCGGAGGCAAGGAAAGGGCGCAAAAATAGCACCCTTTCCTGTTGAAAAGGATGTTCCGTGAACCTTATGTCAAGTGACTTTCGCGGCATATCCTCGCACCGAAGTGCGGTGCTGCGGTATTCCACGATTCACTTGACAACGGTTCCGCTCCATTATGCGTTTGTCTGGTTTTGTAGGTTGAGAATCGTTTTTTGGCCAAGGTAGATTAGAAGCTGCCATTTGCCAGGCATGTTTTCTGCAGTATTAAGTGCATCGACCTGATTGAGAACGTTGAAATTCCTATGTTTATGCGGCCTGAGAAAGTTGTAGTAAGCAACCCACAGAGCTACGTTATAGTTGGCTCCTTCAAGGTTATCATAGCCGCAGGAAACTCTGTAAGTTTCTTTGAAGGTACGGTTCATTCGTTCGATCATCTGCTTGTAAGGGCGGAATTCCTTAGAGACTTCGTCTTCGTTGGTTAGGCCTATTACTTTGGTTATGTCGAACTTAAAGCGTTTCCCGTACTTCCTGAAGAATTGCTGGGCTGCAAGTACGTATGCGCTGTAGCCGTCGGCAATAAACCTGAATCTTTCAGGCAGCTTTGAGAGATGTCTGAAGGCCATACGCATGGCCATGATACATGGACCGACGCCACGGTTATCTGATGTCCGGTAACCGATTATAGATCTGGATGCCGCATCCATTATGAACCAGATGAAACATTTGACACCGCGTATTTTGCCGTAGGTTTCATCAGCGACCATTACCGGACCGGCATTGTAATCATAGTTGTCGACAAACGGTTTGATAACCAGGGCGGCTGTACGGCAGTAGTTGGCGACCTGCTGGTGAGAGATACTGATGTTGTACAGGTCATTCATGGCCTGGGCGGTCTTGCGCAGGGACAGACCAAGGTTTACATGCATGGTAAGGCATAAGGACATTATGTACTGACTATGTTTGGAAAACTTAAAGGAAGAGGCGTTCTTTGGCAGTGAATTCAGATCCATTTCAAAGAAATCCACGGTGAATTCACGATAGATGTAGTGAAGCTTATATTTATTCTTGTTTTCAGGTAAATCTTCTTTATCAACCTTTTTAAGGTTGTGGAGATAGTAAGGGCATTTAGGATTAACGCACTTGTGAATTATGAAGTGCTTGCGGTCTTTCTTATGATCAAGCGAGTGACCGCAATAAGGACATTTAAGAGATAAGCCTGCATTAACGTGGTTGGTCTCAGGATGAAATAAAGTCAGACAGACTTTGCACTCCATCTGGTTATACTTACGGCTGTTAAGGTGCAGATATTCAGAGGGAGCCTGACATTTGGGACAGGTGCAGTCAGCGGGTACAAGGGCGTCACCCTTACGCTTGATTGGTTTTATGAGCTTGCCGTAGCGCTGCTGATAATATGGGATCAGATCCCTGTAGGTCCAGGCGTGGGGATGGGTCTCCCTGATAATTGGAAGCTCGTCAACCTTATACTTTTGGTACTTAGGGGAATGAGAATCATCATAAGCCCACTGCTTGAGCGGAATATATTTGCAGATAAAAAGAATTAACCAACAGTATTGCTTATAAAGTTGTTGAATTATTTGAATCAAATACATTATAATGTTCATAGGCGTTGACCTTTCTGTGGATGATTGTTTTGTGGTGATTCAATTATACTGCTTTTTGGGGGGTCGACGCTTTTTTATTTAAAAAAGTTTGGATTTCCTTGAAAATAAATGATTTAGAAAGAAAAAAGGAGTGTCAGATTTGACACTACCGGAAAGTTAAAAGGAGGAGACTTATGGAGAAGGAAGCTCTAAAAAATTATTACCGGGAGAATATGTACGGTGCCTGGAGAGAGGGAGAAAAGATCACTTACGAGCTGCTCGGAGAGGATCCCAAAGCAAAAGAGGCCGGGGACAAACCGCGCAATCCTTTTGAAGTGATCGGCGGGGAACTGGTCAGGATAACCGCAGAGGCCAACGGGAGAAAAACGGAATTCACAGTCCATGCATATCTTCCGAAAGAAGAGGACCGAAAGAAATATCCCGCAGGTTCGCCTTTTATTGTCTGCATGCATCCGATCATGCCCTCGGATTATATACTTTCGCAGGGCTGGGCCCTGTTCTTTATGGAAGGCCGACAGATCGCTTCGGATGATACGAAGCACGAGGGAGCCTTTTATGATCTTTATCCGTACGGCAAGGATCCCGGTGAACAGACCGGGGTTCTGATGGCCTGGGCCTGGGGCGCTTCGAAGGTGCTCGATGCCGTATATGCCGGGCTTGACCGGGAATACTGTCTTGATGCCCGGGCTTCGATGGTGACCGGCGTATCGCGCTGGGGCAAGGCAACGGCGGTATGCGGCGCATTTGATGACAGATTCCGCATGACGATCCCGACCTGTTCGGGAGCCGGCGGACTCGCGCTGTATAATTATTTTTCCGAAGGAAAGACTTACGATCTGACCGGCATCGGAGGTCCCGACAGCTATACTTACGGGAAG
>JAILJC010000145.1 GCA_024694965.1 Lachnospiraceae bacterium
TATTTCCTTGGCAAATTCAAGGACATCATACCTGTTGGCCTGATGAAGGGGATCTCCGCCCGAAAATGTTATTCCCGATATATAGTCCTTATCAAGTTCTTCAAATATCTCCTGTTTGGCCTTATCGTCAAAAGGCAGCCCACCGTCCGGGTCCCATGTCATCGGGTTGTGACAGTCCTTACAGCAATGATCGCACCCTGCCACCCATAGCACAACCCTGAGGCCGTCGCCGTTCAGCATATCGTCCTTAGTTATATTGTGGTACCTCATACCTGCATGTACCCCCGCATTTTAGTTTGAAGCAAAATACAAGCCACTACAAGAAACCATTATAATACAACCTCCCGGATTTGTCATCTCTTTTATACAATATATTGAAAGGGATGATGTATTCACTACTGTATATAGTATTTTGAGCCATTCGCACAATTTACCAATATATAGCTGTTTTTAACCCCATTAATATGATAAAATGTAAACAAAGGTCATATAAGGCCAAAAAGCAACAATATGAAGGCAAAGCGACAATAGGAGGAAGTGCGTATGGCAAATAACGTGACAATCGATAATAAGGCCAAGGGAGAAAACAAGAACAGATCCGGTGGTGTTGGGATCCAGTTCAAAATGCTGGCAGTGATCCTTCCCACCGTTATCCTGTCAATGATCATTATGGCTATTGTGCTGACCACGCGCAGCGGTAATGAAATAAACGATCTTACAGAACAGTATATGAAGGCAACTCTTAAGGAAAACATTAATGATGTCAATTCACAGCTTGACGGTATAAGACATATCGCCGAGGCCTTATCTAAGGAATTGTCCGTTTCATACAAATACACCGGGATAACCGATTATGCAACTCTTTTCCAAAGCATGCTTGATGATAATGATCTTGCAAGCGGTGCCGGAATATGGTTTGAACCCTATGTTTACGATGAATCCCAGGAATATTACGGTCCGTACTGGTACAAGGACGGAGGTTCGTATGTTGAAGACTGGGAATACTCTAATGCCGAATATGACTATTTTTCTCAGGAATACTACCTGAACGCCAAGAAGTTAACCAAAGTTAAGGGCGTTATAACCGATCCTTACTACGATCCTTCGAGCAATACCGTAATGTCAACCTGCTCTGTTCCTATCTTCGACAACGAAAGCGGTAAGTATATCGGATGTATTACCTGCGATATCACACTTGATACCGTTCAGCAGACCCTGTCTCAGGTTAAGATCTCCAATGACGGAGCCCTGCTCCTTACCGATTCTACCGGAACTTATATCTATAAAAGTACCGATCTTGAAGCAGCTGCAAATGCAGTTACCCTCGCAACCGACACTGAAACATCTTCTATATCGTCACAGGTAACCTCCGGTGAGAGCGGAACGATCAATTTCAGTGGAAAGAACATGTATTTCGATACAATACCCGAAGTAAACTGGAAGCTTGGAATAGTTGTAGAACAGGCCAAGATAAACCTTCCTGTTCAACGTATGAAGCAGTTATCGGCGATCATCCTTATCATAGCCCTCCTGCTATGTACAATACTTATCTTCTGGCAGGCATCCAGCATTGCAAGGGCCATGCGCAAGGTTCAGGTATTCGCTGATGAACTTGCCCGGGGTAACTTTACCATCGATCCCGTTGATATAAAACGCAACGATGAAATAGGCCAGATGAGCAGGTCGCTTAATGAAATGTACATGAACAATGCTGATGTTATACGTAATATACGGCATGGTTCCAACAGCGTTAATTCTTCATCAAATCAGATAGATAATGTCGCTGAGAGTTTAAGTTCCAAATTCAGCAATGTGCAGAGCTCTATGGTACGTGTTAACGATGCTATGAGTAATACCGGTGCCGCAACCGAAGAAGTATCGGCATCTGCCAGCGAAGTAAATGAATCGGTAGCAAGACTTGCCGAGGAAACAAGTGCGATCGCAAGAGAAGTCCGCGAGATCAGCAAACGGGCAGCCAAGATCGAACAGGATGGCAAGAGGTCATCAGATAATGCCATAGCAATTGCCAATGAAAGAGGACGTGCACTCAAGGCCGCATCGGAAAAGGCAAGCGTGGTCAGCGAGATCGGAACACTTGCTGATTCCATTTCCGGGATCGCCAACCAGATCAATCTCCTGTCGCTTAATGCTTCGATCGAAGCCGCCCGTGCCGGTGAACACGGAAGGGGATTTGCGGTTGTTGCTTCCGAGATCAACAATCTGGCTACCGAAACCAAGGACGCGGTTGATAAGATTCAGGATACCATATCGGCTATCCAGGATGCATTTGTTTCATTAAGCAGAAACTCCGAGGAGCTGCTTGAATTTGTCCAGAATACAGTTACCCCCGATTACGACAATTTCATTCAGGTTGGACGTCAGTACGGACAGGATGCTGAGTCCTTCGGACAATTGACCGAAAGGATATCGGAAATGGTTGAATACATACGTGAATCCATGGAACAGGTAAACCTGGCAGTGGGATCGATCGCTGAGTCAGCTACCGAAACCGCCACATCTTCTTCTCAGGTTACGGAAATAGTGAATGACGTTTCCCATATGGTTTCGGATGTATCCAATATCGCTCAGGATCAAAAGGGTGTATCCGATTCGCTGTCGGATATCGTAAGCCAGTTCAGGTTATAAAAATATCAAAGACCACTCATATCATTTTAATTATGAGTGGTCTTTTTATGTGCATGTTAACCAAAAATACTACATACTCTTTCTCTCTGCTATCTCAGCCATCTTGGCATCGTTAAGCCTGGTGTCTCCATGGACCCTGCTGTAGGAGAGATACCCGTTCATACGCTCGATCTTGGTTAAGTTCCTGCTTCCGCACTTGGGGCATACATCCATCTCAAGCTCCTGATGGCCGCAGTCATCACAGTATGCAAGGGACATGTTAACTCCTTCATAGAAGCCCATATCCATTGCACGTCTGATAAGGGT
>JAILJC010000193.1 GCA_024694965.1 Lachnospiraceae bacterium
CCGAAATCGCCTATGCTTCCAAGCCGGGCTCCCTTATACGTGCTCATGATACCCTGCGCCGCATCCTCAACAACCTTAAGGCCGTGCCTTGCAGCTATGTCCATTATGGTATCCATCTCGCAGGATACGCCGGCATAATGAACCGGAACGATCGCCCTCGTCTTTTCGGTCACCGCATCTTCAATAAGCTTCTCGTCAATATTGAGCGTGTCCGGCCTTATATCCACAAATACAGCCGTGGCACCACGCAGGATAAAAGCATCCGCGGTGGACACGAAGGTATATGAGGGCATGATGACCTCATCGCCGGGCTTTATATTAAGAAGCAGCGCAGCCATTTCCGTGGCATGTGTACAGGAAGTCGTAAGAAGCGCCTTAGCCGTTCCCGTATAATCCTCGATCCACTTGTTGCACAGCTTCGTGTATTTGCCGTCGCCGCTTATCTTTCGTATCGAAACGACATCTTTTATATATTCTTCTTCTCCGCCGACAACGGGCGGTTTGTTAAAGCTTATCATCCGCTATATTCTCCGTCCTTAACATTACTATATATCTTATCCCACATCATCCTTTTTTTCAATGACTTTGGCTTCCTTTGTCGTCAACGTGCCCGCCTGAACAGCTTGACCGTATAGCATACGCGGCTGACCGGAAGATCGATGCTCCCGATATACTCATAAGGTCCCGCCTCAACATCACTTATCTTTATAAGCCTGTCGGTCCCGTCATCGCCCTCTATCGCTGTGATCAGCTCAAATTCCCCGTTCCTTATCCTGCCTTCAAGTTTTTCCTTATACTCAAGCCTGTTTTCCATTACCGCACCCGCATCGGGGAACAGCGTCCGCAGCCACGGAGTGTTGTTATATCCCTCATATCTCCTCACGGGATTTGCCGCCAGGCCGTTATATATGTACTGATCATGCTTAATCGCATGGAACCCAAATACCGGGGAGTAGTACACCTCACCCTTAGCAAGGCATTCATCCAGCAGTTCATAGGCATCATCCCAGGTTTTGCGCTGGTCTGCAGTCATGTAATAGTACGGCAGCCTGACCGACGATCTGTATGCCGTAAAAAGGAGCATCAGCATATACAGAATCACCCACGCCGCTTTCCCTGCCTTTCCTTCAGAGTGCAGGCTCATGTCATTTATGAAAATGAGTGAAAACATGATGATATACGGCATTATAAGCTGCAGATAATATGAAAGCCATGCCCCGTCATTTTTACCGAGCACTATAAGCGCGGGGACTGCCGCAATGATATTTATCATGAGCAGCAGCTTAAGATCATTCTTTTCATCCGCCTTCTTTTTAAAGGCATATATCATCCCAAGGACCGTCACGATGAACATCACTATATAAATGCCGGCAAGAGACTTAAGCTGCAGGATCTCATAGGACCATCCGCTGCCGCCCGACGAACCTGTCTTCGATGCTCCTATCGGCCCTGCGATATAGTAGATCATGTAAGTAAAAAGCAGCGGGCATGTCATATTAAGTATGATAAAACCAAGCCCCATGATGACAGCCCCAAAAAGGAAGAATCGCAATGCCGCCTTTTTATCTTTTATAAGCTTATATATAAACAGCGGGAGCGCTGCAAATACGAAATAAACCTTTGTATAAAAGATGAGGACGATAAGCACTGCCTCTGTTAATTCCTTTAGCTTAAACGGCCGCCTTGTTTCAACAAACAGGACCAGTATGGAAAGCATGAGCGCGAGCGCATCCGGCACCGCATTCACATACCCGTACCGCCACGTGCAGTTGATGATGAACAAAAAGGCCGCTGCCGCAGGCAATATGCCGCCGGCGTTCTCATGCATCAAAACCGTGGCGATAACTGCCGCAGCCAGCATGGCGATCAGGCTTACGGCATAATGAAGCGATATTATGTCAACCGGAATGATCCTTGCAAATAATGCAACGATAAGCGAATACACCGGACCGTATTCGTAAATAAGCCCCGGACTGTCCTTATCCGTGGCAACACTTACCGAATACGGATTTACACCCTTAAGGAAGCTGTCCGTAAGCTGGATGTTTGTGACCTCCTGATATTCGTTCGGAACATCAGCCTCTGTAAAAGCGGACCGGGTCATACCTGCGATAAAAACAACGATATATACGATAAACAGTATACCGATTATGTTAAAGAACTTACTCCTGCTCAAGATCCGTTTACCCCGTCACACTTTTTTATCCTTAAACGCCCAAACCTTGTTTAAAACGAAATTGATCGGTATCGTAACTATCATCTTAAGAAGGGGCGCTATCACCTGCGGTATCTTAAGTATATCCACCAAAAGCCCCATCAGAACGAGCGACAGTAAAAAGCTGAAACCGTACGATGTAAGCACCTTCAAAAAAGCCCTTACAATACTCTTCTCCTGCTTATTCGTAAACACATACCTGTTATTCCAGAAGAACGCATTGCACACGCTAAGCAGGAAACCCAGAGTATACGCAAGCATGTAATGCAGCCCAAGGAAAATGCAAATGTAATAAACCGCGAGGCTGATAACTGTATTCGATACCCCCACGATCGAAAACTTGATGAACTGCCCGAACATCTTCCACAGCCTGTGCCATGCCCAGGTGATCCCCGACATATACTTACGTTTTACGTATTTATAACCCTTGGAATCAAGATCGCCAAAGAAGGTATCCCTGCGCTTACTCCTTACGGGCGAGTGCTCAATGCTGCGGTTACGCTTAAGGGCTTTATCAACCGGAACTTCCTCATAAAAGAAATCATCCTTAACTTCATCCCACAGTGACAAAGCATGCTCATTTTGTATTAGAATAAGTGAAGTTCCTTTTCCGTCATTAAGCTTATCCGAAACCTTGTCCACTCCCCAGAAATCCGCGATCGTATAATCCGAATAACCCTTTTTCACATCCTTAAAGCTGCAGTCATAGCAGGAAGGACGCAGGTAAGAATCATCCAGAAAGCCGTTCATGAAAGGATCGCGGAAGGCCGGATAATTCCTTATGCTTTTTCCGTTTTCAAATTCGGCCGATGTCCCAAGCTGCATGCCGGACCCGCTCCAGCCGTGGTCCTTGAGCCTGAACTTAAAAGCCCTGATCTCCGATCCGGCCGTGTTTTTCACATCGCCTAAATATTCCGCAAAAACCTTCGGCGAAGGAACGCCGTGGCAGATAAAATCAATTATATAAAGGTCCTCGCTCCTTTGATCTCCAAGATAGGAGCATAAGCCCGCCGCCTGACAGGGCGCACCCGAAAACAGGACCTTCCTTCCCTCATTTAAGTGACCCCGGATGCTCTCATAAACATCATCCATCGCACTCTGCACATACTTGGAACCGCGGAGCCTGTCAAGGTCCTCAACATTGTCGACACAAATGTGCCGTGCGGTCATCTTATCATCAAGCGCACATCCGTACACCACTCCGCCCTGTTTTAAAATCTTTAGCGCAAACAGGGAGAAGGCACCGCCCGATGAGCTTGCACCCCTTACGGCATCATCCCTGTGCCATCCTCCGACAGCCTTGGGATAATCATCTAAAGCACCGCCCTGCGGCTTATTCATAACGGGGCACACACTTTCACACTTATTGCAGGATACGCATTTTTCCGTATCAATAACGGGATACGCAAAACCTTCCGTATCCTCCTTCATGACTATGCAGTTTTTCGGACATGCCTGCACGCATGCAGAACATCCGCAGCAGTTTGTCTTCTTATCGTTTAGCTTTATCATGATTTTTATTATATCACCCAATCGTCAAAAACCGAAATCAAACATCCGGTAGTTGATACTTGATGCATCATCATGTGCTCCTATCATAAACTGTGCATAGCTTATGATCACCGTATCATATCCGTTTTTTACAATATAGTCCCTAAGGTCAAAAGAAGAGTCAAGATCCCTTAACTGGAGCGTATCCAATTCATGCACGGCAAGTGAGATAAACGG
The DNA here is from genome assembly GCA_024694965.1 of Lachnospiraceae bacterium. Taxonomy (GTDB): domain Bacteria; phylum Bacillota; class Clostridia; order Lachnospirales; family Lachnospiraceae; genus UBA2868. Next base: position 3,944 of record JAILJC010000193.1, read on the forward strand.
CGCGGTAACGTGGTCGTACGAGTCCGTAAGCATGAGCACCTTTCCGGATGCGACATCATTGTTTACACAGCCGCCCTTTAGTGCATACGAATAGTGAAAGCTCGGAGCCGTATATACATCCTCTTCCGTTTCATAGAAATTTTCGGAAATAAGATCATCAAAGGTCCCTTCCGTTTTTCCTTCCTCATCCTTAAACACAAAGCTTGTTTCAAATACCGGTTTAACCTCGGTATAGTCATCAAGCCCGATATAGCTGCCTGCCAACTTCCTTCCCTGCTCGCCCAGCCAGCTGTTTTCGAATTTCCGAAATTCGAAGTTTTCATCATCGTATATTGAAAGGTCGATATCATACCCTGCGTATTCGTTGAGGCCGCCGGCCATTATCCGGGACGCCCACAGGCCCGCAGGCACCGTCCAGTGATGATCGGTCCTGTAAAACAGATCCTTTATATCCATCCCTTCAGCCGCCGCATTTTCCCTTAAGTCGATCACGGGAACGCCGGCATTTTTAAGGCCGTTAACCAGCTTATCCGCATTACGGTTTGTGTATGTTTCAAGGCCGAACATATTTGAAACGGATCCGTCATCGCTGTACTTTACCGGCTTGTTAACGTATATCATATTGATCCCGTTTTCCTTAAGAAACTTATACAGGTCAACCGTTTCATTATACTCGTATCCCGTATCCGTTTCGGGATACAGCCCCACTATGTAACCGTCATCCGTAACGTAAATATTCTTATCCCCGTAATAATCTCTTATATTAAGCTTACGGGTGATTAAACCGCTTAGGTTTATAAGGGCACTGCGATACGGCATCGACTTGGCATAGTCATTTTCGATCTTTGAAACGCCGGTGATCTCACCGTTGTCAGAATCAAACGCCTCAACCAGGTGATCATACAGTTTTATCATATATCCGCGCGGGTGATTCTTAATGAATCCCGTAAACAGGAGCAGTATGAAAAATGCAGCTGTTACGCCGGCCGCAATGCGGCTTTTTTCCGTCATTTAAACCTCCTAAAAGTTCGCGTACACGAACGGATTATTACTGCCCGATACAACAAATGAAAGAGCCACGGCAAACGCAGCTATTAATATACCTGCCTGTACAAATCCGAATGCATTTGCGGCAGCGCGGCTCTTACCCGTTAACCTGTCCGCCAGCTTTTCAACCGGCAGGCAGAGGATGAGCGCGATCACTATGAACACGGCATACTCGGACATAAGGACCGTGGTGCGCCTCCCGACAAGCGGCGAAGTGCTTCTCATAAACAGATGACTGATAAATCCGGCTCCGTAGCTTAAGCTTGAAGCCCTGAACAAGATCCACTCGCAGTTTATGAAAAACAGGGTAAAAATCCGGTATGCGATCTTAAGCGGACGTGACTTAAGCTTATCCGGCAGCCCGGTAATGCGTTCAAACGATATCATGACAAAATATCCCAGTCCCCATGCGATAAAGTTAAGCGACATTCCGTGCCAGATGCCGGTAAGTATCCATACTATAAAAAGATTAAGGTATACGCGGGATCCCGGCTTAACGCGGCTTCCCCCGAGCGGTATGTACACATAATCCCTGAACCATTCACTCAGGGAAATGTGCCAGCGCCTCCAGAACCGTGATATCGATTCCGTCATATAAGGATGATCGAAGTTTTCCATGCAGTCATATCCGAACATCTTAGAAATCCCGATCGCCATATCCGAGTATCCCGAAAAATCGTAATAAAGCTGCAGCGAATAGCATATCGATCCGAGCCATGCATATCCTGCCGCAAAGCCGTCAAGCGGCGTTGCAAAAACCTCTGTTGTGATATGAGAAAGTATGTCGGCCAAAAGGATCTTCTTTGAAAAGCCCATAAGGAACCTGCATACTCCGTCGCAAAACCTCTTAGGCTCGGGCTTACATACCATGTCCTTATAGCGCGTCAGCGGACCCGACTGGATATGGGCAAAAAACGAAAGGTAAAGGGCATCGTGTACAACGGGGGTTCCCTTAAGGATCACCGTCCCCTTATATACATCAGCAAGGTAAGATACCGCCTTAAACGTATAGAACGAAATACCAAGCGGAAGGATCGTTACGGCGGAAGAAACGGAAAAAGCGATCATCGATTTGAACGCAAACAAAACACCTATGTTTGCAAGCACTCCGGATATGAGAAGTGTGCGCTTAAGCCACTGCTTATCAATATGGCTTATCATGCGTCCGATCAAAACGGTAAAAACGATCATGATAAGCAGAAGCCATATATGCTTAAGCTCTCCGAATGTATAAAAAACAACGCTTAAGGCCAGCAGAACATACTCCTTAAGACGCTTGAAAGCAATATAATACACCACCAGTGCGATGGGTAGGAAAACAAGTAAAAAAAGAAGTCCTGTAAAATTCATGGGTCAATTTTATCATTCTTTGAATACAGGGGCAAACAAAGCCGGCTGTAAGGCCCTAAATATCATAGTTCTCCACGATATACCTGCCAAGATAATCGGCCACCTTTGCGGCTCCGTCATGGTTCAGATGCCCAAGGTCCTGAAGGTCATGTTCCCAGTCGATCCCGACCTCGTCGCACAGGGCATTAAGATCAAGATAAACACAGCCGTTTTCCCCGGCAAATTTCTCCATTTCATCACTGTAGCCGTACTCGGCCGCGACGGGACTTAAGTAAAAGATGATACTTACGTTTTCCCTTTCACACGCCTTAACGATCCCTTCAAGTTCACTAAGCTGGTCGACCGTAAGCTTCTTTTGCTCAAACTGCGAGATATCCGGCCTCTCGGCAGGCTCCGAGCCCTCATTGTACATATAGCCCGCGCTCTTTAAAAAGTGTTCCGGATCGGGCTTTTTGAAGTTCTCCTCACTTATCTCTGTCCAGTTATCGTGGAACATGATAAGGGGGAAGAAGTAAGAAGCATACCTCTCTGCGTCGCTGCCAAAACAGTGCTTTAAGTACTGCCTCTTTACGGGTGAATCCTTAAGCTGTCTCGTATAGTATATCTGCCCGTCCATAGCCTTATCATACTTAAGGTTGCCTACCCTCCAGGTCTCGATACAGACAACCTTCGGAGACTGGGTACGCAGTGCATCCTCGACAAACAGGCGGGTTGTATCGACCGTCTGCCAGTTGCATGCATAATTGTAGGCAGACAGGCCGTATTTATCACGCATCACACCCGTATCGCAGCCCTTCCACGCATGGCTTGAGCCAAAAACGATAACGTCGGCAGAATCATCTTTAAGCATGTGAAATGCCTTTATCGTATCCATCGCGATCCCGGCTTCTACGGGATCCAAAAGCTGCCCGAAATATAACACAAGGCAGACGGTCAATGCGGCCGTGATCACGAATTCCAATATATTTTTATATGCCTTTTTCACGATCCGTACCCCCGCATCTAAAACTGGAAATATATAAAGCTTGCCGCATCATAAGCCGGTCCGTATTTCCCGAATATCATGATGAGTGTGATAGAACATGCCACAAATACGCTGCGCAGCAGGAAGTTCTGTTTCTGTATCACCTCTCTTACGACCACGCCCCTGTTCTTTAAAATATCCGCAACAAACAGAAGAGCTATGGACAGTAACATGAGGATAAAGTTCTTTTTATCAAGGCCGCATTCAAACAGCGAACCGTCATACAGTACCTTAAGATCTATCGCACCAAACATCTGCTTAAGGATCATCAGTGAATCCTTAACCGTCTGCGCCCTGAAAAACACCCATGCAAAGTCAACGAGGATGAATGTACGCAGTGCGCCAAGAAGCCTGTATCCGGGTGATTCTTCGTGTATGCGAAGGGCCCGGCACATCCTGCTTCCAAAGGGTTTTAACATTTCCTCGCCTATCTGGTAGATGCCGTTAAGTCCTCCCCAAATAACGAACGAAAACGAGGCGCCGTGCCACAATCCGCTTATAAGAAATACGATAAGTTTATTTAAGTACTTCCTGGCTTTGCCCTTGCGGTTCCCGCCAAGCGGAAAATACAGGTAATCCCTGAACCAGGATGTAAGTGAAATATGCCACCTGCGCCAGAAATCGGTAACCGATGTCGCAAGATAGGGGGCGTTGAAGTTATCCGTAAGCTTAATGCCCAGTATCTTCGCAGCCCCGAGTGCGATAGTTGAATACCCCGCAAAATCACAGTATATCTGGATCGCAAAAAGCACGGTCGCAACGACCAGATAAATGCCGGGATATGTTACACAGTCTCCGTAGGCCGCATCCACAAAGACGGCCACCCTGTCCGCTATGACCAGCTTAAGAAAATACCCCCAGAGCATGAGCAGCACGCCTTCCCTGAAATTTTCAAAATCAAATTTCTTTGGTGCCGCAAGCTGGGAAAGCAGGCTTTTGGAGCGCTCTATCGGTCCCGCTACAAGCTGGGGAAAAAACGAAACGAACAGCGCATACTTGAAAAAGTCCTTTTCCGCATGCATTTCGCCCCTGTAAACATCCAGGGTATATCCGAGCGCCTGGAAGGTATAGAACGAGATCCCGACAGGCAGGAGGATATCAAACTGCGGCATGTTAAGTTCGATATGCGCCAAATGAAAGCATTGTGCGATCGTATCGAAGAAAAAATTGATGTATTTAAAGAAAAACAGGATACCTAGATTGGATATAAGGCTGAGCGCCACGACACACTTTTTACGGCGCTTAACGGCTGCCTCGTCTTTTCCTTCAGCCCCGGCCTTTTCAATGAGCACTCCGCTCAGATATGTGATAACCGTTGAAATAAGAATAAGGATCGCATAGCGGGCATTCCAGCACATATAAAAATAATAACTGCACACTAAAAGCCAGAAATGCCTGATCTTTTCGGGGATCAGAAAATAAACGATCAGGACCAGCGGAAAAAAAATGAGGAATTGTATGGAATTAAATAACATATCGCCCTCCATGCGTATCTGTACGGCTGGTATTATAACATAACAAGGGGAAATTCGCTACGCTCATATCCGGCTGTCGCGTTTTGTTAAGCGAATAACGAAACCGTATTCGCTACGCTCATACCGTTTGTCAACTGATCGTGAAAAAAGAGGTTCCGCCTGAGTACGAGTACTCGCGGAACCTCTTTTATTCACGATCGTTTCGTTATTCGCTTACATCATCCCTCCCATGCCGCCGCCTGCGGGCATTGCGGGGGTGTCCTCCTTGATGTTTGCTACTACTGATTCGGTCGTAAGGAATGTTGAAGCAACGCTTGTTGCGTTCTGGAGAGCCGACCTTGTAACCTTAACGGGATCAAGGATTCCGGCCTTAACCATGTCAACATATTCACCGGTAAGAGCATCAAAGCCCACACCGTCCTTGCTTTCCTTAACCTTATTGATTATTACGGATCCCTCAAGTCCTGCGTTTCCTGCTATATGGAACAGAGGTGACTCAAGAGCCTTTATAACGATGTTTGCGCCTGTCTTCTCATCACCCGTAAGTGTCTCGGCAAGCTTTGCAACCTTCTTCTGTGCGTGGATGTAAGCAGAACCGCCGCCTGCGATAATGCCTTCCTCTACTGCTGCCCTTGTAGCTGCAAGAGCATCCTCCATACGGAGCTTTGCTTCCTTCATCTCGGTCTCGGTAGCTGCACCTACGCGGATAACAGCAACGCCGCCTGCGAGCTTTGCAAGCCTCTCCTGAAGCTTCTCGCGGTCGAAATCGGAAGTGGTCTCTTCGATCTGGAGCTTGATCTGGCTGATACGTGCATCGATATCCTTCTTCTTGCCTTCGCCGTCAACGATGACTGTGTTCTCCTTCTGAACCTTAACGGATTTAGCACGGCCGAGCTGGTCGAGCGTGGTCTCCTTAAGGTCAAGACCGAGATCATCGGAGATAACCTGGCCGCCTGTAAGGATCGCGATATCCTCAAGCATTGCCTTACGCCTGTCGCCGTAACCGGGAGCCTTAACACCTACCACCTGGAAGGTTCCGCGGAGCTTGTTAACGATGAGTGTGGTAAGTGCCTCACCCTCGATATCCTCGGCGATTATAAGGAGCTTGCTACCCGACTGAACGATCTGCTCAAGAAGAGGAAGGATGTCCTGGATATTCGAGATCTTCTTATCTGTAATGAGAATGTAAGGATTCTCAAGGTTTGCTTCCATCTTGTCCATGTCGGTAGCCATGTAAGCCGAGATGTAACCGCGGTCAAACTGCATACCTTCAACAAGGTCGAGCTCGGTAAGCATTGTCTTGCTTTCCTCGATCGTGATAACGCCGTCCTTTGAAACCTTTTCCATTGCATCCGCAACCATGTTTCCTACTTCGTCATCGCCTGCCGAAATAGCAGCAACCCTTGCAATATGCTCCTTGCCCTTGATCTTACTTGACATCTTTGCGATAGCATCAACGGCTTCCTTTGTAGCCTTCTTCATACCCTTTCTCATGATGATCGGGTTTGCGCCTGCGGCAAGGTTCTTCATACCTTCATCTATCATTGCCTGTGCAAGAACGGTAGCAGTCGTGGTACCGTCACCTGCTGCGTCATTTGTCTTTGTTGCAACTTCCTTAACGAGCTGTGCACCCATGTTTTCGAATGCATCCTCAAGCTCTATTTCCTTCGCGATGGTAACACCGTCGTTAGTGATAAGGGGAGCACCGTAGCTCTTGTCAAGCACTACGTTCCTGCCCTTGGGGCCTAACGTTACCCTTACAGTATTTGCAAGCTTATCAAC
>JAILJC010000008.1 GCA_024694965.1 Lachnospiraceae bacterium
GAAAGCCCTTCCGTCAAAAGGCGCAGCACATCCATCTCCCTTTCCGTGATCTCATTGTTTTTCGTCGTTCCGATATCAACAACGGGAGCCTCATCCGGGTATACCGATTCGCCCAGCATGGTCAGGTTCATTACCTTAAGCAGAGGCATTTCATTATCCTCTTTATACCAGAAGGATTCAACCCCGATCTTCCTTGCCAGTTTCAGGTAAGAATCATCCGGCATGGATGTAGTGACTATTATCTTAACCTCCGGAAACCTGGCCTTTATCGCAGCGGCCGCACTGAGGCCGTTACCTCCCTCACGCATGACAATATCCATAATGCACAGATCAACGTCATAGATCGAAATAAAGCGCATTGCATCATCCGCCCTCGATAACTCTCCGACCAGTTCAAAATCCCTTGAATTATCTATCATCATCTTGAAAAGAAGGCGCGGTATATTTTGATCGTCACATATAAGAACTTTAGCAGGTTTATTCATATTCCCGTCTCCTGTAATAACTTAGAGATTATTTTACCACATTTTGAGCCGTTTGTGTCGGATAATTATTTCAGTCCCGTAACTTGTGCAACTGTTCATGAGGGCGCATAAATGTTAAAATGAAATATCATAAGCGTCAAAAGGCAAAAGGACCGTGGATATGGATAAAAAAGCACCCGTAATATCAAAAATACTCGAAGTCTTTGTACTAAGCTTTATGGCAGTGATCGCCTTCTTTATCATAGCGGCGTTCATACCCGCCAAAGGCTCAGCAGAGGCAAATACCGGAAGCTTTGACTCTTATGCCTATAACGAAGGCTGGACGATCAAGACAGACGATAGCGAAAGCGAAGTCACACTGCCCGTAAAGGCCGATTGTAAACCGGGAGATCAGATCACGATAATAAATATCCTGCCGGATGATGTAAGCGACGGTATGACTCTTATGCTGCGCACAAACATAGAAGATGTCTGTGTTTACATTGACGGCACCCTTAGGGAGTGCTATTCAAGCTCTTCATTTAAGCATATGTCCTACTATCTTCCGAGCGCCTATGTCGTGACTGACATCGGCAGTGCGGACGCTGGTAAGGAGATAAAGATCATTATAACCGTCAAGGACACGGGCGTCCTTAATGAGATCAGGTTAAGCCACGGAAATAACGCCTGGTTTAAGATAATCCGCGAAAACATGGTCATCACCGTGATCGCATCGATCGTTGTGATCCTTTCGCTTGTAACCGTGGCATTATATATTTTCTTCTACAAAAAGAACAGCGGCGGCAGGTCCGTATTTTATCTGGGACTGTTGATGGCAGACTTCGGACTTTGGTCACTGTGCGAATCAAGGCTTAGGCAGATAATCTTTGCACGCCCCTCCTTATCACAGTATTCTTCGTTTTTTACGATCGAGCTCTCGGGCGTGCTTGCCTGCATGTTTATAGATGAGGTGCAGGAACGGAAGAATCATACGCATTACCTTATACTTGAATCCCTTATGTCAATACAGATCATCGTAAATATCATATTGAGCCTGACGGGCCTGGCCGAATTATACAGGACACTTATTTTTTCACATTTTTGGTTCGTCTTCGCAATAGCGGTGATCTTTTACAATATCATAACTGACATCGTCAAAAAGCAGACAGGTAATTACATTTTTGTGCTCATCGGCATGGGCATATTTGTTTTGTTTTCGGTCTTTGAACTTATCAATTTCTATATAAACCCCTTCAGGAGCTTCGGCGCATTCATATGCACGGGTCTTCTGTTCCTCCTTATATCCACAATTATCCAGGAAACAAACAGGCTTTACAGGTTAAGGATCGAAAAGACCATTGCCGACGCCGCAAACAAGGCAAAAAGCGATTTCCTGGCAAGTATGTCCCACGAGATCCGTACGCCTATAAATGCGGTCCTTGGAATGAACGAGCTCATCTTAAGGGAAAGCCGTGACCCGGAGATCACCGGATATTCCAAAAATATTGAGACGGCCGGCAACTCCCTTATGGGCATAATCAACGATATCCTTGATCTGTCAAGGATAGAGAGCGGAAAGCTTAATATCATAAATACCGAGTATGATCCCGCTTTTGTGATAGATGATGCGTGCACAATGATAGAAAAGCTCGCAGACAGCAAGGGACTTAAGTTTAAGATCCATGTAGACAGGGAGCTTCCTTCAAGGCTTACAGGAGATGATATAAGGCTTCGCCAGATACTTGTAAACCTTTTGACAAACGCCGTGAAATACACCGAAAAGGGGCAGGTCATACTTACAGTCAACCTTGTAAAGACGGAAGGCCGAAAGGCGTATCTTAATGTCAGCGTCAAGGATACCGGCATAGGGATAAAGCCCGAGGACTGTGATAAGCTGTTTGAATCCTTTACACGCCTTGACGACCGGAAAACCAGGGGCATCGAAGGCACCGGTCTGGGACTTTCGATCGTCGCAAGGCTTCTTTCCATGATGGGGGGCAAGCCGGGGTTCGAAAGCGTATACGGAGCGGGATCCGATTTCTATTTCGATCTTGCCCAGGAGATCGCGGATGAAACACCCATAGGTGATTATAAACAGCATATAGCACAGCGAAGGACCGAAAGAAGGCAGGATAAGTATATTTACGCTCCCGGCGCAAGGATACTCGTTATAGATGACAGGCCGATGAACTTAGCCGTTGTCAGGGGATTTTTAAAAAACAGCGGGATCGTCATAGACGGCGCGCTTTCGGGCGAGGAGGGTATCCTTCTTATGAAGGAAAATAACTACGACATCGTTTTCTTCGACCATATACTTCCGGGACTTGACGGGATAGAAACATATCAAAAATGCCTTAAAGAAGGTGTATTAAGCAAAGACGTTCCCGCAGTGATGATGACGGCAAATGCAATAGCGGGAGCCGCAGACGAATATCTTGAGGCAGGATTTTGCGGCTATATATCAAAACCGGTCACACCCGATGAGCTTACAAGGATCATTGCAGCGCACCTCCCCGGGGGTACGGTAAGCTTAAAGGATCGTACCGAAGCGCCACCCGTAAGCGCGGATGACAGCAGATCTATGGATGATACCTTGTCCGTGAATGGTTCCGGGGCCGTGGATATATCGCAGGGACTTAAGAACAGCTTAAATGACAGGTCCATATACTTAACAGTGATCGACGAGTTCCTTAAGGAGCAGAATGACGTAAGGCTTAAAAAGGCCTACGAGGAAAAGGATTGGGATAACTACAGGGTTATCGTGCACTCGATGAAGGCAGGCGCTAAATATACAGGCGCAAATAAGCTACACGACCTCGCATACGAATGCGAGGCCGCGCTAAAACGAAACGATCATGAATTTGTAAAGAATAATCACTCAAACCTCCTCAGATCATATGATGAGGCGGTATCTGCATTAAAATCCCAGGTTATCATTGACTAAGATCACATGGATCCTGTCCTTATGCTTTGAGAACCTGGTTATAAGGAACTGGCAGCATATAGTGTCGGGTGATTTGCAGTTCATGCATGAACCCGTTTTTGCGCAGGGAGTGGACAAACCGAAACGCTGGGCATTTATGGGCGCGGCCACATTCCTTGCCCTTTTCATCGCACCGTCAACGTCATCGCACACCTTGTTCATCCCGATTATAAAGATAACCTTCTTAGGACCCTGCGCGAGTGCGGAAACCCTGTTTGAGTTACCGTCTATATTTACCAGTATTCCGTCTTCGGTGATCGCATTTGCGCTTGATAAGTAGAAATCGGCATCATAAGCCAGGAGCATCGCTTCCCTCTGGTCCTTATACTCATACCTGTCGATGAAATTGTAATCGCCTTCCTTAAGGGCCTTGACAAGGCCGATCTCATGAACGCTCATACCACCGCCCATCGTGACCGTACTCCCTGTCGGGATAAGCTCAAGAGCCTTCTTTAAGGCATCCTCTTTGCTTGCGGCGTAATAAGCGGTCATATTGCGGGACTCAAGTCCTTTCATTACCTTTTCAGCCAGCAGTTCGTTTCTTTTGACAATATTAGCGTCCATCTTCGTACCTCCATGCTTTTGTTGTGAAACAATAGGGTTTCCGCATGCCAAAGCACGGGAAACCCTATTGCATATCTATATTCCGTTATACTTAGAAAATCCTTCTTACGTCAAGTACGTTCCTGTATGCTGCGTTTGATACCTTGATACCGGTCTTTGCGGTACTTGCATGGACAATCTGGCCGTTACCGATGTAAATACCAACGTGTCCCGAGTAACATACGATATCTCCGGCCTGTGCATTTGCAAGACCGCCGACGCTGTAACCCATGCTCCTCTGAGCACCCGATGAGTGCGGCAGGGATACGCCGAAGTTCCTATATACGCTACTTGTGAATCCCGAGCAGTCGGTACCGTTTGTAAGTGAAGTACCGCCGTATACATAAGGATTGCCGACGAACTGAAGTGCATAGCTTGCAACAGATGCACCCTGTCCGCTTCCGGATACGGACCAGCTTCCGGCCGGAACGTTGTAACCGCTTCCGCCTTTGCCGCCCTTGCCGCCTTTGCCGCCTTTGCCTGCTGCGGCGTTCCTTGCGGCTGCTGCTTTCTGTGCGGCCAGGATGGCAGCCCTTCTTGCAGCCTCTTCCCTTGCGAGACGAGCTTCTTCTTCAGCCTTGCTCTCAGCCTTCGGGAATTCGGTCGAAACACTTACGAATTCCTTGCTTACCCAGCCATCGCCTTCCTCTATCGATACCTTACAC
>JAILJC010000087.1 GCA_024694965.1 Lachnospiraceae bacterium
GACCGGTCTTGCCAACGAGATGATAAATGCCATAGTTGCAGTTGCCGGAAACAAGCTCTTTATCGCACTGTTCCTTACGATGCTCTGCTGCATCATTCTCGGAATGGGCGTTCCCACAACGGCAACCTACTGTATCATGGCGGCAACCTGTGCACCGATCCTTACCCGCATGGGCGTTCCGATCCTTGCCGCACATTTCTTCGTTTTCTATTTCGGTATCGTTGCGGATATCACACCTCCCGTTGCACTTGCTGCCTATGCCGGAAGCGCGATAGCAAAATCCAATCCGATGCGTACCGCTTTTGCAGCTACAAAAATGGCGATCGCAGCCTTCCTTATACCTTATGTGTTCTGCTTCAGTCCGGAAATGCTGCTTATCGATGCGAGCGTACTGAATGTCGTCATATTATACGCCACCTCACTTATAGGTGTTGTCGGCGTGGCGGCGGCACTGGAGGGATATTTCTTTACGAATATGGGTGTTGTGGACAGGCTATTACTCATTGCCGGCGGACTTATGATGATATCGCCGGGTACCGTAACCGACTCCGTCGGACTTGCACTTATCGTTGTGGGGATCGTCCTGCAGTTTATCAAAAAGAAAAGGATGGCCGTTTCCTAACGGCCATCTTTTTCTTTCCATATTTTGCCTTCCATCTTTTGCCTTCCATCCGGAACTACCTACTAAACCGATCCTTCGGCTCCACTTCTTGGACAGCTATCGCATGGGTGCCTTCATGCTTTTCTCGGCGTCCCTTCGGTTCTTGACAGAAGCGAAGCCACCTCAATATGTACGGTCTGAGGGAACATGTCCGTGCATCTTACGCGCTTAAGTTCGTAGCCGTGTGCGGCAAGGTACTTAAGGTCGCGGGCAAGAGTCGCGGGATCGCAGCTTACATATACGATACGCTCAGGAGCAATGCTTATAACGGCCTCAAGCGCAGCCTCATCCATTCCCTTCCTCGGCGGATCCATGACCACCACATCTGCCTTTATCACATCCTTATGCGAAGGCAGATATTCTTCCGCGGCGGCACAGATAAAATCAACATTGCAAACACCGTTTGCTTTGGCATTCCTCTTTGCATCTTCGATCGCTTCGGGAACTATCTCAAGGCCGTGCACGGTTCCCGCCTTATCCGCCATGCACAGTGATATCGTGCCGATACCGCAGCAGATATCCCACACTTCCTCATTTCCCGTAAGAGCCGCGTATTCTATAGCCGTTCCGTACAGCCGCTCAACCTGGATTGGATTTACCTGATAAAAAGACAGGGGCGAGATCTCAAATGTTTTACCGAGCAGGGTATCCGTGATCCTGTCGCTTTCCCATATCGTATGGACCTCATTGCCCATTATCACGTTGGTTTTTTCATTGTTTATGCTTACAGAAATGCTTTCCACGCCGCTTATTCCGCTAAGTTTTCCGACAAGCTCATCCTGTCCCGGGATGAATGGATCGGCAGGGATCGGCTCATTTATCACAAGGCACACCATTATCTGCCCGGAAACAAAGCCCTTGCGTATAAGCACATGACGGATGATGCCCTTACCAGTCTTTTCGTCATAAGCGGGTATCCCGTTCTTTTTCATATGCTCAAGAACAACCTCAAGAATATCTTTATTTTCAACGACTCCGAGTGCGCAGTCGGTATTTGAAATGATATCGTGGGTGCGTCCCGCATAAAACCCCGCTACCGGATTGCCGCTTTTATCCGTTCCTACAGGATACTGGGCCTTGTTCCTGTAACGCCACGGATCATCCATGCTGATGACCGGCTCCATGATCCCGTCTATAAATCCTTCATCAAAACCGCCGATCCTTACGAGGGTATTCTTAACCTTATCCTGCTTAAACTTAAGCTGTGCCTCATATGACATCGCCTGCAGCTGGCAGCCTCCGCACTGCCTTGCATATGCGCAGCGGGGGGTGACTCTTCCCGGGGAGGGCTTTACTATCCTTTCGACCCTTGCATAGCCATAGTTTTTCTTAACCTTAACTACACGGACATCCGCAATGTCACCCGTTACCGAATCCTTAACAAAAAGGGTATAGCCGTCTGCCTTCCCGACGCCCATACCCTCAGTTGTCATATCCGTAATTTCCAGATCGTTTATTATATCGTTCTTGTTAAATCGGATTATATTTTTGTTTTCATTCATACGAAACATCCATACTTAAAATGAGTCGATCAAAACCGTCCCTGCTGACTCATACCGAGGTCTTTCTTATATTGGAATCAATGAGCCTGTTGTATCCGAGCCACCCCGTTTCGGCCGTTGAATTAAACAGCTCGGTGAGTGTTTCCATCTTTGCATCCGTATTGTCCGCAAGGTTAAGCGCAAGCGCCTCCATAAGCGAAGGCTTTTTGGGTGAGCCGAATTCGTATTCGCCGTGGTGCGCAAGGATGCAGTGCTTTATTTCGGATTCAAGCTTTTCGGGAAAGTCCGGGATATCCCTAACCTTAACGCCTACCATCTCACAGCCCATAACAATATGTCCCAGTAATTGACCGTCATCGGTATAATCATTTTCAGGGAACGATGACAGTTCCTTAACCTTTCCGATATCATGGAGCATGGCTGCACTGAGGAGCAGGTCCCTGTTTAACGCAGGATATCTTTTCGTGTAAAAATCACACAGCTTCACAACGCTTAATGTATGCTCAAGCAGTCCTCCGACAAAGCCGTGGTGCACGCTCTTTGCGGCCGAACTGTTCTTAAACGCCTTTATAAAATCCTTATCATCAACGAAGAATGCCATGCACAGTTTTTTAAGGTACTCCGACTTAAGGCCGTCGATATACCCGGTAAGTTCCGCATACATATCGTCAATGTTATACGACGATACGGGCAGGTAATCGGAAGGAATGTATTCTCCCTCGTTAACCTTGCGGATCCTTTTTATGCTTAGCTGAAGCTGGCCGTTAAAGCTTGTGACCGAGCCTCCGACCATACAGTAATCAAACACGTCAAAGTCCTCGATTCCTGCCGAATTCGGATCCCAGATCTTTGCATCGATCGTACCTGTTTTATCCTGAAGGATCACGTTCTCATAAGGCTTGCCGTTCTTCGTCACCGCGGCCTGCCTGTGCTTTACGAGATACACATCCATTATGTTGTCGCTTTCCCTGAACTGCTCGATATATTTCAAAACAAACCTCCTTAAGACAGGTCATTACCCTGCACTATTCACTGAGCTTGCCAAGCTCGATCTCATATGACAGTTCAACATATTCTTCCCTGCCCATGCGCTTTACCGTCACCATCATAAGGTCCTCGGGCTGACACTTAAGCATTGCATCCTTATAATCCGTAAATGAAGTGATATCCGTTGTTCCAAGCTTTACGATGACATCGCCGTTCTGGATCCCCGCCTGCATTGCCGGAGAATCAATAACCACCTGCCTTACATACGCACCCATGGGTACACCGTATTTTTCAGCGGCTTCTTCGGTAACATCCGTTCCCACTATACCAAGGTATGCTATTTCCTGACCGTTACTCAGCTTTTCAAGCTTATCCTTAAGATCCGATATCGCATAACCGCGTATAAGGTTCTTGGCATCCATCGAGGCACCGTCCTGCGCTATCACACCAAGCACGTGCCCCGACATGTTTATTATGACACCGCTTGCATTTGAGCTGCCGTAAATATCCGTAGTCAGGATCGTTGCATTCGTATCCGTCATGTCCCTGACCGAAGTATGTGAAGTGATCTGTCCCATTGCCATCGCTCCCGTAACTCCTAAGGGATCTCCTATTGCAATGACCGGCATCCCGTCTATCGATGATGATTTCGTACTGCCAAGCTCCGCCAGCTTGCATGCTTCCTTTGTATCGTTGCTCATCTTTGAAAGGTCCACGGCGATTATCGACATATCTGTGTTCGGATCCGACTTTTTCATCGATGCGTCATACCTTGTCCCGTCGCAGAAGGTCACCGCTATCGAATCAGACGTATTTATAACACTGGTGCGGGTTAATATAAGCATTTCCTTTCCGTTTTCCGCCACAATGAGTCCCGCGCACACATGCTTGTTCTCGTAAACGTTCATGAACCAGTCGGTATTTGCGGATACGCCTGTTACCGTGACCATCGCCCTGCCTGCCTCACGCGCAACCTCGCCGAGCTGCTGGTAAAGCTTTGTATAATCCTCAAGCTCAAGGTCCTTTTCGATGGTCTCAACGATCTGCGTTACCACCTGCGGCTTGCTTCCTTCTTCGCCGTCTTCACCCTCTTCTATATCCTGCAATTCATTCTTTTCACCGTCTTCATCTTCCCCGGTTATTTCGTTTTCGGAAACGGTGTCTTCGTCATCATCCTTATTTATGTCCGATATGAGGGACACTTTATTATCATCGTTGCTGCTTCCCGCTTCATCGGGCGTTATCACCTCCGGCTCATCTTCCGTCGGTTCCAGAGTCACCACCTTGGTGTTGTCAACCGGATGCAGCCATTCGTTGAATATCGGATACAGCGATACAAAAGTAAAGCACGCGATCACACCGAACGCCACCGCAAGCACTGCCGTAAACACGGTCTTAAGCACCATCCTGCGCTTGTTTATCGGCCTTTCTTTTATCGTTTCCGTGATGAATTCGAAGTTCTGCTCATTGCTCACCGCAGACTGCTCATTTTCATTTTTGATCTCTTCCATGATATCTTCAGTGTTCATTCATTATCTCCCGATCGTGATCATTTGAAACTTAACCTGTGCAGCTCCCCCGTTTCACGCATCCCCTTAAAGCCCTGCTGCCTTAATGCCTCATACAGCACTATCGCTACCGAATTTGAAAGGTTTAGCGATCTTATATCGTCAAGCATCGGTATCCTTATGCAGGTTTTCTCATTCTCGACAAGTATCTCCTCGGGTATCCCGCCGCTCTCCTTGCCGAACATGATGTAGGCATCTTCTTCGAAAGCAACATCCGTATATTTACGGTGCGCCTTGGTCGTTGCCATATATATCTTAGGATGGCCGTTTTGTTCAAGGAACTCTTCGTAATCGATATACCGTCTTACGTCAAGGTCCTTCCAGTAATCCATCCCCGCACGTTTTATGTTCTTTTCCGTAAGCTGAAACCCAAGCGGTTCTATAAGGTGGAGCACCGAACCCGTTGCCACGCAGGTGCGTCCTATGTTTCCTGTGTTCGCCGGGATCTCAGGCTCATGAAGTACGATGTTAAGCGGCATTATATCCCTTCCTCCATCTTGCTCCTTGGCAGGGTGAA
Organism: Lachnospiraceae bacterium; assembly: GCA_024694965.1. GTDB lineage: Bacteria > Bacillota > Clostridia > Lachnospirales > Lachnospiraceae > UBA2868. The sequence continues at coordinate 5,236 of JAILJC010000087.1, forward strand.
GATGAATTCGGTTCCGACACCCACCGTACTTATTACATTTATATTTTCGTGATGCGCGTTTATAATCTCCTTTGTTATCGCAAGCCCTAAGCCGGTGCCCTTTTTATCCTTACCTCTTGACATATCCGTCTTGTAAAAGCGGTCGAAGATGAGCTTCTGACTCTCCTTTGGAATACCTATTCCCGTATCCTTTACCGATACGAAAACCGTATCGTTCTTTTCCGATGTCTCAAGCTTGATGGTCGAGTTCTGTTCGCTGAACTTAATGGCATTATCAATAAGGTTATACAGCACCTGCTGTATCTTTCCCATGTCGGCGTGCACATGCAGTGTTTCGCCGCACAGCACGAGCTTGAAACGGATCCTTTTTGCCTTGCATGTACCCTCAAAAGTCGCAGCCGTATTTTTGATGACCTTGTTTATGTCAAAATCACTCAAATCAAGATGCATGCCCCTTGTGTTTAGGTTATTAAGAGTCAGCAGCGAGTTCGTAAGCTTCGTAAGCCGCTCCGTCTCATTAAGCACTATGTTAAGGTACTTGCCCATCATCTCGGGCGGTATCGTTCCGTCTGCCATGGCCTCGATGTAGCCTTTTATCGATGTAAGCGGCGAGCGGAAATCATGCGACACATTTGCGATGAACTGCTTCTGGTTATCCTCTCCCTTTGAAAGCTCCGATGCCATGTAATTAAGCGATGCCGCAAGATGGCCTATCTCGTCATCCTTGTTTATCTCGATCGTATGCATCAGGTTACCGTCCGCGTATTCCTCGGTCGCCCTTGTTATCTTCTTAAGCGGCCGGTACACGACCACAGTAAACACAACGAGCACTAACATCGACAAAACAAACATGATCCCAAGCGCGATATAATATATGTTCATCAGCCTCTCGGTGGTATCTTCAAGGCTCTTTATATCGTAGTGCAGCACCACATATCCCTTGATACGGAAGTCCGAGTTTATCGGCGATAATACGCTTAACACCTCGTCTTCAAACGTATCGTAAAAACGTCCGACCATGTAATAGTCGCTGCCTGTATCCGTGGGATTAAAGCTTTCGATCATAAGAGAGTTCTCTTCACCTATGCTCGCATCACCCGAGCTGTATAAAAGCTCGCCGTCGGAGCTTATGATCCATATGAGCGACTGGGTAAACGTATCGATGGCTTCAAGCTGGTCCCTTACGTCATCGACTTCCATTGTCTCATGGTAGATGCTGTCCGCATATTTCGTCGATATAAGGGTCGCTTCCTTGTAAAGAGCGGCCGCCTTTTCCTTTACAAGATGCTCAAACGTCATCCTGTGAAACAGCGTCGCGATAAGGAAAAAGCTTATCAGGCCGAATGCAAGATACGCCAATATGAACTTTAAATAAAGTGTCTTTCTGTACTTCATTTAACCTCAAACTTGTATCCGATGCCCCACACCGTGGAAAGCCTCCACATCTCGTGGTCCTTGATCTTCTCCCTTAACCTCTTTATATGCACGTCGACGGTCCTTGTGTCGCCGATATATTCATAGCCCCATATATGATCGAGAAGCTGTTCCCTTGTAAATACCTGGTTCGGTGAAGATGCAAGGAAGTACAAAAGTTCAAGCTCCTTTGGCGGCATCTCCACAGCCTCTCCGTAATACATAACCGAGTAATTGGTCTGGTTGATAACAAGGTCGGGGTACTCGACGCATTTTACATCCGAAGGAACCTCGGCGGGTTTCGCGGGCTGGGCACGCCTTAATACGGCCTTGACCCTTGCTACCAGTTCCTTGGAATCAAACGGCTTTTCCATATAGTCGTCGGCACCCAGTTCAAGCCCCAGCACCTTATCGAATATCTCGCCCTTTGCGGAGAGCATGATGATCGGCGTCTGCGACGTTGCCCTTATCTCTCGGCATACCTGATAACCGTCGATTCCGGGGAGCATTAGGTCTAACAGTATAAGATTCGGCTTATACGTATTAAACGTCTTAAGCGCCTCCTCTCCGTCATGCACTATCTGGGTATCGAAGCACTCCTTCGTAAGATACAGGGATATAAGATCCGCTATGTTCGCATCATCATCCACGATCATTATCTTCTGTTTGTTTGCCATGGTTGTTCTCCTTTTGGTTACTCCTATTTAAATACTACGATAGTAACGCCTGCATCTCCTTCACCATACTCGGCGAGCTTGTATGATTTGACGTATTTTATCCTCTTAAGCTGGTTCCACACCGCGTTCCTTAAGGCTCCGGTGCCCTTGCCGTGTACTATCCTCACACTCTCAAGGTGTGACAGGTATGCGTCGTCAAGGTACTTCTCAAGCTTCGGTATCGCCTCATCCGTCGTGCAGCCGATAAGGTTAAGCTCCATCGATATAGAACTTGCCTTGTTAAGGCCGGTGCTGATCCCGTAACCCGACGAGCCGCCGGATGACTTTCCACCCGCACCCCTGCTCTTTGACTTTCCGCCGGTATTAAGGCCCGGGCCGGTTATATCGACGCTTTCAAGGAACTCGATATCGTTCATATGCGCCTGCATCCTCATTATGCCGCATTGCACGAACAGGTTGCCCTTACTGTCGGGCAGGGAATTCACAGTTCCCGTAAGTCCCATCGATATTATCCTTACGCTCTCGCCGAGCTTAAAATCCGACGCCTTGTTTTCGGTACGCTTTTCCTCTTTGGATGCCGCTCCTATTCCGCCGCCCTTTTCACTTCGGATCTTGTTTATCGAATCCCTGAGCCCGGCACGCATCTTTTCCATATCCTGGATCGTGCCGTGTTTCTGGAAGTTCCTTATCGCCTCATCAGCGTCTTCCTTGGCCTTGGTAAGCACCTCAAGAGCTTCATCCCTGGCCTCTTCTAGTATCTTCTCACGCTGCTTATCTATCTTGGCCTTTTTAGCCTCGTAGTCTGATTTAAGGCTGTCGGCTTCCTTCTTTAATTCATCGATGGCAAGCTGCTCCTCTTCAAGCATCCGCCTTGCCTTCTCAAGCTCCGCAAGTACATCTTCAAGGCTCTCATCCGCCTCGCCTATCTTGTCCCTTGCGCTTTCTATTATATCATCCTTAAGCCCTAACTTTCCCGCTATCGCAAAAGCATTGCTCTTCCCGGGTACTCCGATAAGAAGCCTGTATGTTGGCGAGAGCGTTTCCACGTTGAACTCGCAGCTTGCGTTGCACACGCCCTCTTTCCGCAACGCATACACCTTAAGCTCGCTGTAGTGTGTGGTCGCAGCCGTCCTTATGCCGCTCTCATGCAGCCTCTCGAGTATCGCCGTCGCAAGCGCTGCACCCTCGACGGGATCGGTTCCCGCACCCAGTTCATCAAACAGGCACAGTGAATGCTTATCCGCCTTATCGAGGATATCGACTATGGTCTTCATATGGGAAGAAAACGTCGACAGGCTCTGCTCGATACTCTGCTCATCCCCGATATCGGCAAACACCTCGTCAAATACGCTGAGCCGCGAGTGATCGTTAGCCGGTATCATAAGTCCCGACTGTCCCATCAGAGTCAAAAGCCCAAGCGTCTTAAGCGCCACCGTCTTACCGCCCGTATTCGGACCGGTTATGATAAGCAGGTCAAAGTTATCCCCGAGCCGTATGTCAATCGGCACGCATTTCTTCTTATCAAGCAGCGGATGCCTTGCCTTCTTTAAGTTTATTATCCCTTCCCTGTTAAAGTCAGGCCTTGTCGCCTTCATATCAAGCGCCAGCTGGCCCCTTGCAAATATATGGTCAAGCTCCGTAAGCAGAACCTGGTTTAACCTTATCTCCTCCGTATGCTCGCCGCACTGTGCGGAAAGGGTTGCAAGGATAACCTCTATTTCCTTTGCTTCCTTTATATCAAGCTCACGCAGTTCATTGTTTAGGTTAACGATCTCGGTCGGCTCAATAAAGAATGTCGAGGAAGTTGCCGAACGGTCATGGATCATGCCGGGTACATTGCCCTTGTATTCGGCCTTTACCGGGATACAGTAGCGGCCCTCCCTCATGGTTACCACACTGTCCTGCAGATAGGACTTGTATGTATTGTTCACCATGCTGTTAAGCCTTGTATGTATCTTGTCCCCCGTGACCCGCTTAAGGCGTCTTATGTTCCTAAGTTCACCACTCGCGTCATCGGCTATCTCATCCTCCGAAAGGATGCACCTTCTTATCTCCGTTGATACCTGGGTATACGGTTCAAGCGCCGTAAACATATCGGTAAGGCTGTCTATCCCCTCGGGATCGCCTTCTATGGGGACTTCGCTCTTTGTTTCCGCCCTGCGTCCGTATGACTTTACCCTCGCCGTGTTTTCAAGCAGTCCGGCAATGTTTAAAAGTTCGACCGCATTTACAGAGCTGCCCTTATCAAGCCTTAAAAGGGAGGCACCGATATCCTTGTTGTTCCCGAAATTTACGGACCCGTTCCGAAGGAGCCTTCCGACCGCATCAAAGGTCTCCTGCTGAAGCTTTGTAACCTCCGACAGGTCCGCCGATGGCTTAAGTTCCAGGCATTTTTTCTTTCCCGGTTCGGAAGTCGCCTTATCGGCGAGCATGTTTATTATCTTATTATATTCAAGGGTGTTTAAAACCTTATCATTCATAGCTGTTACTCCGATATTCTATTTTATAATTTATATGCCCCACATGCAAGCGCGACAATCGCCCATTTAAGGCTTTTTATCACAAGGCTTGCCAAATGTCACAAACAGGAGTACACTAGTCTGATAAATACGCCCCGATGATAAGGAGCTTTAAAAAGGGGACTTGAAATTGGAATCAAGCGCGCACGAAAAGGCCGGTGGAAGTGCTTTGCTTAAGATTTGTGGCTTCATCGTTGACAAGCGCAACCTTTTCTTTCTTATTTTTATCATATTGGCTATCTTCTCAGCATTCTCAAGGAACTGGGTAAGCGTAGAAAACTCCCTGGCAGCATATCTGCCCCAGAGTACCGAGACCAAGCAGGGACTCGATCTTATGGAGGAGGAGTTTATCACCTACGGTTCTTGTACCGTGATGATCGCAAACGTATCCTATGCCCAGGCCGAAAAGATATGCTCTGATCTAAAGGCGATCCCGGGTACTTTCTCGGTGGATTTTGATGACTCTGACAAGCATTACAACAACGGATCCGCCCGTTTTGACATTACCTTCGACCATGACGAGAATGACGACGCCTGCCTTGTATCCTTAGGTAAGGTCAAGGAACTCATTGCGCCGTATGATTCTTATCTTTCGACCACGCTCGGCAACATCCAGTCGGAACTTATCGCGGATGAGATGAAGGTAATTTCGGCGCTCGTTGTCATCGTTGTACTGACTGTTCTCCTGTTAACGACACAGGCCTACGCCGAGATACCTGTACTCTTAATAACCTTTGGGGCCGGAGCCGTTCTGCAGATGGGTACCAACTTCCTGTTGGGAACCATATCTTTCGTATCCGATTCGGTTACCATCGTACTCCAGCTGGCGCTGTCCGTTGACTACGCCGTCATCTTCCTTAACCGCTATAAGGAGGAACACCGCGACAAGGAGCCCAGGGAGGCCGTCATAACCGCACTCACAAAGGCGATACCGGAAATATCGGGAAGCTCACTTACAACGATAGGCGGTCTTATAGCCATGACCTTCATGCAGTACAAGATCGGTCCCGACATGGGCATCGTTCTCATAAAGGCCATCTTCTTAAGCCTTCTTTCCGTATTCCTGCTGATGCCGGGTATTATCATGCTTTTCGTTCCGCTTATGGAAAAGACAAAGCATAAAAATTTCATTCCCGACATCCCCTTCGTCGGCAAATTCGATTACAAGACCAGGTTCGTGATAGCACCGCTTTTTGTTGCGGCTATCGTAGCGGCCTTCTTTATCCAGAATCACTGCCCTTACGTATTCGGCTACTCCACCCTGAATACACCTATTAAAAACAGGGTGCAGATAGCTGATGAGATGATATCCGATAACTTCGGCGACGATAACTTAATAGCCCTTGTCGTGCCCGCGGGCAATTACGACAGCGAGAAAAAACTGCTTAACAGGCTTTCGGAATGCAAGGAAGTTAAGTCCTGCGTAGGGCTTGCCAACACCGAAGCCCTTGGCGGATATACCTTAACCGACGGTTTGAGCCCCCGCCAGTTCTCCGAGCTTATAGACCTTGACTATGAAGTGGCCGAGCTCATTTATGCTGCCTATGCGGTAAACGATGAGGATTACGCAAAGGCCATAAACGGGCTTTCATCCTACAAGGTTCCCCTTATAGACATGTTCATGTTCATCCACCGCGAGATAGACGAAGGCTATGTGACTCTGGATGCGGAAACAAAAAAGACGCTTGACGATGCCTACAGGATGATGAACTTTGCAAAGGAACAGCTGCAGGGCGAAAACTATTCAAGGATGCTCGTATACCTTGATCTTCCCGAGGAGAGTCAGGAGACTTACGATTTCATAGAAAAGATCCACGATATGGCGCATGATTACTACGGCGACGGGGTTTATACGGTCGGAGAATCAGTCAGCCAGCTTGACCTTAAGAATACCTTCTCACGCGATAACCTGGTCGTAAACATCGTATCCATCTTAGTCGTACTGGTGGTACTTCTGTTTACGTTTAAATCGGCCGGCATGCCCGTGCTGCTCATAGCCGTCATACAGGGCAGCATATGGATCAATTTCTCGGTGCCCGCGCTTAAGGGTGATAACATTTTCTTCTTAAGCCAGCTTATCGTCAGTTCCATCCAGATGGGTGCCAACATCGACTACGCCATCGTTATCGCAGGCCGCTACACGGAGCTTAGAAACACAAAAGGCCGGTGCGATTCCATAGTGGAAACGATGAACGCATCGTTCCCGACCATAGTTACATCGGGTACCATGCTCGCAATGGCCGGCATACTTATCGGACGCCTCACATCTGACGGCGCGATCTACGGTATCGGCCAGTGCATAGGCCGCGGAACAATAATATCAATAATCATTACCATGTTCGTGCTTCCGCAGATCCTGCTCGTGGGCGACACGATAATAAGCAAGACCGCATTCATCATGAACATGCCTATAAGAACAAAGGAAGCACAGGGCTTAAACCACGTGAACGGTATCGTGCGCGGGCGTATTAACGGCGTTGTTACCGGTACGATGAATGCCATCGTACGCGGTGATATCAGTGCCTTCGTCGAGGCCGGAAACATAACTCCGATGACCGAAGATGAATACGATAAGACCGTATCCTCAATGCCCATGCGTATAGCGGAAGGTAAGCAGGATAAGAAGGAGGGTGATGACAGTGTATCGTAAAAAACTCTCCTCTTTATTGTGCATACTTTTAATAACCGGAAATCTGATATCGGCAGTAACTCCCTTAACCGCATACGCGGCCACGGGCAACAGCCTTACTAAGGGCAGCGGAAAGTTACCCGAAATTGAGATAGTAAGGGCGGATGAAGAACAAGAGGAAAGAATCCTTACGGATTCTTCTGATGCCTCATACCCGCAGGGCACACAGAAGCCGGATGCAGAACAGATGTCCACCGGACATCTTGCATCCCCCGACATGGAAGTCGGGGGCAGTTACGAAGACGACTTAAGCGGACTCCCCTACGATCCCACGCAGCTTGAGATGACGACAATAAATATCTCAACTATCGACGACCTTTTAAAGCTTGAAAAGGACTGCCGCTTAGATACCTGGTCGAGGGATAAGAACATAGTCCTTCAAAATGACATTGTCCTTGACGGAAGCAGCTTTAAGTTCATTCCGATCTTCAGCGGTATCTTTGACGGACAGGGACATACCATTTCGGGCCTTACAGTAACAGGGTCCGACAGTTACACGGGACTTTTCTGCATAACCCAGGAGAGCGCCGTCATAAAGAACCTTAAGGTACAGGGCTCGCTGATACCCTCCGGAAAACCGCTGGCAACGGGCGGTATCGTCGGCGATAACTTCGGCTGCATAACCGGCTGTTCCTTTGAGGGAAACATAGAAGGTTATGACTATACCGGAGGAATAGCGGGCTACAATGAACAGTCCGGTAATATAAGCGCCTGCAAGAGCAGCGGCTATATAACGGGCATGCATTTTACGGGCGGTATCACGGGATACAATCTCGGCATCATAAACGGATGTACAAATGAATGCCGCGTCAATACCAAAAATGTCGATCAGACGATATCCATAAAGGATGTTGATATAAGCAAATATACGAACAAGCTGCTCAACCTGTTCGGAGACAATAACAAACAGGACTCTACAAACATATTAAACAATCCTGTCGATGTAGGTGGTATCTGCGGTTATTCCCAGGGAATGATACTAAGCTGTGTGAATGATTCTCTCATAGGCTACGAGCATGTTGGCTACAATGTCGGAGGCATCTGCGGGCGCCAGAACGGATACATTAACCTGTGCGTAAACAACGGCGAAGTATACGGCCGTAAGGATGTCGGAGGCATCTGCGGGCAGGCCGAACCCTACGTTGTCATAGATCTTTCCGATGACATGATAAGCCAGCTCACTGCCAACATGAATTCGCTCCACGACCTGGTGAATGCGACTCTTAACGATGCGGGAAACGAATCGGATATCATAACCGCACGGCTTAACATGGTAAAGGCATTTACCGACCGTGCGCTTAACGATACATCTTATCTTTCCGGTGAAACGGAGGATTTCATAAACGGGCTCATGGACGGCGGCAACGAACTGCTTAACCGTATCGACTACGCAATGGATGAAGCAGGCAAGAGCGGCGGCATGATCGATAAGACCAAGAGCTCTGCTTCCAATGCTTCGCAGGCTGTGACCGATCTGTCAAACGCACTGGATGACCTTGACATCTACAAGTATATGACACCGGAGGAAACAGTAAGCTACAACAGGGCAAAGGAAAACATAGAGCAGGCCATTGATGACCATCAGAAAATATATGACGAGAAACAGAGCGAGAATCACGATCACTACTATTACCGGTTCATCAATTCGCATCATAAGAATGCGGCCTATTACGGTGTAAGTTCAAACCTTGTACCGCTCGACAGCGACGGAAACGAGATCGCATGGCCTTCATCGGATAATGCGGAGGAATATGCAAAGATAGCGCGCATCGTACACAAGGATACATCGGTCGATCCGCCTGAGTATATCGATTTCCCGTCATCGCAGGAGCCCTATGCAGATAAGGATTCGGAGCTGTCATCCGCGGCGGAGGCCTACGCTTCATCGCTTATAGAAGTCGATACGGAAACCGCTTTCCGTGGGAAATACGGGGTCGGTTATGCCGAGTATCTTGCGTCAAATACAGCCGTGATGACAAGGATAGTCGAGTCCCATGAGCAGGAAATGAGCGAGGATGTCCGCAGGGAAGTGGAATACGCCATCGAGCATACAAAGCAGGCGATAAACGATCTTAATGCGGCGGTAAAAGCGGGATCGGATATAGTATCAAACCTTAATTCAAGATCGGATATAATGCTGCCGAAGCTCTCCGATGAATATAAGATCCGCAGCAACAGCCTTATCTCAAATATCCAGGGCATGAGCGACAATCTGGGAGCGCTCAATAACGATGTGAACTCCAATAATCAGAAGCTCATTGACGATATGATAAAGGTAAATGACCAGTTCAATATCATCATGCTGCTTATCGCGGATGCGATCGACGGCGTTCTGGATCAGGATTACACCGATGTATACGAGGATAATTCAGCACAGGTGGCTGAGGATTGCACGGATGCGACCATCGCCGATTCCATCAACTACGGCGCGATCCACGGTGACATCAATACATCGGGTATCGCCGGAACGATGGCTATCGAATATGATTTTGACTTGGAGAGTGATGTAACCGGTATAAAGGATGCCGCAACAGGCACCACATACCGCACAAAATGCGTGTTAAGACGCGATAAGAATGACGGTTATGTCGAGGGCATGAAGAGCTATGTTGGCGGTATCTGCGGGCTTCAGGAAATGGGAACTGTACTGCGCTGCCAAAATTACGGTAAGCTTAGGAGCAATTCCGGTGATTACGTAGGCGGCATTTCGGGACAGTCCCTCGGTACCATAAGAAACTGCAGGGCCAAGGGAATACTGTACGGACGAAGCTTCATAGGCGGTATAACGGGTATGGGTTATGACATATCCGGCTGCTGCACCCTTCCGACGATACACAGCTTGGGAAGCTGCCACGGCGCGATAGCGGGCGATAACGACCAAAAGGGCAGGCTTAAGGATAATTACTTTGTTTCCGATGATGAGGCGGGCATTGACCGCGTAAGCTACAGCGGGAAAGCGGAACCCTTGACCTACAGCGAACTCACCGCGATGGAGGATATCCCCGCCGAGTTTAAGACCATGCGAGTAAGCTTTGTCGTTGATGATAAAACGATCTCTGTTGAAGAATATGAATACGGAGCCAGCGTAAACACTCTTCCTCTTGACCTTACCGATGCGGAATACATCAAATGGCACTGGGAAAACGCTGGGCTTGATGATGTAAGGTCGGATGCCGAACTGTTCGGCGAGACCGCAAGGTACATAACCACGCTTGCCGGAATGCAGCTTCGTGAAAGCGGCCAGTCAGCCGTGCTCGTTGACGGCAGGTTTAAGGAGGGCGACCTCTTATCGGCCAGGTTAAGCAGCAGCAATGATTCCGATAATATGATCGAAACCTGTGATCTTACCATACCGGATGACAGCCAGAGTGAACACCTTATAAGATACTGCCCGCCTACGGGCGTTGAGGATGTACGGATCTTCCTTACGGGTGATTCTTCCCATACCCGGGTTGATCTTACCAAAATGGGCAGGTATTACACCTTTACCGCCACAGGCAATGAAGTAAGCTTTGAGGTTGAGGATGCAACCGTCAATCCGCTCATCAAATACTTAAAATACGAGATCCCCGGGGTAATAGGTCTTATCGGACTCATCACCGGGATCATCATCTCAAAAAGGCATCAAAAAAGGAGTGCCCGTAAGCACTCCCTTAATGAAGACGATATCATAGATATCGACCTTGATATATCGGATGATATTACTTCTTAACGTTGAAAGCCTTCATTCCCGGATAGTTAGCTGCATCACCGAGCTGCTCCTCGATCCTAAGAAGCTGATTGTACTTAGCTACACGCTCAGACCTTGAAGGAGCACCAGTCTTGATCTGACGGGTATTAAGAGCAACCGCAAGATCAGCGATAGTCGTATCAGCTGTCTCACCTGACCTGTGTGAAGTAACTGCGGTGTAACCGTTCTTGTTAGCAAGCTTGATAGCATCAAGAGTCTCTGATACTGAACCGATCTGGTTAAGCTTGATAAGGATCGAGTTAGCTGCGCCCATCTCGATACCCTTTGCAAG
>JAILJC010000068.1 GCA_024694965.1 Lachnospiraceae bacterium
CTTTAAGTTGTGCTCGTTCGCGCCCCTTATCCTTATGTATTTTTTACCGTCCATTTTTACTGCCATAGCTTTATACCGTCAATGCATTACGCGTTAATCCCTTTACAGGCCGCCTGCCTACTCTTTATACCTGACTTCAAGGTCATCAAGCAGGTACGGAACACCGGTCTTTGTATCGACCGCCACCAGCGTTATCGTTTCCTCAAAAAGGTACCTTCTCTGTACATTCACCTGGAATTCTTTTGTTTCGGAGGTCTCACCGGTTCCGTGCAGTTCATAATAATCACACTCAACCCACTGCTCACCGCCTATGTTTGCATATACATCGTAATCCCCGCCGTCGAGTGATTCTATATAACCGTTTATGCTCACGACCGAAGGCCCGCCGTCTGCCTGAAGGTACAGCGTTGTCCCGTCCCGTTCGACGCCGGTGACGATGGTGAATGAGTACTTCACCTTATCGGATGCATCCCGTTCTATACCGTTATACATACCGGCCATCGTTGCGGCCGCTTCCCGGTCAACCTTTGCCGTCTTAAGGTATGGCGGTTCGTAATAAACATAGTCATAATCGATGGTGCTTATCCTGTTCCCATCCTCGTCCATGCCGCCTATCATCTCGCCGGTTATGCTTCTTTCGGCGGTCTCATAGATGATCATATCCGGGAAGAACAGGTTGACATAATATTGCAGGTATTTGTAATTGTGCCAGTGCACAAAATACACCTCGGAGAACCTGTTCTGATAGAACTTATGATAGTTTCCGAAATAGCTGTCGCAGAATATCAGGAGCCTCCTGTTGTTGCCGCACTCCGGATCTGAAAAATGACAGTAAAAGCTGTTGTCCGCAAATGCCGCCGTCTCATACATATAACCTGTCATGTCGTTGGCGTTATCGTAGTTGAGCGCATAATGAGGCACGTCCTCGTCGATCGTAAACTTCGCAACATCAAGAGTATCCATATGCTCCATCGTCCTAACGTAATCCTCCTTAACAAGAGGCCTTACGTCATCGAAGGCTGCACGGACCTTTTCATCTATGAGCTGATGGGCCAAAAATGCCCCGTCCTCATTCCAGTGCGTGGCATCATAAAGCCTGTTGTATACAACCTGCTCCTTTTTGGCTTCCTTAAGCTCATTGACCGGGATTATATAGTCTATCCCCGAATCCTTAAGCTTTGAATCCATGTAATCGGTGATCCCCGGATTTGCCGCGTTCACATGGATCGAATCCGGGAAGTATTCGGGATATATCGTTTTCTTATCGGGACACAGGAAGTAAAGGAACTTAATGTCCTTTGACTTAAGATAATCATCGGTGGCCTTTAAGAAATCAACGAAGGAATCAAGGTATTCCTCATCGGTGTTCATATGCTGATAGCCCTCGATATAGGTCTTTTCCTTGTAGAATATATGCCCTTCCTTGCCGTACATGAACAGAGGATGCACCATAACATGGAACAGCTTGTCATTAAGCTCGGTATATGTTTCTATTGCCTGCTCCCTGAAACCGATGCGGTCGTTAAGGTAATCCTCGACCTGGGTGTTGGTCTTAAGCGACAGGTCAAGCCCCGGCCATTCGGTAAGGACCTTGTTGTCGATAGCGGATACCTGCATCGTTTTTGTATTGATGAAAGCGGCAGGTACGATCATGCAAGCCAAAAATGCCAATATGAAAATTATGTCGTTAAGCTTCTTTTTCATAAAGAGTATTTTACCATAATTGTATTTACAGTCAAATGTGATATAATTAATTGGTTAATAAGGTCAGAAAGGCTGTTTCCTATATGGATACTCATTTTAGCGGCAGAAAAAAGAATAACAGGATAGCAGTCATCACCAACGGATGGAGCGGCGAGTTCTTAGGCTTCGTCCTTGAGAGTATCCGTAAGGAAGCTGCCAAGGACAGCATCGATCTGTTTGTCTTTACTTCTTATATCCTCTGGCATGATTCCGAAGAGCGCAAAAGAAATCATTTAAAGCTTTTCAGCCTCATTCATCCCGAGGACTATGACGGTGCGATAGTATTTACGAACACCTTCAATATCCGCGAGGAATTTGAATGCGTCATCGAGCTTTTCAAGGACTGCGACATTCCCGTCATCACCACAGAGATCCCCATCCCGGGCATCCCTTTTATCGGCTCGAGCAATTACAAGGGAATGCATGACCTTACTACTCATCTTATTAAGGAACACAATGTAAAAAACATCATATACATGAGCGGTATAGAAGGGCATATCGAATGTGCCGAGCGTAAGAAAGCCGTAGAAGAGGCCCTCAGTGAACACGGCCTTAAACTCATGGATACCATCCAGGGTGATTTCGGCTTTTATACTGCCTTAGTCAAGGTCAGCGAGTGGGTTGAAGCAGGCAAAACTCTGCCCGATGCTTTCGTATGCGCCAATGACCTTATGGCTCTCGGAGTGATAAGCGGCCTCCACAAGCACGGAATAGAAGTTCCCCGCGACGTTATCGTAACGGGCTTTGATTATATAAAGGAATCCAAGCTTTCCTATCCCCTTGTTGCCACTGTATCAAGGCAGTGGGACAGGATGGGCGAGTATATTTACGACGAGCTCCTGCATCAGATGACGGATCCCGATCCCGATTATAAGCTTGTGCTCGATTCGACTTTCATTCCTTCGGAAAGCTGCGGATGCAAGCCCGATGATGATGCCATCGAGGCACGCCTTGAAAAGGTCCGCAACATGTATCCCGACTCGATAAGGACGGATATGGTCGACCTGTTCTTCCAGACGGTAAGGGGCGAAATGGACAGGGTTGAGAGTAAGGATGATTTTTTTGAGGCGGCCAAAAAGACCTTCGGTAAAAACGAGTTTTTCGGCCCCGATTACTGCTTCTGCACCGATCCCCGTTTCTTCGAGGAGGATCCCGATGAATATGTCAAAAAGGTTTTATCGATCGGTGACAAGATGGATGTCATTTACGAAAAACGGGACGGAGAATCACTCCCGGGCGGCATCATCGACTCACGCATGATATATCCCGGATACCACAAGGAAGCGGGCAAGTCCGGTTTTTATATAATCTGCATGTTAAACAGCATGGATTATCTCATCGGATATATTGCGATCAAAAATTCGCCAAACGAATTGTACGAGCTGTCTTTAAAGAGGCTTATAAACAACTTAAACCAGCAGCTCATCACCATAAAGAACTACATCTTCTCACAGCAGAACTACAGGAAGCTGCGTGAGATATACATGACCGATTTCCTCACGGGTCTGTATAACCGCGCCGGCTGTGAGAAATTCCTGTTCTCGTTTATAAACAGGCAAAAAGAAGAGGGGCATAAGTCCGTGCTCCTGTTCTTTGATATAAACAATATGAAGTTCATTAACGATGATTACGGCCACTTAAACGGCGACCTTGCGATCAAGGCCACCGCAGAAGCCATGCGCCTGTCTCTGTCCGGCAAGGGTGGCTGGCTGCTCGGAAGATACGGCGGCGATGAATTTGTTGCCGTGGGCGAGCATGAGAAAGGCATGACCATCGAAAAATACAGGGAGCGGTTCGGCAAGGCACTTAAGAAGACCGTGACCGGACTCAAGCTTGCTTTTGAACTTTCGGCAAGTACGGGCTGCTGCATCATATCACCCGATGACAGCGGCACGATCGAAGATTATATACGCATCGCCGACCAGTCAATGTACGAGGAAAAGGAGAAGAGTCACCGGATACATGAAAGCAGGAGGCAGGAGGCATAACGCCTGCGCTACTGCTTTTTCCTTATTCCCACGACCACGAACCTGCCGTTCCTTACATGGTAGCTGCAGGTTGAAAGAGTGACAAACTCATCTCCCCATTCAGCCTCGATCCCGGTATCGTAGATCGCCCTTTCCTTTACATTCTTCGCAAAGTATTCAAAGTCATCCCTGTTGGATAAGTCTGTAAAATAGTAGTATCTGAAACGGCCGTTGTCATTTGCCCTTTCCTCTTCAAAGATATCATAATACTGACCCTTTTCACCGGAAAGCTCTATCTCACCCTCCTCAAGTGCCGCTTCGAGTGCGGCCGCATCCTCCTCGGTTTCAAGATCCTCATCATCTATCTGCGAATAAAACGCCGCATACAATTCATAATCACGCTCCTCATACAGCGTATCGAAATGAAGGATATTGTGGCTTAAGCCGTACGACGGATCGGCAAACTTTGACAGCGATCCGAAGGCGGTCCCGTCCTTCATGTTGTGGCCGTATATCAGCGTATTATTGTTTTCATCCCGCCAGTTAATGGCAATAAACAGGGTACCCTTAGATTCATCGCTCCCGTCCAAAGCCCTGTGCAGGAAATAGTTCTGGTCTCCGGGCGTATATACCACCGGTTCGTCTATCACCGAATCGTCTATCTTTAACCATCCGGCAACATAAGGATTTATCTTTAATACTTCGTTGTATTTTGCAAGGGGCTTTAATGCCTCAAGCTCTTTTTTCTTTCTCTCTTCCTCTTCCTTTTTGCGCTTCTCTTCCGCTTCGCGCTCAGCTTTTTTACGCGCCCTTTCCTCAGCCTCGGCCTGCTGCCTTGCCTCAGCTTCGCGCCTTTGCCTTACCCGTTCCCGAAAGCCGCAGCCCGCAACAAGGCATGAGCACATCATTATGATAAATATCCTTATTATCCTGTCCTTAAAAAGATGTCCCGTCCGTTCTGACAACATTTAATACTCCTTGCGCCGGATCAGGCTTCCCCGTCCTGCGTGACTCTATTCATAAAAAACGCACACTCATCATCATTGCATTTCTGTCCGGGTTTCAGCCGTACGTTACAGTGGAACACATGATGGAGCGGATCTTTTGCACTGCCGTAATAACGGAACTTAAACGGTATTCCCTTATCAACCATTGCCTTAACAATGAGAGGCGCCTGATTCTTAAGAAAATCACCCGGACACGTCATAAGGAATACTTCCGGATAATCCTCGTTTAACTGCTCCAAAACATCCGTTAAGAAAAGCTCATCCTCACTTCCGCCTTCCGTCAGGAAATCGCCCATGATAACGGGCAGGTTCGGATCCTCTTCAGTAAGTTTGGAAAGTGAATACTTACCGCAGTTAAGCGCCACTGCCTTAAGCTTTACCGTTTCACTACCATGGTAAGCGCTGCATCTTAAAAGCCCCGCCTTTGGATATTTATCCGCAAGCGCTTTCCTGTAGCCGGGATTTACGCACAAAGCGGCAAACAGTCCCAAAAGATGTCCCCCCGCAGAATCACCCACGGCGAAAACATTGTTTATATCAAGGCCGTACTTTTCACCGTTTTCTCCGATCCAGTCAAAGGCGGCACAGATGTCTTCAAGCTGTGCGGGAAACCTGTGCTCGGGAGCAAGGCGGTACGAAAAATTGACCACGGCAAACCCGCGCTGTGCAAGGCTCATCCCGTAGAACTGATAAACTTCCTTATCACCGTATACCCAGGCACCGCCGTGAACTATCGCGATCACGGGCAGTGACTTATTCCCTGCACCGGCCGGCCTGTATACGTCAAGGAGGTTGTATTTTTCATCCGCGCCGTAAGCTATATCATCATATCTTTTAACATCCGCGGGTGTTTTTAGCCCCTCATCCCTTATGGCGTCTCCCGCGGCAAAATCCATGCGGATCTGATCACTTAGTTTAGACATAGTCTTCCTCCCGTCCCGTAAACTAAGTTTACTCTCTCATAATAATCAAAAAATGACAACCCTGATTTAAAAAATTAAGAAGTTAACGGCAGGGGTGTATTATATACTCGAAGCCGAGGTGGAAGAACATGAGTGCTATTTCGGTTAATACATCAAAAAAACAGGTGATCGATTTTACAAAGGGCAGTCCGTTTAAGCTGATACTGTCATTTTACTGGCCTCTGCTTTTGACCAGTATGCTGCAGCAGTTATACAACTTTGCGGATACCTGGATAGTGGGAAAGGGACTTGGCGACAATGCCCTTGCCGCTGTGGGTAATATGGGATCCCTGTTTTTTCTCATAGTAGGCTTTTCATTCGGACTTGCAAACGGTTTCGGCGTGCTCATCGCGCAGAGCTTCGGCGCAAGGGACGAAAAGACCTTAAGGCACAGGCTCGCGGGAGTGATAGAACTTGGCATACTGCTTGCCGTCGTTCTCTCCGTTTTCAGCGTTGTCTTTTTACCCTTTGCCCTTAAACTGCTTCGGACCGATCCTCTCATAATAGGCGACAGCCTTAAATACGGATACATAGTTTTCGGAGGTTTGTCTGCGGGAATATGTTATAATATTTCTGCATCCGTGTTAAGGGCACTCGGCGACAGCCGTACGCCCCTTAAGGCTATCATAGTTTCATCCCTGCTTAATCTTGCACTGGACAGCCTGTTTATCCTTGTCCTTCATACCGGGGTCGAAGGCGCAGCCATTGCAACGCTCTGCTCGCAGGTTGTTTCTTCGGTCATTTGCATAAGGCGGCTAACAAAGATCCCGGTCATCAGGCTTGAAAAGAAGCATTTCTCAAACGGCGGAAAGGTCTTCCTTGAACTTCTTAAAAACGGGCTCCCGATGGCATTCATGAATTCCATCACTGCGGTAGGGTGTATGGTCGTGCAGTATTTCGTGAACGGTTTCGGCGTTGTTTATACAGCGGCATATGCAGCCTGCAGCAAGTACCTTAACCTGTTCATGAACCCGGCCGCAACGGCGGGAAGTGCGATGAGTGCATACACCAGTCAGAATTACGGCGCGGGTGAGTACAAAAGGATCGGACAGGGTCTTGCGGTATGTACGGGTATTTCAGCCTTTTCCTACCTTACACTGGGTTCGCTTATGGTATTTTTACCGAAGCAGCTTGGAGGACTTCTTTTATCCGGAAGCGATCAAATCGCCCTTGTATGTGACTTCCTGCCCCGCTGCGGGATAATGCTTATCTTCGTTGACCTTCTGTTCGTTGTAAGGAGCGGAGTCCAGGGTATGGGAAAACCCATGCTCCCAATGGTTTCGGGGATCCTTGAGATGATATTAAGGATCGCGGTGATCTCTTATTTCATCGGAAGGATAGGCTTTAAGGCTACCGCATATGCCGAAATAAGCGCCTGGATCGGTGCATTGTCGATAAATGCCTATGCGTTTTACGCCGCACTTGCTCCCAAGCTTAAAAAGGACAGTGAGGACGGAGAAAGATTTTTTTTCAGTTTGTTTAAGTTTGTTCCAAACAGATATAAATATATCGGGAGGTAGTATTATGAGCGGACATTTCAGGAATTTTAAAACTGTCGTTTACATTCCGGCGCAGGTTGCGGAAAAGTTCACCGAACAAAGCCTTATAAAGGACTATGCTTTTCTTGAAAAATACATAGGCCTTGACAAGGTTTATCTTGAGACCCATCGCGGAGACAGTGATGTATCAAAGGAACAGCTCCTTATGATCCGGAACTTCCTTGAGGATAAGGGTGTCGAAGTTTCGGGCGGCATCACAACGATTATAGAAGATACGGAAGGCGTCGAGCCAAACAGCGGACGCCTCTTTAATACCATATGCTACACTAACCCTAAGATGCGCGACCGGATAAAGCAGATATCTGAGTTTTCCGCTTCTCTTTTTGATGAAGTCATACTCGATGATTTCTATTTTACCAACTGCTCATGCAGCCGCTGCATAAAGGAAAAGGGCGACAGGGACTGGGTTACGTTCAGGCGTGAGCTCATGGCGGATGTATCCAAAAACCTTATCGTGGATCCCGCAAAGGCTGTAAATCCCAAGGTAAAGATGGTCATAAAATATCCCAACTGGAGAGAATCCTATCACTTTACGGGTTACGTTCCCGAAGTACAGAAGGGTATCTTTGACGCAACCTATATAGGAACCGAGACCAGGAGTCCTTCATATGCCGATCAGCACCTGCCCGAATACCTAAGCTATTCTCTTGTAAGGTTTATGGAAAATGCGTGGCCGCAGGGCTGCGGCGGCGGATGGTTTGACCCGTACCAGTGCTGGTCTGTCGACAGGTATCTTGAGCAGGCTTATCTTACCGCGTTCGCACAGGCTAAGGAACTCATGCATTTTCAGTGGAACGATCTTTTAGGCAATCCTTTTGTATGTGCAATGGGACTCCAGCTTGAGAAGATAGATGACATGCTTGATAAGGCAGGTAAAGCCTGCGGTATACCGGTTTACATCCCCCATGCTTCAAACGGCGAGAATCATCTCGAAATGCGTCTCGGCATGCTGGGACTTCCGATGGAACCCACGCCCGTATTCCCTTCAGGTGCACGTAAGATACTCTTTACACAGACAGCACTCGGGGATAAGGATGTGATAAAGAAGATCGCCGGTTTTGTATACGAAGGCGCCGATGCGATAATAACCACGGGATTTTTAAGGGAAGCAGCCGATGAGCTTAAAAAGGCCGGGCTTACCGAAGCCAATCTCACAGGCAGGAAGTATTCCGTTACACGTTATCATATAACCGGCGATCCTGCGGGATATATAGA
>JAILJC010000069.1 GCA_024694965.1 Lachnospiraceae bacterium
AGGAGCGATTTCCTTGCGCTTGATCCCAACCTGTTAAGAGCCGTAAGAACGCCGCTTTCCTTCTTGATCGTTGCCGCAAGCTTGCTTAAGTCCGGAGTCGCTTCCACGTACTCCTCGCCTTCAGACGTTTTGGTCGATTCAACCCATTCAACGGTATCAGCAAGCGCCGTGCCCGTTTCAACATCGGCAGCCTGGTTTCCGTTGGGATCCTCGAGCGCAACATTGACTTCCTTCTCGGACTTGATCTCGTCCTTTATGTTTGCGATGACCTTGTACTCGATCGTTGCCTTAACCGATACAAGCTGCTTATCCTGCGGCAGTATGTAATCGGATAAAGAATCACTCGGATTTAATGTTACCGAATAATCGCCGGCCGCTATATCCGTGATATAAATCGTGCCGTCCCTGTCATCATCCTCGTAAACTTCACCGTCGGCTTCATCGCCTTCCTCGGCTACCGTAACGCTCCAGGAGACATCCTTTACAAGGGTATCCTCCTCATCTACGAGCTTTATCTTAAGGTCCTTTTCGACCGAAGACATCTCAAGGGACAATACCTTCGCCACCGTGGTCTCGGGTTCATCCATTGCCTCGGGGAGCATTTCCTCTGTCATCGAAGTGGCAACTTCCCGGTAACTGTCATCCTCTGTATATTTGTTAAGGCTTGCTATAGCCGATGCCTTATTCTGCTCGCCCTGGTAATTTGCATATACGGCCGATGTCATGATGCCCGTAATGAATATCACAAGGGCCATCGCAGCCATTCCCCACTGGAGCGGGGTTATCTTCTTTATCCTTGCGGATAATTCCTGCCTCTTCTGTGCTATAAGGCTGATCCGTTCGGCTTTCTTTACGGTATCCTCGTCACGCCAGTCGGCTGACTTTTTCCTGAAGTCGCTTGGTCCGTCCTTCCTGTCAAATACGGTGTCAAGGGCAGCCTGCTTATCAGCCTTCCTGTATTTTTCGGCCGCCGCGCTCCTGCTGCTCTTTTTCTTCGTGCCCTTTGAGCCCGCGGATTTCCTTACGACTTCGTCATCCTGCCTTGAACTCCTCTTGGAAGAAGATTTCTTGCCCGACTTTGACGAAGACTTAGTGCCTGTCTTTGACTTCTCTGCCGATCCGGAAGCGGTTTTGCCGCTTTTTGACTTCCTCCTCTTAGCCGCGGCTGCCGCAGCCATTTCTTCCTCGGAAACCTCATCGGACTTTATTACAACCTTATCGGGATCCTTAGTTCTTGAACTCTTTTTCTTTGTACCCTTTGTACTTTTTGTGCTCTTTGAGGTTTTTGCAGGTTTTGCCTCATCTTCATCAAGCGGCAGGCCTTCTCCCTCTTCCTTTGCGGCCGACGATCTCCTCTTTGACCTCTTTACGGGAACTTCTTCGTCGTCGGCAGATTCCTTTGCCCTTTTTTCGGGTTCCTCGCCGGTTTTTGACTTTGACCTTGACTTTGACTTTTTCTTCCGGCCTTCGTTTTCAAGCTCTGCGAGCCTGTCATTGTCCTCGCGTTCAGTGATCTCCCTTACCGTCTGTGACTCTATGGCCGCCTCAAGATCGCGTTCCCTGACTATCTTGTCGATATTTGCCTTTTCGATAGTCTCTATTTCCTGCCTGATATCCTTAAGTTCGGCAGTATCGCCGAAATGAATGTCAAGCTTGGGTATCTCAAATGTATCCGCAACGCCGCCGTCTTCGGGGAGTCCGTCCGCCCTTATGCCCTTGCCTTTTTTGCCTTCGCTGCCTTCCTCGTTTAAGGCGTCGCTTACGACCTTCATGGCGCTTTTAAGGAACTCATCCTGGCTTCCCGAGGCTTCGTTTATTATCTTATCCTCAAGCCGGTCAAGTCCCTTGTCTTCTTCACTGCGGAAATTGCCGGTACTCACCCAGTTGCTGTTGCCCAGCTCATTTAACTTGGCATTGAGCGATTTCCGTTTAGAAGGCCTGTTATCGGCTTTTAACTCCTTCATCTCGGGATCGGCGGGCATCTTTAGATCCTTTTTGTCCACTGCCCACTTCTCATCGACTTCGGGAGCTTCCCATTCCTTCTTTTCCTTCCTGCTCTTTTTGGCTGCCGACTGTTCCTCTTTCTTTACCTTGTATTCGTTCCAGTCAACAGGCGTGCAGGTGACGGCCCTTTTTCCGCTTAATTTTTCTTTTTCGTCCTTCATGATTTCCCCTTATCTTAACCCCTTAAACCAAAACTACTATAATCCGTTTGCTACATCCGTAAGATATTTTCCGTAATCCGTCTTCATGAGCGGCTCCGCAAGTTCAAGCAGCTGTTCCCTTGAAATAAAGCCTCTCCTGAATGCGATCTCCTCGATGCAGGATACATACAGTCCCTGCCTCTTCTGGATCGAGCTTACAAAATCGGCGGCAGCAAGCAGCATATCATGATTACCCGTATCAAGCCACGCAAAACCCCTTCCCAAAGTTTCAACGTGCAGCTGCCCGCGCTTTAAATATTCGTTGTTGATGCTGGTTATCTCTATCTCGCCCCTTGCGGAAGGCTTGACGTTCCTTGCCATCTCAACAACATCGTTGTCGTAAAAATACAGCCCCGGAACCGCATAATTTGATTTCGGTTTCTCGGGTTTTTCCTCTATCGAAACGGCCATGCCGTTTTCGTCTATCTCAACAACCCCGTACTCCCTCGGATCCCTTACATAATATCCGAATATCGTTGCACCCTTATCCCTTTCGGCCACCTTGCGCAAAAGCCCCGAAAAACTCTGCCCGTAAAAGATGTTATCCCCGAGGATAAGCGCAACGCTGTCGGATCCGATAAAATCGGCGCCTATTATAAATGCATCCGCAAGGCCCCTCGGATATTCCTGCACGGCGTATTCCATCTTAAGTCCCAGCTGGCTTCCGTCGCCGAAAAGTTCCTCAAACATCGGCAGGTCCCTGGGCGTTGAAATGAGCAGTATCTCCCGTATCCCGGCAAGCATCAGTATCGACAGCGGATAATAAATCATCGGCTTGTCGTATACCGGCATCATCTGTTTGCTCACAGCCTTGGTAAGCGGATATAATCTTGTGCCGGAACCCCCGGCAAGAATGATTCCCTTCATAAGTTCGGGCCTTTCTCCTTTCAGGATGCCTCGTACATGGTCCTGTAGTAATTTTGATAATCACCGCTGGTCACGTTCTTCATCCAGTCCTCGTGTTCAAAGTACCATTTGATGGTAAGCCTGATGCCTTCCTTGAACATCGTCTCCGGCTCCCAGCCGACCTCGGCCTTTATCTTGTCCGGAGCTATCGCATACCTGCGGTCATGTCCCTTCCTGTCTTCCACGTATGTGATCAGATCCTTGGTAACATTAGCCTTCCTCGGATCAGAATCGGGAAGCATTTCCTGAAGGGTTTCCAATATTATGTTAACTATTTCTATGTTCTGCTTCTCATTGTGTCCGCCCACATTGTAGGTCTCAAACAGCCGGCCTTTCTGTATGACCATGTCTATCGCCTTGGCGTGATCCCTTACATACAGCCAGTCCCTTACGTTCTTTCCGTCGCCGTACACCGGAAGCTTCTTTCCGTTTAACGCATTGTTTATGATGAGCGGTATCAGCTTTTCCGGGAACTGATACGGTCCGTAGTTATTCGAGCAGTTCGTTATATTGGCCGGAAATTTATATGTATCCATATAAGCCTTCACGAGCATGTCCGAAGAAGCCTTGCTGGCCGAATACGGACTGTGAGGCTCATACGGCGAGGTCTCGTAAAAATATCCTCCGTCTTCGGGCAGTGAACCGTACACCTCATCGGTGGAAACATGGAGGAACTTTTTTCCCTCCTTAAAGCCGCCGCCTTCAAGCTCCCATGAGGCCTTGGCACAGTTAAGCATAACTGCGGTTCCGAGCACATTGGTCTGCACGAACACTTCAGGATTCCTGATGCTGCGGTCAACATGACTCTCCGCGGCAAAATGCACCACGTGATCGATATCGTTTTCCTCAAATATCTTCGATATCGCATCCTTGTCGCAGATGTCCGCCTTAACAAAGGTATAATTGTCCCTTGAGCTGACTTCCTTAAGGTTCTCAAGATTGCCCGCATAGGTAAGCGCATCCACGTTTATGATGCGGATATCCTTATCGTACTTCTCAAACATATAGTGGATAAAATTGGAACCTATAAAGCCTGCTCCGCCTGTTACAAGATAAGTCTTCATCACATAATCTCCCATTTAAGCATAGCTGGTAAGATTATATCATTAAATGCCCGCAATATCAAATTTTATCTGCAACGGGAACACTCAGAAGTGCCTGCTCTTCCTTCATCGGGATATCGGTATCCTTAAGCACTCCGTTTTCGTCATACATGGGATGTACCATGATCTCAACGTCACCTGATGCAAACAGCCTTTCCATCCCGGAAATACGACCCTTTGCCCTGTCACCCTCCCTTAGGGGATCAAGCGAAAAATACGTAAGAAGATCCTTGTATGAACCAAAGTACTTTGATGTGTCAGCCGCCAGGTGCCTGACGGAAGAATTGTATATGAGCTTATATGTGTTGTTAAACAGGCTCCCGCCCTTATAAAGGTTGCGCGAAAGCCTGATATACTCAAAACCGTACTTGCGTGATAACTGCTTTAATGCCCGGTAAACCGGATAATTGGTGTGTACATGATGGTGGGAATCGATATGCATGGTCTTAAAGCCGAGTTCAAGGAACAGGCTTATCTGTGCATCGAATTCATCCCTTATCTGCTCAACCGACTGTTCATCCATATACAGCCTGTATTTGGTATTATGATAAAACGCCTGATTAAAACTCCCGTCAGGCGCGCATATGAGCGGATTGCTGCGTATTCCCGACGTAAGAGGCATGCCTTCGGTGATGTTAAGATGGATGCCCACCTTATCCGTAAAACCGTTAATGTCCGCAAGCTCATAAGCTTCATGGGCACCCGGCATATTCGCCATAAGCGTCGTGGATGTTATACAGCCGCTGTCAAAGGCCTCACAGACCGCCCTGTTTATATCACTGCTCTTTCCGAAATCATCAGCGTTTACGATAAGCCCCATCCTACAATCTCCAGTACCTGTATCCGCCCGATAATACTTCATCCTTTTTAAGTATCGACTTGATATCTATGATGACCTTCTGCGAGTTGTCGCAAGTCTTAAAGAACCCGTCCCACTCTTTAAGAGTCATTGCCCTGTACTCTTCATGCGCGACCGCTATGACTATGCAGTCGGCATCGTAAGCTTCCTTGACATCCGAAAGCTTAAGGCCGTAGCTTCTCTCCACCTCTGCCGGATCGGCACTGGGGTCGATCAGAACGGGCCTTATCTTATACTGCTCAAGGCACTTTACTATCTCCATTACCTTGGAATTGCGCACGTCGGGACAGTTCTCCTTAAAGGTAACGCCGAAGAACACGACCTTCGCCTGCCTTACCTGTTTATTTGCAAGCACCAGCTGCTTGATTATGTTATCACCGACAAACGAGGGCATGTCGTCATTGATCTGACGGCCCGAGGAGATAAGCCTTGAGTGGTATCCGAGCTTCTCGGCCTCGTATATAAAATAATACGGATCCACGCCTATGCAGTGTCCGCCCACAAGCCCCGGACGGAAGCCTAGCGCGTTCCACTTTGTATCCATTGCGTCTATGACTTCGCTCGTGTCGATACCCATCTTGTCAAAAGCCATTGCAAGCTCGTTTATGAACGCGATGTTTATATCCCTCTGCGAATTCTCGACAACCTTTGCGGCCTCGGCAACCTTGATGCTTCCCGCACGGTGAACGCCGGCTTTAATAACCAGCTCGTACACCTTCGCGATCTCGTCAAGGGTTTCGTCATCCATTCCGGATACTATCTTTTTTATGTTCTCAAGCCTGTGCAGCTTATCGCCCGGATTGATACGTTCCGGTGAATAACCGACCTTAAAATCAACACCGCACTTAAGCCCCGATTCCTTCTCAAGTATCGGGACGCATACATCCTCCGTAACACCGGGATATACCGTGGATTCATACACTACGATCGAGCCCTTCGTGAGGTTTTTTCCCAAAAGCGCACTGGCCGATTCAACGGGATGCAGATCGGGTGTCTTGTCAAGGTTTATCGGCGTCGGAACCGCAACTATATGGAACCTCGCTTCCTTAAGCCTTAAGGGATCGGATGTGAACTCAACCGTTGTATTCTTTATCGCATCGTCACCCACTTCCTTCGTGGGATCGATCCCGCGGCTGTATTTATCTATCTTTTCGGCGTTAAGATCAAACCCTATGACCTTAACCTTTTTCGCAAAAGCGACCGCTATCGGCATTCCCACGTAACCGAGTCCGATAAGCGCTATCTTTTCATCGCCCGAAACTATCTTCTCATACAATCCCATAACGGATGCTCCTTGTTATTTGAAATGTTTTGCATTGTAGTCTATACTAACTACGGATATATATGATATCACATTTGCACCGTTAATGAAACCGGAGTTTGTTTATGCTTAAGAAGGCTGTCCGCCATTACCCGTACATCCTCATAGCGATCGGAGCACTTCTGCTCATCATAAAGTGTTTCTACAGCTTCTGCTGGTCCGATGAAACATTCTATTTTTCCACTACGCACCGTTTTTATATGGGCGATGACATATTCAGGGATGAGTGGTTTCCCACGCAGTTATCATCCCTTATCCTGCTGCCGTTTTATGCACTGTATATGGCGATCCGGGGTTCAAACACCGGCATACTGCTGTATTTTCGTATCCTGTTCGTTTTAATGAGCACGCTAAATGCGACTGTGATGTTTAATATCCTTAAGCGTCATGCCGCAAAACTTACCGCACTTGCCTGCTCACTGTGCCTTTTGTTCTACACGCATCTAAACATCGCAACCCTTTCGTACTACACGCTTTCGGTGCAGATGTTCCTTATGTCGATGCTCCTTATATACCACTATTACTCCGGTCTTAAAAAGCGCCATCTTGTTTATTCGGGCGTACTGTTTGCCTTAAGCGTTCTAAGCCTGCCGACCTTATGTGTCGCATATTTTGTCATACTTTTGTTTTTGATCGTTCTTATGGCAGCTCCCAGGTTTATCAAGCTTAATGAAAAACAGTCGGCCGCACTTGATTCCGCCCACCTTAAGGACATAGTACTCTACACCTTGGCCGGCATCGTGATACCCGCCGTATTGTTTTTAATTTACCTTCTGCTGACTGTTCCCGTCACGGATTTCATAGCCGGGATCCCCTACGTGTTAAGCGATGAGGAACACGGGACAAGCGTGATATATCCGCTCAAGAAATTCTTCATCGGCATAAACGAAGTGTTTGGATACGGTGCTTATGCATCATATCTTCTCATCATCGTTTCATTCATCACTTCGTTTTTTAAATTTTCAAAGAATCACCTGTTCCGCGCGTGCATCTTTACCGCCGACCTTATCCTGTTTGTTTATATGTTCTTCTGCTCTTTGGGACACACCGGTTACATCCAGACGGTCCTGTGCCTTTTTACCCTGCCGCTTTTCTTTACGCAGGAGAAAAAGGACTTTAAGCTGTTCTTCCTCTTCATCGTAAGCGGCATGATATTTTCGCTCACCTACAGCTACTCGTCAAACGGTTATCTTTATATACTGTCAATGGGACACTTTATCGCAAGCATAGGCTGCATCGTGATACTCATGCAGTATGCCGGCGGACATCTAAAAGACAGGGACAGGCTTTCCGCGATCCGCCTCATCTGCTGCACCGCCGTTATGTGCATCGTCCTTGTGCAGACCATGTTCCTTAGGGTCGTAAACATATACCGCGATGCGCCGCTTGAATTGTTAAACACCAAAATAACCAAAGGCCCCGCCGCAGGACTTTATACAACGGCAGGGCACAATGCCGATTACGAAACGGTTTATGATACACTTCAGGCTTGCTGCCAGAGTGCCAACTTAAAGGTTCCTTCGATGTATCCCAACTCGATGGAAATGGAGTCAAAAAATGTAGGCAATATATTCATCACAAAACTCCTTCCCTGGGGCTATATGTGCACTGACCTAAGATGCGCCTCTCCGACTACCTGGCGTACTGCATTTAACAGCGAAAGGCTCAAACCCTACTACGAAATGAACCCGGGAAGGTATCCCGATCTTATACTTGTGCTTGATGAAAAATACGGAAGTTATGAGACATGCGGAGATGTGGAAGCTGATCCGAGTCCCAACGAAAACGAGACAGGCGGCTTCCTTCTTGAACATATTGATTCAAATGATTACAAGGTAGAATCAGTCCCCTGCGGTATCCTTTACACCAGGCAGTAACAAAGCTATGATATGATCGCACGCTGCAAAGAATGCAAGTATCGTAACCTGCAGCAGCACCCTGTTTCCCGAATCACCTATGCTCTCCCGCAGCGCATCGCCCCTTGCAAATCCCACGGCAAGGCACGTCAGAAGATACGATAAAAAACACAGGTCCGCAAAGGTATATTTAAACGTTCCTTCCCCTTTGGATACAATAAAGCATAAAACGTAGATACCGATGATGAGCATCGGGAACAGTCCCCATCCGCTCCTGTGCGATATGTTAAACACAAATGATTTAAGGTTTCCGAGATACCTTCCCGGATTATAAACGCACAGAACCGCATTTACGAGCGCAAGTCCGGCAGGAATCAGGATATCAAGCCTTTTATTAAAAAACGACGGCAGCCTGTCCCTTAAAAACAGCACATATGCTGCTACTGCAATGACGGCTGCGATCTGGATCACAGCTTTCACAGGCGTTAAGAAGGTATACGGCGCATCTATATCCATCGTAAGGAATATCCTTATGTCATATGAAACAGCGATCAGCAATATCGGCATAAGGAACGTTACGGCAAGCTGCCTGTTCGTGTAATCCAGGGTAGCAAAACAAACCGTAAGTATAAGGGCGATCATGCAGCCTTCCATCCTAAGGAAAGACATTACGGCAAACATGATACCGAGTATGAACAGCTCTCCGGCTTCCGGTGCAGCCTCCTTCCTGCTGCCGATCCTGTAAGAAAGATATACGCAGATGAACATAAAGCACATAAAGTAGCTGTTTGACATCATCCATTTTGACATTATCACATAGGGCATGGAGCTTATCAGGATAAGAGTCATCATTATGCAGGCTGCTGCCGCCTTCTTTTTATCAAGCTGCTTTGCCGCAGCTTCATAAACCGCACAGGCAAACAGGAGCAGCGTGTCAATGTTTAAGAACGTAAGTATGCCAAAGCTTTCATTAAACCCGTACATATAGGGGAGCGTGTTTATTATGGCACTCATCTGTCCGATATCGGTAAGGAACACGTTAAAGCCCCGCCTTAAATACCCAAAGTGAACAAGGGCCTTGGGATACATTAAGTAGTAATACATCGAATCGTTCGTGACCGAAACGGAAAGGATACCGCATGTTGAAATAACAATGATACATAACATTGTTATTATACCGATGACACACTGTTTTACGGTAAATCCGCCCGTGATACTCCACTTATTCTTTATTATCAAAACGGCTGCGATAACCGCTGCGGCTGCACAGGGCAGCGTGACGCTCAGCCTGTCAAAGTGTATTCCGCTTACAAGCAGTACAAAAGATATGAGCGCATATATGCTGAGCCCTGCGGGAAAATACAAAAGCACATAAAGCAGTGAGCTTTTACCCTTACATGCGCACACTGTTACAAGGCTTCCGAGCAGTGTCAGCAAAAATATCGTGATCACCTGGTTCATGAAGAACCCGGGAGTTAAACTGCCTATATACGAGGCAACCGCTTCACTCATTACCGGCCACCTCCCTGTCATAATAGTCCTTCGGCATTATATAGATATCCTCGTTTTCGATTCCGTCAACCGTATTCCACATGACGACAAGCTCACCCGGATCAAACACGGAACCGCTGCCGTTTTCATCTCCTGTCATAACGAAAACCCTTATGGGATCAAGGCGTTCATAATAGTACCAGTAGTAATAAAAATAATTACCCCATTCCCTGTCTATGTCGTTATACATGAAGATATAGCGGAACATATCGTTTGCCCTGCCAAGCTCTTCAAAATCGGAATCAATAAGCTCAGCGGCAAGCGAAACATCGTTAATGGAATCATCCTCTTTAACATCCGCCTCTGCTGCCTTTAAAAACCACTGGGTATTGAAAGCATGGTAATACCGAAACAGCCAGTGCCTGTGACCGTAATCATCCTTACCGCATTTATCGTTCTTAACATACACCGTCCTGCCTTTAAAGAGCATCATAAGGAGCGAGTCGGGGTACTCTCCGGTATCAAGATAAGAGGTCTGGTAAAACGTCTGGCTTACCGGTCTTATAAAGCTCATTACTCCCTTAAGCATCCTTGCGTTATAAAAGACGTTCAGCAAAACAACGAGCGCGCAAAGGGCAATAAGGATACGGTTCCTGTATTCTTTTTTAATTCTTATCGCGATCCCTGCCGCTATCGCAAGGATCAGGAACACCAGGTATCTCATTCACTTTTTCCTTTGGTAAGCTTTTTTAAAAACTCCGCGGCATATTTAAACAGTTCTTTAAGAGTAGTTATATTCATGAAGCAGCATATTATGAAAATGACAGTTCCCACAGCCGCACTTATAAGCTGATCCTTTGCCACCGTGGCATAGGCGGCATAGGCAAGATATAAAACAAGGGATACGATGAAATTCTTCATCCTGTATTTTACGGGATAACATTTTATCGAAAAATAAGTCCCGATCGCAAAATAAACTATATATGTGACCGCTGTTGCCAAAGCCGCTCCCACTCCCTTATAACGCGGCACCAGCAACGTGTTCCCCGCAAGGTTGCAGATGATGGCCGCAAGCGAAGCATAGTTAAAATACTTTATCTTTCCCGTGAATTTGACACCCTGTCCCGTCATCTCAAACATGATGGAAAGCACTGGCATCAGGGTCAGGAACGGTATGATGGAGATGGCCTCCCTGTAGTCCTTACCGAGTATCAGCACGATCACGCCTCTAAGTATCGTAAGCAGGAATGCGGTACTCATGCAAAGGAACTGTACCTTGTCGAACATGTCCGCAAAAAAGCTCTTACACTCCTCATCGGAACAGTTTTCGTACTTTTCCATCGCAACCGGTGACCAGAATGCCACAAACGTTATCTTGACAGTCAGGATGATAGTCATGATCTGCATTGCCGACCCGTATATCCCTGTCTCGGAAAAATCGTTGAATATCTTGATCGACCACTTATCCATGGACGAGAGCAGCCATTCCATGAGCAGCATCGGGATAAACGGGATACCGTACTTAAGGAGCTCCCTTTCGGTGGCATCATGCCTCGTCACCTTATCCTTTCTCGTGATGAAGATATACCGTATCGCACATATCAGGGTTACGGTTCCGAGCGAAAGAGTCATGGCATACATTATCACACGGAAATTGCTGCCAAGAAGATAAGCAAAAAGTATGATGAACGAAACATTTAAAACCTTTGAGAGGATGTTAAGATTCGAATACAAAACTCCGTTCTGATCCATCCTGATATTAAGGAACAGAAACCTTTCGAACACCGATATGATCGTATATGCAACAACGGGTATGATGATGCTTATGCCGTTCTCTCCGAACAGGAACATATTAAAGTACGGGGAAAAGACCACATACACCGCGGCCAGGATAAGTATTAAGATAAAAGGCGGTAGCAGGCACTGTAAAAACAGTGTCTTCCTGTTAACGCCTTCCTTGTAGAAATATCTTATATATGCCTGATCAAGTCCCAGGATCGCGAAAATATAAATGACCGAGACCGCCGTTATGAACATGGTGGTCTTGCCGTATTCCTCGGTCCGAAGGACACGGGTAGTCAGCGGCAGCTGGACAAGTCCGAGCAGCAGCACCACAAAATTGCCGTAGAAATATTTTATAAAGCTTGTAAATAAACTTTCCTTACTTTTCTCCATCTCCCCTGGCTTCCTCAACAACATCTATAAGGAACGGAGGCCTGTTCCTGCTCGCATCAAGCGTACGCCACAGGTATTCTCCGAGAATACCGAGCATCAAAAGGATCATGCCCGTTGAAAACAGCACAAGGCACATAAGCGATGCCCAGCCCTGTATCGGGGTTCCGATTATCAGCCTCTCCAGTACCACTTCAACTATCCACAAAAAAGAAGCTATCGAGCATGCCACTCCTACTCCCGACATGAACCTTATCGGGAAATATGAGAAGCTCATCATCGAATCCATAACGAGCTTAAACTTTTTGCTGAAGGTCCAGCGCGACTTGCCTATCTCCCTGTCCTTCCTGTGGAAATATACTTTATCGGGCTTAAATCCCGCCCAAAGTATCTGCAGGGTCAGTGCCGAATTCTTCTCATCGAGCATCTCAAGTACGCCTATAACCTGCCTGTCAAGAAGATAGCAGTCAAATCCGCCGACCGGCATGTTCTTATCGATGCACCTGCGCACGATCCCGTAGTACATATTTGCAAAAAACTTCTTTACCGCGCTGTCATCGCGTTCGGCCCTTACAGCAAGCACGACCTTGTTGCCGCGCTTCCAGCTTTCATACATCTCAAGGATGAGTTCGGAATCCTCCTGAAGGTCCGCCTGCTTCGTGACCGCACAGTCACCCGTACATACATGAAGTCCCGCCAGTATCGCGGCATGCTCCCCGAAATTGCGGGACAGCCTGATACACTGAACATTGGGGTCCATGTCCCGGATCTTATTCATCACTTCCCATGATTCATCTCCGGAGCCGTCATCTACAAAAACTATCTCGTAGTCACCGAGCTTTCCCAGTATCTTCTCCTTCATGTCATCATAAAGAAGCATCAAAGTGTCCGAATTATAGTACACAGGTACCACTATCGATATCTTACTCATGCCTGGCTCCTCCGACCATCTCAAGGTACTTATCATAATCCCTTACATATTCATTCCCGTCATAATGTTCGCTCGCAAGTACGAGCAGCACCGAATCGGGTGAAAAATCATACATCTCCTTCCACAGCATCACGGGAAGATACAGTCCCATCCTCGGCCGGTTAAGTTCAACGATATCGGTTTCAAATCCGTTGTCGATCTTAACCTTGCTCGATCCGGAAACATTTATAAGGACAAACTCCGTCCTGCGGTTTGCATGGCATCCACGCCTTACCGTGTCATCGCTGCCGTAAATGTAGAACACCCTCTTTACGGTAAACGGCACATCCACACCTCCGCACTCGGCGACAACGAGGTTTCCCCTCTCGTCACCGTACTCACCGAATTCAATTATCCTGTACTGATCTTTAATATTCATATTCTTTCTCCTGGCAGCAGCACGCTAGTGGCTGACTGATGAGTTGTCATTTAAACTCATTTAACACATCCACGACATACCCGACTTCTTCCTCCGTGATCCCGTTATACATAGGGATACTGAGCACTTCATCGGCACATGCTTCGGTTATTGGAAGGTCACCCTTCTTAAATCCCAGATATCCGTAAGCCTGCGAAAGGTGGGGAGGTATCGGGTAATGTATGATAGTCGATATCCCCTTATCCTTAAGATAAGCGATAAGCTCATCACGCCTTTTGCATCTTATCACGTACTGGTGATATATATGGTCTGCTCCCTCCCTTATTCCGGGAAGCTTTATAAGCGGATTGTTTATCCCCTTATCATATTCGGCCGCAACATCCTGTTTTTCCTTATTCATTTCCTTCGCATGCTCAAGCCTTACCTTAAGCAGCGCAGCCTGTATCTCATCAAGCCGCGAGTTGGTCCCGACAACCTTGTTGTAATACCTTTTTTCACTGCCGTAGTTGCGCAGTATGCGCATCTCCTTTGCTATCTCCTCATCATCCGTGACTATCGCTCCTCCGTCACCGAAGGCCCCGATGTTCTTGGACGGATAGAAAGAAAAGCATCCTATGTCTCCGAAGGTACCCGTGACTCTTCCCTTAAAGGCCGAACCGTGCGACTGGGCACAGTCTTCTACAAGCTTAAGGTTATGCTTCTTACAGATATCGGTTATCTTATCCATCTGTGATGCCTGGCCGTAAAGATGCACTACAAGAACAGCCTTTGTCTTTTCGGTTATCTTTTCCTCGATCTTTGAAGCATCGATGTTAAAGTACTCATCCGGCTCGACAAACACCGGCGTCGCCCCGTTTATCGTAATGCCCATGACACTTGCGATATAGGTATTTCCCTGGACGATGACCTCATCGCCTTTTCCTATGCCAAGTATCCTGAATGCCATCCAAAGGGCATCAAGACCGTTGCCAAGTCCCACGCAGTACTTTGCTCCGACATATTTAGCAAACCTCTCCTCAAAATCGGAAAGCTCCTTTCCCATTATGTACCAGCCGGACCGAAGGACCCTAAGTGCCGCTTCCTCAAACTCCGCCTGATAGCGGTAAAAACCCCGGTCAAGCCTGTTAGTTTGTATCTCCATTACGTATTATTCTCCTGTATAACTCCACATGCCTCATCACATGCGTTTCCGTTGTATATAGATTCCTGTACCTGTTGTAGAAAAACTCCCTGTCCTTTTCAAGTTCCGCCCTGTCCTCACTCAGCTTCTTAACACGGCTTACGAACTTATCTACGTTATCCTTTGAATACAGGTTTTCCTCTTTTCCGATAACCTCCGGGAGGCCGCCCACAGTTGTCGATACAACCGAGCATTTCCTGCTCATCGCTTCGACCGCCGCCTTGCCGAAGGATTCAAACATCGACGACATGACGAATACGTCAACCATGTAGTAGTAATCCGATATCTCAGCCTGTGTAAGGTCCTGCATATATATGAGGTTTTCCTCTCCTATCGAGGCTGTTATCCCATCCTTTATGCTCCTTACGATCTCATTGTCGCGCCCCTCGTATACAGAGATCACAAGAGCAACCTTAAACTTTACCCCGGCATCGCTTAATGCCTTAACAAGCACGGGAACGAAATCCCAGTCCTTTTCCTCCGATATGCGGCCCGCAAAGCCTATGACAAATTCATCATCCCCTATGCCCGCCTTTTTCCGCATCGCAGGCCTCATCCCTTCATCATAAGCATCAAAGGCCGTACTTATCGTATTTGGAATGACCGTTACGGTAGCCCTTATCTTTTCCTTAAGCCACAGATCCTTATTAAACTGTGTGGTGCATATCATCCCGGCAGCATGCTTAAGCGTTGCCTTAATACAGGCCTTTGAATGTTTCCTGTACCCGTATGCCAGCCCCCTGTCCGTATAGACAAAAGGGATCTCTTTAAATATACCGAGACACCTTAAAAAGCCGAAGGTTATGAGTGATTCTGACATCGACACATGGATAAGATCAGGCTTCTCGTTCTTTATTATCCTTTTGAAAGAACGGATGCGCGAAAGGAAATTAAAAAACCTTGCAAACCTGTTCCTCTCCCTGTTTTCATCCGACCTGTATTCATCGATCTTAAAGTTAAAATCTGTCTTCTTCCGCGAAAGCAGCTTAGGGCATGCAACAACGGGTTCAAAACCGTGTTTTATAAGTCCGTCGCAGAGCGTCCAGGTGGATAACTGCCCGCCGCCGGGAAGGTCTATGGGGTATTCCATTAAATACAGAATTTTCAATTACTTTCTCCCAGTCATAAGGAATCCACCGCAAGCGGTCCACCCTTATGACGAATACCAGTTATTCTTCAGTATCCTTGCGGCTGAGCACGGTCCTTCCTTTATGCTGCTCCTCCTGCCCTCGGTAAGGTCATCGGCAAGGGTGAGCACGTTGCGCGCGGCCACCTGCGGATTCCATAACCTTTCCATCTGTCTGTATGCGGCAGCTCCGTATTTTTCACAAAGCTCCGGATTCTTAAGGAGCTTCTCAAGCTGCTCCGTCAATGATTCTACGCTTCCGCTCTTAAAGATAAGGCCTGTCTTGCCGTTTCTTACAAGCCACGGCGTGGCACCAGGCGCATGCGACACCACGGTGGCACATCCCGCGTTCAATGCTTCATAGATTACCGAACCCCAGCCCTCAAGGAAGTTGGAGGTCATTACATATATCTTGGCATTTGCCATCTTATCCCTTGCTTCGGGCGGCGGAAGGAAATCCATAAAGGTGGTAATGTCCGATAAACCGTACATACCCGCATATATCTTGATCTTCTTCCTCTCCTTGCCCTCGCCTATGAAGGTAAGCCTGAAATTGTATCCCTTATCCCGCAAGATACGGGCGGCTTTTATGAGGAGGTCGGGCCTCTTAAGCCTTATCATCCTGCCTTCCCAGAGGATAGTGGGCATATCGGGATTACCCGTTTCCCTGTCGGCGGTGATCTTTTTCATTTCCATCAGCTTATCCACGTCATAGCTTAAATGCTCGGGGAAATAACCGAACTTGTAGCATTTGCCGGCGTAGCTGTTGAACATCTTCCTGTAATCCCATGCCGTATACGCACTGGCTGCAAGTACATATATCTTTTTATGCTTGTTTCTTATATGCATGTGGATGTATTTTTTTGTCAGTCGCGGTATGAAGAACTTGATAAAGCCCTCCTTTAAGGGGCGTTCGGAATACCTGAAGATTATCTTGTTCATGCTTAAGCGCTCCTCGATATACATTTCGGGAGCGGTCCCCATGACAACAAGATCGCTTTCAACCGCAAGCCTTAATGCCTTTTTATGGGAGGCATCGTTTAGGTAGGTCCTTAACACATAAGGCGGCACTTCCTCCTTGCCCCATCCCATCGTTGCCCGAAAGCCTTCTATGGGCTGTGTTTCGACAAAGGTGAAGCCGTCTCCCAAAAGGGAGTACCATTCATCGCATAATGCCTTCTGATGATGATTGTAATAGTTTGAAAAAAAAGTCAGAGTTTTGATCTTCATACTTATCACCCAATCAGCAGTTTTGCCATCTCTACAATAAAACACTCCGGGAAATACAGCGGCGAATAACCGTTGTCACGGTAAATCCCGTATTTTATCCTGACCCTTTCCATAGCCTTTTTAAAGCTCTTTTCATGTGATGTACCGTTCATGGTAAAATCGGCGATCACAACATTCCTGACCGCGATCTTAGCACCGGCCTTTTTAAGCCTTAGCACAAGATCGTAGTCATCATGGATGGTCTTGTTCCTGTATTTATATTTCTCATACATCTTACGCGTTATGAAGGTCGTCGGATGGTTCCAGTCCCTTGACGTTGCATAACTTCTGTTCCTTGAATGCTTGATGAACGTCTTTCCCGACGGCATGTGCATCCTAAGGTCCGCGTAAAACATATCGAATTCTTCTTCATCGTATGTTTTGAGTACGGTCCCAACCGCACAGGGCTCATACCAGTCATCCGAATTTATCATTCCGATGATATCGCCCGTGGCAAGCTTTATTCCCTTGTTCATCGCATCATAGATACCGTTATCCGGCTCCGATACGACAGTGAACCTGACCCCTTTATTTTCAAAGGCTTCCCTGTACCCTTCAGCCACGGAAACGGTACCGTCCTTTGAAGCCCCGTCAACTATAATGTATTCCTTTACGGGTGCCGTCTGTGCAAGAACGGATTCTATCGTCCTTTTTATCGTTGCTTCGCTGTTATATGCGACTGTGATAAGCGATACTTCAGGTTTCCCGCTCACTGAAAGCCTCCGTTGATTCTTCCGCCTTAAACAGTACGAGCACGGTCTGGAACAAAAGCTGAATATCCCTTATGAGCGAATAGTTTTCGATATACATAAGATCAAGCATCAGCTTGTCCTTGGAACTCGTATTGTATTTACCGAATATCTGGGCATATCCCGTAAGTCCCGCCTTCATCCTTAACCTGTAACGGAATTCCGGAAGCTCCCTGGTGTAATCCTCAACGTTCTCAAGCATTTCCGGACGCGGTCCCACCAGGCTCATATCGCCCTTCACTATGTTTATAAGCTGCGGCAGCTCATCAATCCTGAACTTCCGAAGTACCCTGCCGACGCTCGTTATCCTGTCATCATCCTTTGTGACCGACTTGTTCTCAACATTTTCCTTCATCGTGCGGAACTTGTATATATCAAAAACCTTGCCGTTGGCCGTAGCCCTCTTCTGCTTAAACAGTACCTTTCCGCCGTCGTTTTTCTTGATGCATATGGCGCTAACAAGAAGCACGGGACTTAAGATGATGAGCAGGATCACGGATATCACAAGGTCCATCAGCCGCTTTACTATGCGCTGCTCAATGGTTATAAGGTGAAACTGCCATGCATAAAACGATATATCGTCAAGCACCGTCTGCTGCGAATTATGCTCAAGTATATCCGCAACATTGGGATTAAAATAAATGTTTTTAAGGTTCTGGTAACACCAGTCGATAACATCCTTTCTTATATCGACCGGCACTTCATAGAGCACCACCGTATCCGATGCGACTATCCTGTCCTTAAGCCGTTCATCGTCATGCCTTATAACATCAAACACGGTATATCTTTTCGAAAAATCGGAAAGTGCACGGCTTACCTTTTTCGCATCCTTCTCATTGCCCGTGATTATGAGGCACTTCTCAGCATCGTTTAACTTAAAATAAAAGCTGTTTCCCGCCTTTACGAAAACAAAATAAATGACAAACTGGATAAGGATGACCGAAACAAGTATCCCAACGTTCTCTATCTTGAACGTTGAATTGTTTGCCGCATTCGTTTTCATTATCGTGAGCTCGAAATATGTGATAAGGTCGGTTATCACCCCCGCTGCCGTAAGCGAAAAAATGATGTCCTTATCTTTCTTCATGCCTATCGCATAACTGCCGTAAGCACGCGACAGGAGCAGAAGTATTATCACGTAGGTCGAAAGCGTTACAGCCGCCGTACGGGACAGTTCTATGATCTCCCGGTTATCTATCGAGAACATCAGAAAGAACGTGGCAAACGCCGCACCGTACATGACAAGCTCCATGACAAATATTATACTTCTCTGAAATTTCTTACATATATCTTTCATAAAGCCTCATAAACATGCTGGATATATTCCAAAAACCTGTATTCCTTACTGTAAAGCTGTGCCCTTCTTAGGCACATCTGCTGTGTGTAGCACTCGCCCTTTAAAGACTGTATCTTATCTATCGCCGCCACAATGCCCTGGATGCTGTTGCGGTCGACAGATTCCCCGCAGGTATCATCTATGCTCTCGGGACTTCCTCCGGCCTTGTATGTGATGACCGGTGTACCGCACGCGAGCGCCTCGATATTGGTCGTCGGGAACGTATCCTCAAGCGTTAAGTTAACGTATATATCAGCCATCGAATACAGGCATGCCAGCTCCTCTGTGCTGTCGGTACGGCTCAGTCCTATTATGTTTTCCGGTAAAGCCTTTATCTGCTTTTCATTAAGCCCGACAAGGATTATCGCATATCTGTCATCAAGCGTCTTTGCCAAAGCCTCAAACTGGACAAGTCCCTTCCTGTCCCTCC
Organism: Lachnospiraceae bacterium; assembly: GCA_024694965.1. GTDB lineage: Bacteria > Bacillota > Clostridia > Lachnospirales > Lachnospiraceae > UBA2868. The sequence continues at coordinate 19,352 of JAILJC010000069.1, forward strand.
AGGGATTTGCAACGCCCAAAAGTATCGTCTTATTCCTGAGCGACAGATGATTCTTTATCCTGTAAATTAAGTTATCCTCGCTCATGACCTCCTCACGCGGATAAAACTGCGTAAGATCGATACCCGTAGGTACTACGGTCACCGGATATTCCATAAGGAATGACTGTTTAACCTTATCCTTAAGCCATTCCGAAGGCGTCACTATCGTAAGGTTTTCAATTCCGGTAAACAGCCTTCTTTTGGCTTCATAGTTACGCGATGAACTGTCCACGCCAAACGACTTGGGGTATTCACGCAGCTGTTCACACTTAAAACATCCCGTCATCCATTTTTGACAGCCTATGTATTCAAAATGACTGCAGTGCCCGGTAAAACTCCAGCAGTCATGCAGTGTCCATATTATCTTCTTTCCGCACTTCTTAAGATACGAAAACAGTACATCGAGGTTAAGGTAGTATCCGTGCAGGTTGTGTAAATGGATGATATCCGGATCGTATTCCTTTACCATCGCCACAAAATCCTGCGTTGCCTTCATCGAATAGAATCCGTGCCTGTCATACAGCCTGCTCATCGCGCCGTGGATATACATATCCATATCGGTGCCTATCCTGTAGCCGCGAATGCCCTCCGGGGCTTCGCCCCTTCCGTAGGCAGCAAGACACTCATATCCGTAATCCTCAAGCGTTTTATATAGTCCCGCAATAAGACGGCCCACGCTGCCCGTACCGCACACGGTATTTACAAGCAGCACCTTACGCCCGCTCAACACATGCATGGCGGTAGCCATCTGGGTCATGTGAGAATCATACACCTGCCGCGGAACGATAGGATCGACGGGGATAGCATTTCCGGCAAAAGTATTGTCCATGTTCCCGTTTAACGAGACCGCGGTCACGTCCCAGGTCGACGGCATCTGTGCCGCAAAATGCTGCGCGTTCTGGCGCAGTATCTCGTCGTTTTGTTCCTGCTGCAGCTGAAGCTGGCGCATATACTCTTCCTGCTGCCTTAAGTACGCCTGCTTGTTAAGTTCCTCCTGCCGCTCGCGTATGATCTGTGCATCCAGAAGATCCTGTTCATATTCCTTCTGGACATCTATCATCTGAAAATCGTTTTTCACTCGTTCAATTCCCTTTATTCTTCATCATCAAGGTCATTTAAGATAAGATGTATTACCCTGTCCTGGCCTTTCGAAAAATCCTTCATAAGCTGGAGACGCCTCATCTCCGAGCGGACATTGGGTGTCATTATAAGCCACCTTATCGTTGAGATTATCGTAGAATCATCCTGTTCGCGGCCTATGCCCAAGTTTATAAACCCGTTCTGTATGCCCGCGAAAACATGCTCCGCTTCGCGCTCATTCTGTGCAAGCACGACCGAAGGCACGCCCATGCTCGCCAGTTCGAAAACTGTACGTCCCTGAGAGGTTATCGCAAGGTCCGCTTTGTTCATGTACGAGCTTACACGCTTGGCATCTATATGCACATAGATATTGTTTTCCTCATCCGTTACGATCTTATCCTTATGACCGTATGCAAATCCCACAAGAAAATGGAATTTGATCCACGGGAATTCCTTATGCAGCTGCCCGGCAACACCGTAAAGCCTTCCGGTGAGGTCTGACGGATCGGCACCGCCGAAAATGACGATGATGTTTTCCACCTTCTCCGAAAACTCCGAAGGTTCTTCCTCAAGGAACTCATCGCGTATGCAGAAATACTTCGAACCGTAGTATTCGTTGTGCAGCTTCTCGCCCTTTTCATACAGTGCATTTATGACCGCATCCGCATACTTTGCACCGGGGCCCACATCCTCAAAATTCACGACCCTCTTCGCATACTTGTTGACCATGGTCATGTACTTAAGGGATGTGTCCAAAATATCGTTCACTAATATATCCGGCCTCTCCCTTTCAAGCACAGCCTCAAAATCCTCGTCATCATTTACAACAATGAGCGGGAAATTGGAATCGTTTATCTTATCGATACCGATATCGCTGTCCTTATCGGTAACGAACACTATATCATGCCCGGTGAGCTTATATGCAAGTGTCAGGCACCTGTAGATATGTCCCATTCCAAGCTGCATCTTTCCGACGGTACGGAACATTATCCTCTTTCTCCTTAAAATGTTCTCGCACAGCACCCAGTCCGAATAGGTATCTATATCAACCGCTTCATCCTCGGGTATCTCAAATATATTTACCTTCTCACCGATACGCCCAGTTTCGGTCACGCATTCGCGCCTTGTTATAAGGAATCCGCCGGTTTCAAGATAGTTGGCGGGCAGTTCCTGCGAATTAAGCCTTTTCTCGTAGTTCTTCGTGATCTTTCCGTCGACAACGCCCCACGAAAGATGCGGCTTGTTCATCGCACTTATAACGGTATCCCATTCAGACTTTTCGAAAAACTCGATGGCGCTCTTTATCGTTGAATTTTTAAGCGTAGGCGAAGTACACTGCATCGTTATCACGGTATCGTACCTGCAGCGCTTCTTCTCCTCCATGTACTTAACCGCATGATAAATAACCGGGTCAAGAGTCACCGAATCGCCGGCGAGCTCCTTAGGCCTTGCAACAACATCCACGCCGCGCTTTCTTACGATGCTCATAAGTTCCTCATCATCGGTCGATACGGCAACATCCACATCCATATATTCCTTAAGCGACTTCGCATTTTCGATCGAATAAACAATGAGCGGCTTTCCGCACATAATACGTACATTTTTCCTCGGTATGCGCTTTGAGCCTCCCCTTGCGGGTATTACAATAAGTGATCTCATATATAAACCTCGTGTATTAAATTAAACCTAAACAATTTATTATAGCATTTTCAGCCCTTTCCTGCAAAGGGGAGCCTATTTTTTACATATCCTAAAAGTGCCGCAACATCATCCCGCCTTATGAAGGCAAATACGGAAAGAGTCACTGCCGCGATGCCATATCTCATGAGCGCCATCCTTATGCCGTCAGCGTAGAAGAAACTCATCGATATACCGCATACTGCGCAGATGAGCATTGCGATGAACATAAACGAATTCGAATACACCCTGTCCTTTATTACCATGTTAACGGCAACGTAATGGAAGAGCATAAGGAAAACATAGCTTACAAGCGTCGTGTATGCCGCGGCGATGTATCCGAACCGCGGTATCATCAGATAGTTAAGTATATAATTTACAAAGGCGGCAAATATCGAGCTTGCCGCTATTATCGGAGTCTTTTTATGGAACAGCTCAACATTTACGTAATTGGTGTAAAAATACTGTGCAAGAGTACCCAGGGCAACGGGCGGGATCACCCACTTTGCAACCCAGTAAGCCTTAGCCCTCGGAGCCAGCACCATAAGGGCCTCCGGAGCAACCGTTATAAATCCGAGTGACAGGAAACAGCCAAGGAGTACAAGCTTTTTCTGCATACTCCTTACCTTTGCCCTGTTATCTGAGTCAAGCTGTTCGTTAAGCCACGGAAGCCATGCCTGTCCTATCGCATTCGTAAATATGGCCAGCAGGGTTGCGATACTGTACCCGTACGTATACAGTCCCGCATCGGCATCACCGCAGATATCCTTTATCATTATGCGGTCGATCTGTGCAAGTACCACGAGCGCGAGTGCATGCGGGATCATCGGGAGGCCTATCTTAAGTGCGTATTTCCAGTATTCCCGGTTATAAAACACCTTTCCCTTCCTCAGTATGTTTATGTAAAAACCGATGCCCATAAGGAAGGCGGGGAGTATCGTACCTAAGATCTTACCGATATACCTCCTGTCGTTGAACAGGTACATTAAGCTTATCGAGAGCACAACGGTACCTATACAGGTGATAAGCGAGATCGCTATGTTCTCCCTGTATTTATACTCAAACCTGCATTTTTCCTGCATGTACTGCACGGAAGGGAAAATGACAAGATAAACAAACATCGATATAACGAGCGGTACCTCGTACTTGATCATTCCGGATATCTGTTCCCTGAATATGAACACGAATATGAGTACGCAAAAAGCGAAGAGGCTTGACAGGCCCTGCAGGGCACTTAAATACTCGTCAAACTTCTCCTTATAATCGAGCTTTGCACGGCCTATGCTGTATACAACGCACAGACATGTGATTATATTAAACAGCTCGACCCATGAATTGAATATATTTGCACGGCCGTAATTATCGGTCGTTAACATGCTTGTGTATATCGGGCTGGTTATTATCGC